>JABBOX010000185.1 GCA_012927555.1 Phycicoccus sp.
GCGCGGACCGCACCACTTCGTTGGCGGGCGCCTTCCATACGCCCCGCTCGATGTCGGTCCGCGCGAAGACCCCTGCGACGAATCCAGCGGGAGGCACGTTCAGCCGGCGGCCGTCGATCGGATGCGACACGGTGAGCCATGGGTAGTAGAGCGCGGCAAGGGTCGATGACCGCTTGTTCCGGAAGTCCAGGACTTCGTCTGGCAAGAGCTTGGGTGGGGTGTCCAGCACCGCCATCCGATAGCGCATCTTCTCGCAATGCGCGATCACGGAGCCGTTGATCGACTGGGCGGACTGCGCGGCTCTTGTTGCGTCGCCCCCAGCGGCAAGCCACCCTGATGACACGCCCGGTGCCGCCACTATGGAGATGTCCTCGACCTGTTCGAACGCGAGAAGGCCGTTGAGCGGAGCCGCAATTGGGTCGTCCTGGTAGTCGTTGAAACTCACGTCGCCCTCGTACTCGGTGACACCTGGGGCGTTGCCGTCGCTGCCGTGATCCAGCGTGACGACGACCCGGCGCTCCCTGAGACGGGCGGTCGGGACAGAGGCGGTGGCGAGCGCGGTCTGGCCGAAGATGGCCGTCGCGATCGCGCCGGGAAGCTCATCGCCGGACTGTGGGGGGATGCCCAGGTCGTCGACGCCCTCGAGGGCGATCGGCATGGTCGGCATGGCCAATGCCTGCCCATGGCTGGACGTTTTGGCAGCCAGGACGGTGCTGAGGGAGGTTCCGACTGCGCGCGGGTCGAAACCGAGCTTGCCGAGCATCTGCCTCGGTCCGTATGCCGGCCGCCCTCGCGGGTCCACCGTCGGGTGCTGAACCTCGACCGAAGCCGTGATGCGGTGCACCGAGATCGCGTTGGCAACGGCCAGGCGTGGGCCACCCGCCAGCGTCCATTCGCCGGTCAGGGTGTCCCTGCGTACGACGTACACGTCCCCTCTGGCGGGCGACCCGGCCGTTGCCCAGACGACGTCATACTCGTGGACCCTGTTCAGGCGCGGTCCTGCCGCGCGTTGCACCAGAACGTTCTTGCCGGCGCGCAGGGTGAACGTGACACGGACGTTGCCGGCCTTGCCGGGGAATCGCGCTTGCACCGTGAGCGGTGATGCCTGTGGCGTCGTGGGAGAGGGGGGGATGATTCTCGCGCCCCCCTGGGCCGTGTCGGGTGCGCCGGGCGATGTATGGGCGAACGTCCGCACGATGTAGAGGCTGGTGCCGCCCTCGTCGAAGAAGCCCTTGACGCCGAGCGCGAGATAGTTCGGAACCGGTCCGCTGTCCTCGAAGGCCAGATCGACCGCGTCGCCATAGATGCGGGCGAAGTCCAGGTATGACGTGAGGAGCTCTGGGCGTCCGCTCGTCGGCCCAAAACGGCACGGACCAATGAACCCGGCAGTGCTGGTGCTCACCCCGTGGATCGTTCGTGGACCTGGGATCTCCTCGATGTAGATACCGGGCGCCATCTCGCTCCTCCTTTCGGCCCGAGCCGGGCCATTCGGACCCCCAAGCTCCAGCTTGGGTAGCAACGCTGACGACGCTATCGACAACCGCGCCTGTGTTGCCAGGATCACGAAGTGGGTGTCGCGCGCGTCGACTGCCGTTCTGCAGGTTGACGGGTGAAAGACTGACGGCGATGAAGGCCAATTCGGTTGTGCTGCGCGATGGCTCGGTCGTCCTGATACGTCAGGTTCAGTCGGAGGATGCGCCGTTGTTTGTGGAGGGTTTCGCGCGCCTGAGTGCCGAGTCTCGTCGGTTGCGATTCCTGATGAGCAAGTCGAGCCTGACCCCTGCCGAGCTGCGCTACTTCACCGAAGTCGACCACCACGCCCACGAGGCGCTCGTCGCACTGAATCCAGCTGACGGTCGTGGCCTTGGCGTCGCTCGCTACATCCGGCACGCCGAAGACCCGGCGGGAGCCGAAGTTGCCGTCACCGTCATCGATGAATGGCAGCGCCGTGGGCTCGGCACCGAGCTGCTGAACCGGCTGGCTGATCGTGCCCGGCAGGAGGGCATCCGCCACTTCACCGCGCTGGTCTCCACCGACAATCCAGGCGTGCAGGGACTGTTGCGGGAAAGCCTTGTTGGTGCTCGTGTGATCGATCGCGAGTCCGGCGCTGTCGAATACGAGATTCCGTTGCCACTCAAGGGAATCGGCAACGAGCTGGGGGCGTTGTTGCGCGCTTTCGGGCGACGTCAGGTCAAGGCCCCCGCTCCGATTCACGACACCTTGGTGGGCCTCACACCCGAGGACCTCACCGATGGAGGGTCTGTGACCGAACGCTCAGGCTGATCCCGTGGACGGCGAGCCGCACCAGCTCGGCCACGATGCCCACGACTGACCCGAAGATCGCAATCGCCAGCATCAGCCTCGTCACGGTCTCCCAGGGGCCATACGGCGAGAAGTCGAACGGGAAGACCTGCCACGTCCGTATCGCGGCCACCAGCCCGATCGCGGTCAGCCCAATCTGGCCGACCGACTTGAACCAGGCCGCGTCGTAGGCCAGGTGGGCCACGTTGACCATGATGCTGGCGAGGATGGACAGGTTGACCAGCCACAAAAGGCTGACGAAGTCCTCGGTAAGGAAAGGCAAGACACGCCAACCAGGGGTGGCGTTCACCAGGATCAACATGATGACGTTGACGATGACCGCAACGGAATAGCCGACCTTGCGGGCCACCAACGATGCGCCGCTGCGGGGGTGTGATGTCATGCGGCCTCCTCGATCTCGCTGAGACGACGTCAACACATTAGGGCGGAACCCGCGACCGGGCCAGAGTAGAAAGTCCTGACGACGACTGAAGAATGACGACTGAAGAATGACGACTGACGACCTTCGTCGTACGCTTGTACATGAGCTTGTGGGCCCCGAAGGAAGGGGACGTCGTGGAGAGCACCGACGGCGCTGAGCCGCAGCCCACTGGCGTTCCCGGGGGGGCGGAGAGCGCGGAAGTCCGGGTCGGTCGCTTGGAGACGATCTTTGAGCTGGCTCCTGTCGGTTTCGGCATCGTCGATCTCAACGGTCGCACGGGCATGACGAACGAGGTCCTGCGTCACTCACTGGGCTATTCCCCCGAAGAGTTCGCCGCCATGCCCTTTGAGGAGTTCACTCACGCCGACGACGTGCAACCCAACCTCGACCTGTTCGCCCAGATAGCAGCTGGCGAGATCGACCACTTCCAGATGGAGAAGCGCTTCATCCGCAAGGATGGCGGCATCCTGTGGGCGGACCTGACGGCGTCCCTGGTGCGGGACGCGGACGGGAACCCTGACTATGTGATCGGCACGACGCAGGACATCTCGGAGCGCAAACGGCTGGAGGTCGAGCTCCGCGGTGCCGAGGAGCGGTATCGGCTGCTCGTGGAGAGAGTCCCGGCGGTCGTGTACGTCGCCGAACCTGGATCGGCGGGGCCGTGGCCGTATGTCAGCCCTCAGATCGAAGGGATGCTCGGCTTCACGGCACAGGAATGGATGGCCGATCCCGAGATCTGGTTCCGGCAGGTCCATCCGGACGATCAGGAGATAGCGCTGGGTGAGGAGGGGCGCATCCTTCGCGGCGGTATGGGGGGTGGAATCTTCTCCGCTACCTACCGGTTGCGTCACCGCGACGGAACTACGGTGTGGGTGCGTGATGACGCGATCATGCTGCGGGACCACGAGGGCCATGCGACCTTCCACGGCGTCCTGGTGGACGTCACCCGGGAGAAGCACCTCGAGGAACGGCTGGAACACCAGGCCTTTCATGATTCGCTGACCGAGCTGCCCAACCGGCAGCTCTTCCACGACCGTGTCGGTCATGCCCTGGAGCGACGTCAGACGGGCCAGGTCGCCGTGCTGTTCATCGACCTCGACGACTTCAAGACGGTCAACGACAGCTTCGGCCATGCCTGCGGCGACGAGGTGCTCGTCGCCGCTGCGCAACGCCTCCAGTCGTGCGCGCGCGACGGCGACACGGTTGCGCGCCTCGGTGGGGATGAGTTCGCTCTGCTCGTGGACGACGTGACCACCGCGCAGGTGACGGCTGTTGCTGACCGCGTCCTCGACGCGCTGAGCAAACCGCCCGTGGAGTTCAGCGGACACTCCACGGTCCTCGGGGCCAGCATCGGGATCGCCGTCGCCGGACCGACGGAGACCTCTGAAACGCTGTTGCGCAACGCCGATCTGGCGATGTATGAGGCGAAGCTCCAGGGCCGGTCTCGCCACGTCATCTACGCGCCCGTCATGCACACCAAGGTGGTGAACCGGTTCCGGATCGAGTCGGCCTTGCAGACGGCGGTGGCTGCAGGTGCGATCACCTTTGCCTACCAGCCCATCGTCGACCTACGCACGGGGGTCGTGGCCGGGCTCGAGGCGTTCGCCCGCTGGTCCGACCCTGAGCTCGGTGATGTGCCCCCCTCGGAGTTCATCCCTGTTGCCGAAGCGACCGGCCTGATCCACGAGCTCGGCCGGTGGGCGATCGAGCAGGTCTGCGGCGGACATACCGGGTGGCGGTCTGTCCACGGCACCAACGCCTACGTCAGCGTCAAGGTCTCTCCCCTCCAGCTCGAAGACGCCCAGTTCGCGTCTTCGGTCGCTCGCATACTGCTCAATCACGGCCTCGAGCCGTCGGCTCTTGTGCTCGATGTCACGGAGGGAATGCTGCTGGTTGAGCGCAGCCGTGAGTCCCTGCGCGAGCTTCGCGCCCACGGTGTTCGGGTCGCCATCGCCAACTTCGGAACGGGCTACTCGTCGCTGAGCAACCTGGACCAGCTTCCGGTGGACCTGGTCAAGCTCAACCAGAAGTTCCTGCATCCGCTCGATGACGAGTCTGCCGATCCCGCCTTCTTGCGCGCGATCATCCAACTCACCGAGACTCTGCATCTGGACACGGTCGGCGAAGGCGTCGAAACCCCGGCTCAGCTCTCCGACCTGCAGGTGGCCCGCTGTGGTTTCGGCCAGGGCGACTTCCTCGCCAGGCCAGGTCCGTTGGCGGACGTTCCCACCACCATCGAGGTAGCCAGCTCGTCGAAGTAGTCCTCCACGCGGTGACAGTGGCGACTGGGACTCGTTCGAGAGGCACTGTCAGTGGTCTCGTCTAGCTTCTGAGTTAGCGCAAACATGCTCTAACAAATCAGAGGAAGTGGTCGAGTGGACGTGACGAAGATCGTCTCAGGTGGCGGTGGCATCGCTGCCGAGCGGAGCAGCGTGGCCAACATCAGCCGAGTTGCCGAACGCATCTGGACCGGGGGAGACCTGCCCAGTCACCTTGGTGACGCGGCGATGCTCGCCGACCTGGCCGCGATACAGGACGCCGGCATCACCCACATCCTGGACAACCGGATCGAGTGGTCCGACGAGGCGTTCGTCGAGGCCCACGCCCCGAAGATCGACTACTTCTGGAACGGCCAGGACGATGCCGGCCAGTCGATGCCAGATGAGTGGTTCTTCGACGGGGTCGACTTCGCTCTGGAAGCACTCCAGGACCCGAACGCCCAGGTCCTGGCCCACTGTCACATGGGTATCAACCGCGGCCCGTCAATGGCGTTCGCGATCCTGCTCGCCACCGGGATGGAGCCGGTGGAGGCGTTGGACGCGATCCGTTCGGCCCGTCCGATCGCCGCCATCTCCTATGCCCATGACGCACTGGACTGGTGGCACCGGATGACCGAGACCCCGGCATCGATCGCGAAGCGGCAGCGCGCCGAGGTCGCCACGTGGCACCGGCGCAGCCCGATCGACGTGGTCCGGATCATCCGCACGATCCGCAGCCACGAGGACAACGGGCGCCCGCTCTCCGCCTGATCGCACGTCCAGCCCGAAACCTAAGCAGTACCAACGAATCCCAGGAGGATCCCATGCACGTTTCCACCAACCTTGACGTCGACCTGGTCGCCGTCGAGGCAACCGACCAGGTCAACCTGTTGCTCGAGCTGCAGGCACCCGAGCTCCCCGAAGAGGCCACCCGGGCCGCGCAGACCCTGGTCGTGGTCCTGGACCGCTCTGGCTCGATGGGTGGTGAGCCGCTCGAGGCATCACAGCGGGCACTCACGACGTTGATCGGGCGCCTTGACCCACGAGACCGTTTCGGGTTGGTGGTCTTCGACGACCACGCCGATGTCGTTGTCCCCACGGCGGCCCTGGAGTCCCTGGGCATCGAGGCGGTGAAGGAGGCCATCGCCGGCATCTACGCAGGTGGCTGCACCGACCTGAGCGCCGGCTACCTTCTGGGCCTGTCCGAGGCCAACCGCGCGATGGGCGACGGCGGTGCCACCGTGATGCTGATCAGCGACGGTCACGCCAACGAGGGCGAGACCTCCCCGGTGGTCCTGGGCGACCTCGCCGAGAGCCGGGCCCGGGCGCGGATCACCACGGTCACCATCGGTTACGGACTGGGGTATGACGAAGAGCTCCTGGTCGCCCTGGCCCGCGGCGGCAACGGCGATCACGTCTTCGCCGAGGATGTCGACCAGCTCCATCCCGCGATCGCCAAACAGGTCAGCGGGCTCCTGGCCAAGGCTGTCACCGCGGCCAGCGTCACGATCCGTCCTCTGGGGTCGGGCCTGGCCGAGATCACTGTCCTGCACGACGTCCCCGTCGCCATGGTCGGCGACGAGGTTATCGCCCAGCTCGGCGACCTGTATCAGGGTGAGTCCCGCCGGCTGCTGATCCAGCTCGACATCCCGGCGATGGCCGCGCTCGGCCTGGCCACCATCGCCGAGGTTGCCGTGCGTTACACCGAGCTGCCCGACATGGTCGAGCACGTCATCACCTTGCCGGTCACCGTCAACGTCGTCCCCGGCGACGTCGCCGCAGGCCGCGTCCCCGACCCCGTCGTCACCGTCGAGCGCCTCCTCCAGCAGGCCCAGCAGAGCAAACGTGACGCCATCACCGCCATGCGTGCCGGCGAGACCGACGCCGCCAACGCCTGGCTCACCGGCGCCGTGTCCATGCTGTCCGCCGACATCGGCGAGATGGCCCCGCACGATCGGGCCGCCCTGGACGAAGAGGTCAGCGAGCTGCAGCGGCTCAGCGAGCTCACCGGCCAGGGCAACACCGAGCGGACCGTCAAGAGCTCGTATGCGTCCATGAGCCAGCGCAACCGCTCCCGTCGCCCAAACCCCACCAACAAGACGCCGTGATCCCTGTCGCTAGGTGATGGCCTGTGCATCGCGGTCGCAGAACGCCTGCAGCTGCCGGTAACCGGCGGTGACAGGTACTGGTCACAGGTAGATGCCGCGGTGCCGTTCTTGCCGTTCCGTTAGCAACGGGGTGTTGTTGTCAAGTGGCGTGGGGGCATGTTGCTTTGACGCGCGGCGTGGCCGGCGTCTGGTCCCTTGTCGGGTGACTTTGTGGTGGCTTCCCGGCGGTGCAGGCTGA
>JABBOX010000059.1 GCA_012927555.1 Phycicoccus sp.
AGTTCGACAAGGTCGACCGCTACGACTACAACAACAACGGCAACTTCAACGAGCCTGACGGCTACATCGACCACTTCCAGGCGATCCACGCCGGTGAGGGCGAAGAGGCCGGCGGTGGCGCCCAGGGTTCGGACGCCATCTGGTCCCACCGCTGGTACGTCAACTCCAACAGCTACGGCTACTCCGGTCCGTCCGGCAACCTCGCAGGGGGCACCCAGATCGGAAAGACCGGGATGTGGATCGGTGACTACACCACCGAGCCCGAGAACGGTGGCCTGGGTGTCTTCACCCACGAGTTCGGCCACGACCTCGGTCTGCCGGACCTCTATGACACTGCTGGTGGCGACAACGGCACCGGCTTCTGGACCCTGATGAGCGGTGGCTCGTGGTTGAACCACGGCACCGACTCGATCGGCACCACGCCCGGCTACATGGGCCCGTGGGAGAAGATGCAGCTCGGCTGGCTGGACTACAAGCAGGTCAACTTCGGCACGAACGAGCTGGTCAACCTCGGACCGGCCGACCGCTCCGGCACCAGCGCGGCACCGCAGGCGATCCTGGTCAACCTGCCCGACAAGACCGTGGTCACCAACTACAACACCCCGCACTCCCTCGCAACGGAGTGGTGGGGCGGTTCGGCCGACAACCTCAAGACGACGCTGAGTCGCACGGTCGACCTGACAACGGCCGGCACGTCGGCGAGCTTGTCCGCGTGGGCCAAGTACGACATCGAAGCGGGCTACGACTACCTCTATGGCGAGGTATCCACGGATGGCGGGCTCAACTGGGTCCAGGTCGGAAAGCCGATCGACGGCAGTTCGGACTGGAAGCAGATCAGCTACGACCTGTCGGGTTACAAGAGCTCCGTCGTGCAGTTCCGTTTCCGTTACGCCACCGACGGTGGTCTGCACTTCGCCGGGCCGTTCCTCGACGACGTGGCACTGACCGTTGACGGTGCCGTTCCCCCAATCTGGAGCGACGACGTCGAGTCCGGCGACAACGGCTGGGCGGCCGATGGTTTCACCCGCATGAGTGGCTCGGTCAGCAAGGTCGTCCCGCAGTTCTACCTGGCTGAGAACCGCGTGTACTCGGGCTATGACGCCACGCTGCAGACGGGGCCGTACAACTTCGGCTTCGGCAACACCCGACCGGACTGGGTCGAGCGTTTCCCCTACCAGAACGGCCTGCTGGTCTGGTATTCCGACGGTGCATGCACCGACAACAACACCCGTATCCACGCCGGTTGTGGCCAGACCCTGCCGGTCGACGCGCGACCTGCGCCCGTCCTGTTCCCCGGCGGTTTCAAACTCGGCAACCGCCGTCAAGGGTTCGACGCCACGTTCGGTCAGGAGGCCACCGACGCGGTGACCTTCCATCGCTTGGGCGTCGAAACCGTCGTGGCGTCGCAGCCCGCAATCCCGACGTTCGACGACACCGACCCGAACCGCTACTGGTCCGCGGATAACCCGTGGGCTTCGACCAAGGTTGCCGGCTCGGGCACGACGATCAGCGTCTTGAGCACCAGTACGGACGGCGACCACTTGTCCGTCCAGGTGACAACCGCACCGTAGTTCTCAGCCACGAAGGACGTCCCCGGGAGTGTTGCTCTCGGGGACGTCCGCAGTTCGTGGGTCTGGAACAGGCCGATTCCGCGAGGTCGGACAGCACATGAGTCGGCACCATTGGCGTTTCTTAACCCGCACGAAACACGGTTAGGGCAGGATCGCGTTATGGATCGTCAACAGGAGTTCGTCCTCCGCACCATCGAAGAACGCGACATCCGCTTCGTGCGACTGTGGTTCACGGACGTGCTGGGCCAGCTGAAGTCGGTGGCCATTGCCCCGGCGGAGCTCGAGGGCGCCTTCTCGGAGGGCATCGGTTTCGACGGCAGCGCGATCGAGGGATTCGCCCGGGTCTACGAGTCCGACATGCTGGTCAAGCCCGACCCGGCGACGTTTCAGGTGTTGCCCTGGCGTGGCGAGAGCCCAGGCACAGCAAGGATGTTCGGCGATATCGTCCTGCCCGACGGCTCACCGAGCTTCGCCGACTCGCGGTACGTCCTCAAACGCGCGCTGGCCAAGGCCGCCGACCTCGGGTTCACCTTCTATACGCATCCTGAGATCGAGTTCTTCCTGTTCGAGCAACCAATCCAGCCCGGTCAGCCGCCGATTCCGGTGGATCAGGCCGGCTACTTCGACCACGTGCCTCACGGGACCGGACACGACTTCCGGCGAGCCGCCATCACGATGCTCGAGAGCATGGGCATCTCCGTGGAGTTCAGCCATCACCAGGGCGGCCCGGGCCAGAACGAGATCGACCTGCGCTACGCCGACGGCCTCTCGACGGCCGACAACATCATGACCTTTCGCACGGTGATCAAGGAGGTTGCACTGGAGCAGGGCGTCTTTGCCTCCTTCATGCCCAAGCCGTTCAGCGATCAGCCGGGCTCCGGGATGCACACTCACCTGTCGCTGTTCGAGGGCGACCGCAATGCTTTTCATGAGGCCGGAGCGCCCTACCAGCTCAGCCAGGTGGGTCGGCAGTTCATCGCAGGGCTGTTGCATCACGGTTCCGAGATCAGCGCCGTCACCAACCAGTGGGTCAACTCGTACAAGCGTCTGTGGGGTGGGGGAGAGGCGCCGGCTCACGTCTGCTGGGGGCACAACAACCGCAGTGCGATGGTGCGCGTTCCGATGTACAAGCCGAGCAAGGGTCAGAGCACTCGCGTCGAGGTGCGATCGCTGGACTCGGCGTGCAACCCCTACCTCGCCTTTGCCGTGATGCTTGCCGCAGGGCTCAAGGGGATCGAAGAGGGCTACGAGCTGCCGGCCGAGGCCGAGGACGACGTCTGGGCGTTGACCGACGCCGAGCGTCGGGCGATGGGCATAGAGCCACTACCGGCGTCGTTGATCGATGCCATCACCGTGATGGAACGATCTGATCTCGTGGCAGAGACCCTGGGCGAGCATGTCTTCGACTTCTTCCTTCGCAACAAGCGTGCCGAGTGGGCCGACTACAAGGGCCAGGTCAGCGCCTTCGAGCTGGATCGCTATCTCGCGCGCTTGTAGTGAAATCGTTGTGGGGAAGCCCAGGCCGGGGTGGCTCCGTGCTCGGTAGGTTGAGCCGGTGAGTGCATCCGTCAGGCCAGCCAGTCGGGCGGGTCGGCTGGCCCGGTTGGGGTTTGCCGATCCGGCGCGGGCCGATGCGCTGCTGGACGATCGCGCAATTGCCGGGCTGACAGACCCGATGGACCACGTCTTCGGTGATGGCCTGACCGACGCGTTGAGCAAGGTCGCTGACCCCGACCTTGCCCTGCTCGGGCTGGTTCGCCTGATGGAGTCGTTGGGCAAGCGAGACGTCAACGCCGAGGACCAGGGCGGGGATCTGATCGCCGCGTTGCGGCACGCCGGTCCGGGGCGCGACCGGTTGCTCGCGGTGCTCGGAGCCTCCACTGCGCTCGTCGACCATCTTGTGACGCATCCGGCCCATTGGCGCTGCGTCACTGAAGCGACCCGACAGAGCGCCGAACAGCGCCGCGACGCCCTGGTGGGCGCAGTGACGCAAGCGTTGACCAACGCAGGAACCATGCCCGCGTATGACGCCCTGCGGGTCGCCTACCGCCGCAATCTCCTGGGGATCGCGGCGCTGGACCTGACGGCGCAGAGGGCGGTCGACGAGATGCCACCTACCGCGGCCGCGCTGGCCGACCTGGCCGTGGCCGCGCTCGAGGCTGCGCTGGTCATCGCCCGCGCCGAGGTTGGACCCGAGGTGGACATCTGCAGGTTCGCGGTGATCGGCATGGGCAAGTGCGGGGGACGTGAGCTCAACTACGTCTCTGACGTCGATGTCATCTTCGTGGCCGAACCGGCGAGCGGTGACGTCGCCGATGAGACGGCTGCCCTCGTCGTCGGCACCCAGATGGCGACGGCACTGATGCGGGCCTGTTCGGCGAACACGGCCGAAGGCACGCTCTGGCCCGTCGACGCGGCGCTGCGTCCGGAGGGCAAGAACGGCCCGTTGGTCCGAACCGTCGCCAGCCACCTCCACTACTACCAGCGGTGGGCCAAGACGTGGGAGTTCCAGGCTCTGCTCAAGGCCAGAAACGTCGCCGGCGACACCGGGCTGGGCCGCGAATACCTTGACGCTGTGAGTCCTCTTGTCTGGCAGGCGGCAAGTCGCGAGCACTTCGTCGAGGACGTCCAGGCGATGCGCCGACGGGTCGAGAAGCATGTCCCCGCGGCCGAGTCCGCGCGCCAGCTCAAGCTCGGCCCGGGCGGTCTGCGGGACGTCGAGTTCAGTGTCCAGCTGCTGCAGCTCGTCCATGGCCGTACCGACACGACGTTGCGATCGGGCACGACTTTGGAAGCCCTGGCTGCGCTGTCAAAAGGCGGATACGTGGCGCGTGATGACGCAGCTGTCCTGGACGAGTCGTATCGCTTGCTGCGCACCCTTGAGCACAGGATCCAGCTGTTCCGACTACGGCGCACTCATCTGATGCCCACCCACGAGGCGGATCTGCGGCGGCTCGGCAGGGCTGTGGGCCACCGTCGTGACTCTGCGCGGGCTGTGGTCGAGCAGTGGCAGCAGCAAGCACGCGAGGTGCGCCGAATCCACGAGCGCCTGTTCTACCGTCCGTTGCTGATAGCGTCCGCGCGACTCAGCAGCACCGAAGCACGGCTCACTCCCGAAGCTGCGCAAGAACGGTTGGCAGCATTAGGGTTTCGAGACCCCGCGGGGGCAATGCGACATCTAGCGGCCCTCACCGGCGGACTCAGCAGGCGCGCCGCGATCCAGAAGACGTTGCTGCCGGTCATGCTCGGCTGGTTCGCCGACGAGGCCGACCCTGATGCCGGTCTGCTGTCTTTCCGCCGGATCAGCGACTCCCTGGGCACGACCCACTGGTATCTCAAGATGCTCCGCGACGAGGGCAGTGCGGCCGAACGTCTCGCGCACGTTCTGGCGCGAAGTCGTTATGCCGCAGACCTGCTCACCCGGGCGCCCGAGTCTGTTGCCATCCTGGGTGACGCCGGAGGTCTGACCCCACGCAGCCGCGAGGCGCTGCTCGCGACGATGACGGCGGCGACCGGTCGCAAGAGCGAGCCGGACGATGCGATGACGGCGGCGCGTGTTGTCCGACGCCAGGAGCTCTTCCGGATCGGCGTTGCTGACCTCACCGGACAGCTGGACCTCTCCGGGGTGGGGACGGCGCTGACTGACCTGACGTCCGCAACGCTGCAGTCCGCACTGGACATTGCCACGAAACGCGTGGAAGGAGAGCTCGGCAGTCCCTTGGGCACCCGTCTACTGGTGGTGGGCATGGGCAGCCTCGGCGGTGGCGAGATGGGCTACGGCTCGGATGCAGACGTCATGTTCGTTCACCAGGCTGACGAGGGTGTTGACGAGACCGAGGCCCAGAGGCAGGCCACGCTGGTCGTTCAGGAGCTCAGACGTCTGCTGGCGGCCGCTGGCCCGGACCCACAGCTGGTCATCGACCCTGACCTTCGGCCAGAGGGCAAGGTCGGGCCGATGGTGCGCTCGCTCGGTGGGTACGCCGCCTACTACGAGCGTTGGTCCCTCACCTGGGAGGCGCAGGCGCTGCTGCGTGCGACCCCGGTGGCAGGCGACACCGCACTTGGGCAGGCGTTCTGTGAGCTGATCAACCCGATCCGGTGGCCCGACGGCGGTGTGTCGGCACACGGCATACGTGAGGTTCGCACGCTCAAAGCGAGGATGGAGTCCGAGCGTCTGCCGCGGGGGGCGGATCCCAAGACGCATTTCAAGCTGGGGTCGGGCGGGCTCTCCGACGTCGAGTGGACAGCGCAGCTGATGCAGCTGCGCCACGCCTTTGAGATCGAAGGACTGCGCACGACCGGGACGCTCGCGGCCCTGGCTGCTGCTGGTGACGCCGGCCTGATCCCTCCCGCAGACGTTCAGACGATGGCGCAGGCCTGGACCTTCGCGTCCTCCCTGCGCAACGCCTCCGTGCTGTGGCGAGGCCGACCGATTGACGCACTTCCCAGCGACCTGCGGGACGCCGATGGGATTGGACGCATCGTCGGACGCGAGGCCGGCGCTGGTGACCAGCTGGCCGAGGCATACCGGCGTTTGGCCCGTCGCGCGCGGGCCGCTGTCAATTTCAACTTTTACGAGTCGGTCTAGGCGGGTAGCGTCCCCATGGTGAACAGGCAGGCGGGGGACTCACACGACAGCCTCGCCATGCCCTCTTACGCGGAGGTTTTCCGGACCCGCGGCTATCTTGCGATTTTCCTGGCAGCCGCGTTGTCGACGTGGGGGGACTACCTGGCGCGGTTGACGGTCGCCGCGTTCGTGTTCGAGCAGACCGGGTCGGCGTTTGCGGCCGCTGCCACGTTCGCCGTCAGCTTGCTGCCCACGTTCTTCGGACGCAGTCTCCTTGCGCCGATCGCTGACCGCATCCCCTACAAGCACGTCCTGATCGCGTCGCACCTGACGCGGGCGGCTCTGGTGGGCGCCCTGATCCTCGTGGTGGGCGCTCGCAGCAGCGGCGTGGCCAGCCTGCCGACAGACGCGACCCCGGTGGCTTTGTGGGTCCTGTTCACGCTGCTGTTCCTGGTCGAGCTCGCGGGTGGGCCTGCGATCGCCTCCAGCCAGATCCTGATGACCGACCTGTTCAGCGATCGTCGGCTCTACGCCCGTGCGCTGGGTCTGAGCACCATGAGCGACCAGATCAACCAAGCGATTGGACTAGGCCTCGGCGGAGTTGTGGTGGCGTGGGTGGGCACCGGTGGTGCCCTGTGGTTCGACCTCAGCACCTTCCTGGTCTCGGCCGCGGTCATCGCCGTGGTGGTCAGGGTTCAGGCCATCCGCGGAACGCCATCCGCGGGGGTCTTCGGGTTCTTTCGCGACATCGGCGAGGGTGCCGCTTATTTGTTCCGGCACCCGGTCCTGGTCTCTCTGCTTGCGTTGAGCCTGTGTTCGGTGTGGGCGATGGCGGCGCCGGAGGCAGTGGCGATCGCCTACGCGGCTGCCAAGGATCCGTCCGGTTCAGCGCGCCTCGGGGGCTTGCTCATGGCAGCCCCGATCCTGGGCGCGGCGGCCGGTCTTGCGATCGTCGGACGCTGGCAGCCCGAGCGTCAGAACCCCCGGATCATCGTCATGGCGCTGCTGATGCCGCTGCCGCTCGTGGTGACCGTGATCGCCCCGCCGGTGTTGATCGCCTGGCTGTTGTGGTTCGGGTGCGGGGCGCTGCAGGCCTTCATGCTGCCGCTGCAGTCGACGTTCTCGCTCGTCATCCCGGTCCAGATGCGCGGC
>JABBOX010000290.1 GCA_012927555.1 Phycicoccus sp.
TAATCGACAACCCCCTGAGGGTTTCACGCGCCTTCAGAAAGTCACCCCAGACCGACGCATCCGCGCTGAGTTGAGCCAGCGCCGTCCGGTAATGATCCGGGTCCCTGAGCGCGAGCCACCACAGCGTGGCGGCCCCCACCGGCGTCTCGGGCAACGCCTCACCGTCGGGGTAGGTGGCCGCTAACGCGTCGTCGGCGGCGGCATGCACGAGGGGCAGAGGCGCTGCTGCTTCCGTACGACCCTCGGTTGTGGCTGGCGTTGGATTCGGTTCGTCGCTCCAACACAAAACGATGAGCTCGATCGCACGCCGCAGAGCGGGGTTCTCTCGGGTGAGGTCGTGGTGCTCGAGATCGCTGAGGCAGGCGGATAACGTGCCGTCCTCGGGTCGCTCGAAGATGGCCCACAGCACAAGGTCGTCTCCGTGCCGGGAGGCGAACTGAACCCCGTCCAAGTTGGTCATTGCGTACACGTGGCTGGCGACCGATTGGGTCAAGCGGCGAGCACCGCTGTCCTTGAGGGCGGAGGCGTCGAAGTCCTCCAGACCGAGTTGGAGGGCGAGGCCGACAAACTGGGGGTGCAGTGTGGCGAGCGAGTCGCGTGTGGCGACCGAGCAGAACCGGCCGCTGAGCTTGGCGCTGGCAGCGGATCGCGGTTCGAGCCAGCTCGGATCGAGAACACCAGATGGCGACGTGGGATAGATCGCTTCGTCGTCGTCATCGACTTCGATGTCATCGAGGACCTGGGTCAGCCGAGGGTCGGGGCGAAAATCCGCCAGAAGTTCCAGTAAGCAAGCCAACAGGGTCGAGCCCGCGTAGATGGTGCGGAAGTTGCCGTCGAAGTCGTCCCAACGACCACGGAAGCGACCGTCAGTGGCCCATTCCCAACCCACCCACGCCCACGGCTCGGGCTTGTAACCGACCCGCGACACGACAAGCCGGCGCGGCGCGTCGACGGTGAGGTCCGGCACTCGGTCAGCCTTGGGCCGCGAATGCGCGAGCGGCCGCCAAAACGGCCGGACCAACCTGCTCCAGGTCGCCCTCGCGCAGTAGTCGAGCCGGAGCGACGTCGTCGAGCCGTGGGTTCATGCCCTGGAACCACGCCTGGACGACGGCAGCGGAGTCTTTCTCGCGCAGCAACGCTGCCGCGTGGTAGGCGATCCGCAATCGGGTGACGACCTCAGCCGACGGCTCACGCTCACCATCCGCCCATTGACGCACAGCCCTCGTCTCCTTTACCGATCCCAGGTACGCCACAAGCTTGGCGCCAAGAATCTCGCGCAGGCGTGCGGTCACCTCGGCAGACGAGAGCCGGATGGAGCCTTGGAAAGCGCGGAGATCACCGCGGGCGGTTGTTGAGGTGGCCACATTTGTATGGTCGCATAGTGACACCAAAGAACCAAGGGTAAATCACATCCATAATCACACGCACGATGACGCTCGCCAGGACAGCTTGGAGTCCTTTTGTCCTGTGGAGCTCCGCGAATCGGCCGTGCGGTAGCCGAAACCTCGTGGCCCGTCCTTGGTGTTCGCCAGTCAAGGGCGTGACAACGGCGGGCCGTCGGTGATCTCGCCGGTCTCCAGGTTCACGACTCCCAGACGCGGCCGCTCCCGAGGGGCGTTGGTGCCGCGCCGGATTGTGGCCTCCACGTCGCGGCCATAGATGTGGGTGCGGTCGTGGCTGGTCGGGTCGCTTGTGTGTCGCGCATAGCGGCTGCTGGCGGGCCACCGTTGGTGGCCTTCCTCGCAGTGGTCCTTGATCCGGGCGCGCATCCGGTCGATGAACCCCGGCAGGGCGTACCGGTGCCACTCTTCGAGCCCGTCGCTGGTCAGCGCGGCACCGGCTCGGCGGCGTTGGTCCGCCAGGGCGGCGATCTCGTGGACGAGGTGGGGGTGCTGGGGCCAGCAGCCGGGGATGACCGCGCCGACGTCCCAGACGTATTCGTGGTTGAGCCAGGTGACGACCTCCTCGAGCCAGGCCCAAACCTGTTCGCGCAGTTCGGTATTGAGGCAGGTGGCCGGGTCCCAGGGCCGGGGCAGAAGGCGGGGGTTGCCGACCGCGTTCTTCTGTTCCTTGGTGCCGTTGGCTGCGATGCTCAGCTCGCGGTAGGCCAGCCGGATGAGGGCACCACCTTCGGGGAATGCGCGGATCATCGGCTGCTCGGCCGGTTCGGTAGCCGGGTCGGTGGTCACTGCTAGCTCCCCTCGTCGATCAGGCCGCGGCGCTTGGCCTCGACCAGCGCGGCGGTGCTGCGGGCCTCGGGCGTGACGACCATGCGGCGGGCGTCGGATAGTCGGGACCGCAGCTGCTCTTGGTTGGCGAGCAGCTGCGCGCCGGGTTTGCCGTCGATGCAGCGGGTCAGGCGGGCGATGATCGGCTTGCCGTTCTCGGCGACCACCAGGGCGTGGCGTTCCTTGAGCTGGCGGATCTCCTCTGGGCGCAGGATCGGGATGTCCTCTCCTGAGGTGGTTCGTCCTCCCATCTGCCCGGTCTGCCAGGAGGTGCGGGCGACGCGGACAGTGCCGACGAGGTCGGAGATCTCCTGGTTGAACGCAACGTCCTTGGACCCGCCGAACATGACCAGCACGTTGGTCAGCCCGAAGAGGGCGCGGGCTTCGGTCTCGCCGAAGATCGCGGCGAGCTGGCGCCAGGTCTGGGCTGCGTAGATGAAGGAGATGCCCAGCGCGCGCTCGTTTGCCATCCGGGTGCGTAGCGTCGGAAGGGGTGCGGTGGAGGGCAACTCGTCCAGGCAGGCCAGCATAGGCGGGCAGAGCTTGCCCCACGGCGTGGCGTTGGCCATGGCCAGCGCGGTGTCCAGGACGTGCTCGGCGATCGCCGTCATCAGCGGCGACGCGGAGGCGTAGGGGTCGTCACGGCCGAGCAGATAGATGGTGCCGCGACGGCGGATCACCTCAGCGATATCGGTCGCGGGCCTTCCAGGTCCGGGGATGCAGCGGCGGCGGATGTCCTCCTGGAAGAACAGGGACATGGCCTGCTGGACGGTGGTGGTGGTGTTGCCGGCGGTGCGGTCGTCGCCATGGAGAGCTCCGTGGAGCAGGCCGTGCCAGAACGGCGCGGCGTGGGGGTGTTCGCGCAGGATCTCGGTGGGCTCGGTTGTGCTCATCGGGTTGGCGACCCAGCGCAGCACGTCCTGCAGGGTTCGCCCGGTCAGGGCTGCGGCGTGGAAATAGGCCTGGATGACCTTTGCGGCTTCGGCCGCGTAGAAGCGGGCAGCGTCGTCGCCGTGCCCGCCGTTGACGGCACCTTTGACGGTGCCGGCCTTGGCGCGCCGTTCGGCGACCATCGGGTCCACGCATCCGTCGATCGGGTCCCAGATCAGCTCGGGGATGCCGGCCGCGAGCCCGAAAGGGTCCAGGACGACGCAGGGCCGGCCATCGCTGGAGCGGCCGGTCACGCTCAGCAGCAGGTCGTCGAGTTTGGTCAGGGTGACCAGCGCTGCGCCGGGCGCGGCGAGCAGCGCGGGAGTGAGCAGGTCGAGGGTCTTGCCGCTGCCCTGGGGTCCGATGACCCCGGTGGTGCGGTCCCACGGCACCCACAGCGCTCCGCCTCGGGGTTCGCGTGCTTGGCCGATCCGCCAGCCGACGCCCTTGGGGTCGAAGGCTCGAGGCTTCATGGCCGGCTCCGCTGTTTGCCGTACAGGTCGGGTCGTACGACGGCGCTGGCCTTGCGCAGCCGGGTCCGGCCGAGCATCTGCTCGGCCTCGGCGCGGGTGGCCATGCCCTGGACGCGCTGCGGTCCCCAACGGTCCAGGCCGATCATGAGCGCCGATGCGAGCAGGCCCGCCAGGAGCAGCTCGGTGACGCCGATCCAGGTCCACAGAGCGCTCCGCCCGGCGCCTTCGTGGTACGTGCCGGGCAGGCCGGCGCCGCCGTCACCGCCCAGGACGCCGGGCAGGCTTCGGAACAGCTCCGCCTGAGCCGGCCAGCCCCATCCCGCACCAGCGAGCAGGTTGGCCGCGGCTCGCCCAATGTGGACGCCGAGGACCAGGACCAGCAAGACGCTGGCGATGATCGCGGCTGGGATCTCCCAGGTGAAGGGGTAGGGGTCGCCCCGTTGTGAGCGTTGCATGTCGCCTCCGAGTTTCTAGGAACTGTCGTCTCTGCCTGCCCTAAGGGCGGTGGAGCGCGGTGGGCGGTCACTTAAGCGGTCCTGCTGGGGTTGTCGGCGACGTTGCCGACTCGCCAGATCTCGAAGATGTGGTGGCTTGGGCCGCCTCTGTAGCTGAAGTGGCCGACGCCGTTGGCGGCGTCGTGGGCCTCGATGGTGGTCTGGGCGGCCGGGTCCCAGACCATCGCCACGTGCCCGATGGCGTTCGGTCCCAGGTAGGAGTCCGAGAAGATGAGGTCGCCGGGTTTCTCCGCTCCGAGGCGGACCCGGAATCCGTTGCCGGCGGCGAGCCAGTCGCGCTGCGCGCCGGCAGTGCGCGGCATGGTGATGTGGATGCGGGCGTAGGCGGCCTGGGTGAAGCTGGAGCAGTCCCAGGCGTTCGGGCCGCCTGCGCCGAAGACGTAGGGGTCACCGACGTGGCCTTGCGCCCAAGTCAGGACGGTCTTGACCCGCCCGTTGGTCAGGGGTGGCAGGTTGGGGTCGCCGTTTCCGGCGCCGCAGTCGGTGGGGTCGCCCAGGACGGTGCCTCCGCCGTAAGCCGTGGCGTAGTAGAGCACGTCATTGACGTACCAGTCGGCGTGGTTGTACGTGAAGATCGCCGCTCGAACGCCATCGGGGCCCTTGGTAACGCCGGACTTGGTGAGGTAGTTCGCCGCGGAGTAGATGCTGTCCGCATCGCCTCGTATGTCGGCGCGGCCGTCGCCGTTGCCGTCGACACCCATGCTCGCCCAGGTCGCAGGCATGAACTGCATCAGGCCGAGCGCCCCGACCGAGCTGGCGGTGTTGTTCCGCCCGTGCCCGCTCTCCTCCATGCCGATCCCGGCGAGCAGGGTCCAGGGCATCTGATACCTGCTGGCCGCTGCGAGGTAGAGGCTCTTGATCTGAGCTGGGATGATCAGTGGCGGGTTGGTCAGGCTGGACCGGCGCGGTGTTCCGGGGGGAGGCAGCGGGAACCCGATCCCGCCCTCCACGGCAGGCGTCGCGAGCGTGGCCGGCGTAGGTGAGGTCGGCGCGATGGACTGGCCGTTCAGGGGCGCCCCGTGGTCCAGCATGAACGGCACCGGGTCGATGGGCTTTGCGCCCACGATCACCTCGAAGTGCAGATGGTTGCCGGTGCTGGCACCCGTGGAGCCCTCGACCCCCAGGACCTGCCCGATCGCCACGGACACACCAGGTGCGATCTTGGCGGCGATGCTGGCCAGGTGCCCATAGAGGGTCCGGATACCCCCGAAGTGTTGCAGGACAATGGCATTGCCGTAACCGGCCATCGCGCCGGCGCTGACGACCGTCCCGCTTGTTGCAGCCACCACGGGGCCCGCGCTGGGCTGGGAGACCAGGTCCTGGCCAGTGTGCAGCTTCCACTGGTGGTCGATCGGGTGGAAGCGCATCCCGTAGCCGGAAGTGAGCGAGTAGCCCTGCTGGAACGGTGGCCGCCACGACCCGCTCGCGGGCAGCGACCCGGCGCAAGCGATCGCTTTCAGCTCCTGCCCGACGGCCGGGCCGGCGATCGCCGTGACCATCAGCGCAGCCAGGAACGGCACCAGCATGATCATCACCACGATGGGGCCGACGACGGCGGCGATCTTCTTCACTAGCGCGGCCCTACGCAGCCGACTCGATTGCGTCGTTTGTAAAAGTCAGGTCGAGCTCGAGCGGGTGCAGCACGGTCTGGACCTTGTACATCTGCTCGCCAACGCACCACAGTGCCCGGCCCTTGCCCTGCATCCCCCAACCGGTGACGAGGTTCTGGGCGATCGGGCCGAGCCCGAGCAGGCGCTCCAGCTCGCTGGCCACGGCCAGGTCCTGGCCGTGCAGGATTCTGATGTCGGCCCGGGGCAGGAGGTCCTTGGCGATCGCCACGGCTTGCGAGCCGGCGTCCCCGGCCGAGAGGAGGTCGCTGGGTTTGTGGGCGACGGCGAACTGGATGTCCCCGTCGCGCCGGGACAGGCGCAGGTCGGCGTCGAAGCTCTTGACCGCCTCCGGTCCGAGTCGCAGCTGCTTCCACGACTCGTCGCGCACCACGATCCGCAGGTCGCCGGGCTGGGCCATCTCGCGCATCCCGCGCCCCCAGGAGTTCAGGCAGGTCAGGGCGATCCCGACCGCCTCCTCGCCGAGCGGCTCGAGACGCGACAGGCTCAGGGACTGGATGGGCGCCGCCCAGTCGACGTCGATGCTGGTGTGGTCGTCGAACAGTCCGGCGAGGGCCCCGCTGACCAGTTGGCCGAGGGCGTCGCGCAGTATCCGGGTCTCGTCCAGGAAGTGCCGGGTCGACTCGTATCTGCACTGCGCGACCAGCTCGTCGGTGGGGTTGTCCAGCAGCTGCCACAGCTGGGGGATGGTGACCTCTTGGAGGCGCGATTGTCCGTGGGTGTACCCGGTGAGGTACTGCAGGGCGCTCTTGACGACGACCTCGTCGGTGGGCCCGAAAGGAACCCGGGCCTCTCCGATGCGCTGGCTGCCGACGAGTCCGCGCACCAGGGTCAGCCAGCGACCGAACACGATGGCGGCGCGGCGCTGGGCCTCGGCTGCGGGCAGGTTCTCCCAGCCGGCACCGAGCGGGCCGAAGGCCAGTGGGTTGATCCGGGTGGACAGTCCGTGCCCGATCGCGAACGGTTCCACGCCCAATGCCCGGCACAGCTTCTCGTACTCGTCCTTGGGGTCACCGACGATGAGGGTGCGGTAGCCGAAGTCCATCATCCGCAAGATGAAGGCCTTGAGGGTCGCGCTCTTGCCGCGGCCGGGTTTGCCGAACGCGAAGATGTTGGGGTTGGTGACCGGGACGTCGTCGCGCAGCACCCACCCGAGCGGATCGGCGTAGAACGATCCGCCGCTGAGCTGGTCGATGCCCATCTGAGCGCCGGTGGGAGGCAGCCCGGGTGGACTGATGAACGGCCACAGCACCGGCGCCTGGTCGGACGTCATCCGCCAGTTCGCGACCGGCGCCTTCGCGGGTGACCATCCTGCCCCCGGGGGGGGGGGGGGGGCGCGCCGGGGGGCGGGGCGCCCCCCGCGCCGCGGCGGGGCCGCTCCGGCCCGCCCCGCGCCGCGCCGTCCTGGCCGTGCGGGCCCGCCCCCCCACCGCGGGGCCAGTCGACGTGGTCGAGGCCGAGCTCGGAG
>JABBOX010000174.1 GCA_012927555.1 Phycicoccus sp.
CCCCCCCCCCCCCCCCCCCCCCCCCCCCCCCCCCGCGGCGCTCGATGTACGCGTCGCGCGCAAATTGCGGAGCGTTCCAGGACCAGAGAGGGACACTGTGCGACGCGTGACGAAAGCGCCGCTGCCGGGGCCGGGTGCGCCGGATCGCGGATTCACCCTGATCGAGATCATCCTCGCCATGTTCCTCACACTCATTCTGATGACCGTCGTCCTCTCCGTCCTCGTATCCGGTCTTCAGACGATCTCTCTCGCACGTCAGCGCCAGACGGCGACCTCCCTGACCACACAGAGCATGGAGCGTCTTCGGGCGCTCGACTACGCCTCGGTCACCGTCGACAACCCGGCAGCGTGGCCTATGGACGCCGGCCTCTCCTACGTGTCGGGCGGCGCGCCGCCGCTCTTCGCTCCTTCGTCGGTGCTGCCGGGCGTGTCCGAACCACTTCTTGTCAACAACTCCTCGGGCAAGCGTGTGAGTTCGCCGATCGACGGTGTCAACTACGTCGTCCAGACCTATGTCACTAACCCGGTGCCTTCGGCGGGACAACAGCAGGTCTACAACCTCACGGTCATCACCTCCTGGTCGAGTTCGGTGAGCCACGGTCAGCGAAACGTCGCGCAGAGGTCCGTCCTGTTCTCGCCGTCCGGATGCCTGACGGCGGCCGACCACCCGTTCAGCGGGCCGTGCCAGTCCGCGTTCGTCGCGCACGCCGGCCAGAGCCTCGGCGGCTTCACGGTCTCCGCCGACTCCAGCACCGGCAACATCGACGGGTTCGACGGTCGCATGATCTCGCTGGCCCTCCCGGTGCTGAGCTCCGACCTGACCATGGAGCAGACCGCAAGCGCCAAGGGCCTTGTCGGAACGATCGAAGGACGTTCGACGGGAGCGACCGATGCGATCGCAGGAGGTGTCGGTGCCTCGGTCGCCGTGACGAGCGACCCGTCTTCTGCGTCACCGCAGACAAAGACGTCGACTGCCATGCAGTCGTCCGGCGAGGTGAGCCTGTCCGGGGACCTCGGGCAGTTGGTCGCGCACGCACCGACGGGCACCTCGGGCACCTCCAGCGCCGCGATCTACGCCGACCAGACGCTGTGCAAGAACGGCACGGCGGCCGGACTCGGTCTCGACACCGGCCTGCCAGGCGCTCTGCGGCCGTGCGTGAGCAGCAGCGTCGATACAAACGCAAGCTCGGGCTTCATCGCGCTTCGGGCGCCGACGGCTGTCGGCTCTGTGGACGCCCTACTGGTGTCGCTCGGAACAGGCGCCGCCGTCTCTCGCGCTGTGGCCGCTAACCTCGCCTCGGCGATGTCCGGTACGGCCTGCGACGCCAGCACTCCCGCCATCGCAACCGGCGGCTGCGTGCACGCTGCGGTGACGCGGTCGCTTGGCACCGTGAGCGTCCTTGACCCCACCGGCTCCCTTGCACCGCCCGCGGGCTACCAGGGGCTGTGGTACGTCGACGGCCTGACCGAGACGGCGTCGAGCGAGTCGGGCCGCGGCGCACGGAACCCGACGTATACCAAGTCCGGGACGCTCCACTGGTGGAACGGCTCGACCTATGTGGACGTCCATCTGGACGGGTTCGGATCTGCCGGCAGCCCGGCCGACATCACTCTGCCGTCCGTCACCCTGACGTACCCCGACGGGCTAACGGTGACGGCCTCGGGCGCGGTGACGGTGAACCACCCGACGTCCGTCTTGCAAGGCGCGTCCGCTTGCACCGCGACGTGCCCCGCGGGCGTGGACGGTTCGTCGACGGTACGCTCGATTCTCACCTTCCAGGTCACCAAGGGCGCGAGCACCAGCACGTTCGGTATGGCAGCCGACCTGGGCGGCCTCATCGCGAACTCCTCGTTCAAGGCGGCTCCCATTGGCTGAGATGCTGCGCCGCGTGCGAGCGCGCTCCGACGACCGCGGATTCACCCTGACCGAGCTCCTCGTGGCGATGACGGTCTTCGGCATCTGCGTCGCGATGGTCTTCGGTGCCGTGATCCTGGTGGTGCGGAAGATGGACGACGCGCAGAAGTCAGCCGATGCGGTCTTCACGCTGCGCCAGGCAGTCGCGCAGATCGATCGCCAGGTGCGGTCCGGAAACGTGCTCTACAGCCCGGCGTCTGAGGCGACAGCCGGCTGCTTCGGCGACCCGACTGCCAACTCGGGTAACTGCATGCGGATCTTCACGCAGTCGAACGGTTCTGAGAAGTGCGTCCAGTGGCAGGTGCTCGACGACCCCGGTCAACCAGGGTCGAAGTTGTTGCGATCACGATCGTGGGAACCGATGTGGACCACGACCGGAAATGTCACCGGCTGGAGCATCGTCGCCCGCGGTCTCCGGCTCGATGCGACCAACCCATTCACCCTCAATGGCGCCCTGACGCCGTACAAGGAGCGTCTCCTCGACGTTCGGCTCCTCGCCTACGACGCGCGCACGCGGTCGACCGTCTCCGTGCAGTCCTCGCTCGCAGGGCGGAACACCAGCTACGGATACACCGGCACCGACTGCACACCAGTACCGCTGCCATGACAGGAGGACGACGTTGAAGCATCTACACAGCACCCACGGCCGGCTGACCGGCGGGGACTCGGGCATCGCGCTCATCGTGGCCGTGGCCCTCGCGGCGCTGGTCGGCGTCCTCATCCTGGTGGTCGTCACCGTCGCGATGTACGAGAACGGTGCCTCCGGGCGGGACCGGCAACGGTCCACAGCCGTGACGACCGCCGAGGGTCAGGTCGACAGCCTGGTCGCCGAGGTCACGGGGACGTTCGTCGGAACTCTGCCGTGCGGCATCCTGGCGGCTGCGGGCCAGAGCGTAATATCCGACACGGTCTCGTTCCAGCGGACAGTCTCCTACTTCGCGCCCGACGGGACGCCGATCACCGACTGCGCGGGCGTCAAGGCGGGGGCGGTCAAGGCAGGCAGCGCTAAGATCGTGGTGACCTCGTCCTCGAATGCTCTCGCTGGGCAGTCGCCGGCCCGGCGCACGGTCGAGACTCTTGTCAACCTGAGCCCCGTCTACAAAAACTCGATGGACAAGGCGATCTTCGGAGACGCCGGTGTGGTCGCCAGCGGAAACCTCAGCGTGACGAGCGTGACGAAGAACGCCGACGTCTACACCAACGGCGACTTCGCTTGTCAGGGGCAGGAGACATACGAGGGCAACCTCACGGCCCAGAAGACGGTCTCGATGCGGGGGCAATGCACTGTCACCGGCAACGTGCTCGCGACGAAGGGCCTCACCGGCTCGAACGGAACCCCGACGATTGGCGGCCGGACCGAGACCGCGGCAGGCAACATTTCGCTCGGCTCGATCCAGATCTCGGGCGTCGGTGCCGCGCGCGCGAACGGCACGGTGACAGGTAGCGCGTGCGCCACGGCCGGAACATGTGTTGCGGGCGCAACGCTGACTGCACCGCCCGTCCAGTCCTTCCCCATGATCAAAAGGGCCGCCGTCAACGACTATGTGGGCAAGGGCTACCAGCAGGTGCCCGTCACCGACCCCGCAGCCTGGCTCGTGGCGAACGGAGCAACGATGCCCTCCGACACGGTCCTTGTGACGTCGGAAAAGATGACCCTGTCTCTTCCCGGGACGAAATTGATGCTCAATCACAACGTCGCGATCTTCGCCGACGGCGGCTTCGACATTGCGAAGGCCAAAGGGATCGCGTCGACGACGACGGACACGCGCAACCTGTACTTTATCCAGCCCTACGATGCGGTGTCGACGCACCCGTGCTTCGACACCTACGGAGTGCAGATCTCGAACCTCGTCACCATGGACGCGACGATCAACGACCTCGTCTACACCCCGTGCAGCGTCAACAAGGCGAACCACGGTACGCATCAGGGCCAGGTCTACGGCGGCGGAACGGTCACGCTGGCGAACAACACCTCGCTGGCCTTCGTGCTCCTCCCAGTCTGGGGCGTCACCTACTCGACAACCCAGATCGACCACTACGCGTCCAACATCGTCTACAAGCGTGAGAACATCGGGTGACGGCCCCAGAGCTACTCCCCGGCTGGGTGCTGCCGATCGCGTTCGGTCTCCTCGGCCTGCTGATTGGCTCTTTCCTCAACGTGGTCGTGTGGCGTGTCCCGCGCGGGGAGTCGATCGTCTCCCCTTCGAGCGCCGGCCCCCCCCGCGGCCCCCCCCAACCAGCCCCGGCCCAACACCAGAGGGGGTGAAAGGGGGGGGGCACCGGGCCCAGACCCCCCAGCCGCGCGTGCCCGCGCTGCGGCCACCAGATCCGTGCCCGGGACAACGTCCCGGTGGTCTCCTGGCTGCTGCTCCGGGGCCAATGCCGCGACTGCGGCGAACCGATCTCTCGGCGCTACCCGCTCGTGGAGGCCGCCACCGGTGCGCTCTTCGGTCTCACAACGTGGCACTTCGGGTTGAGCTCGGCACTGCCGGCCTACCTGTTCCTCGCCGCGATCTCGATCGCGCTCGCTCTCATCGACCTCGACACCAAGCGGCTGCCGAACGCGATCGTGCTGCCGTCGTACCCGGTCGCGATCGCCCTGCTCGCGCTGGCGAGCTGGAACCCGGGCGGCGCGAGCGACTGGCCCGCGCTGTGGCGCACGCTCCTCGGCGGCGCGGCGTTGTACGCCGTGTACTTCGCGCTCATGGTCGTCTACCCGGCGGGCATGGGCTTCGGAGACGTCAAGCTCGCGGGCGTGCTCGGGCTGTTCCTCGGCTGGGTCGGCTGGGGCGCGCTCGTCGTCGGATGGTTTGCGGCGTTCCTGCTCGGTGGGCTGTTCGCGATCGGTCTGCTCGTGGCGGGACGTGCGAATCGGAAGACCGGGATCCCGTTCGGTCCGTGGCTGCTCCTCGGCGCGGCCGTCGGGATCGTCTGCGGGCAGCCGATCGCCGCCTGGTACCTGGGTGTGCTCTGACGCAGGCGTCGCCGTAACGCGCCGGGACAAATCAGTGTCATCTGCTCAAGGTCCCCTGGCGTACACCCGATAGAGGGAACGGAAGCGTTCGGTATCGAAAGGGGCACCAGTGGCCAGCACCCGGGTGATCGGGCTCGACATCGGTACCACGGCAGTCCGTGGTGCGGAGCTGGAGTTCGGCAGCGGTGGACCGATCGGCAAGGGCGGCGCGACGCTGCTCCGCTACGGGCAGGTGCCGCTCCCGATGGGCGCTGTGCGCGACGGTGAGGCGACCCAGCCCGAGACTGTTGCGACCGCGCTTCGCCAGCTGTGGCTCCAGCAGAAGTTCAGCTCGCGCGACGTCGTGATCGGCGTCGGGAACCAGCGCGTCCTGGTCCGCGAGCTCGACCTTCCGTGGATGCCGCTGCCCCAGCTCAAAGCGTCGCTGCCGTTCCAGGTCCAGGAGCTCCTGCCCATGTCGACCGACGAGGCGCTGCTCGACTACTTCCCGACCAGCGAGTTTGACGGACCGAACGGTCGGACGGTCCAGGGGATGCTCGTCGCAGCTCAGCGCGACACCGTGACCGCCAACGTGCTGGCCGCCGAGGGTGCCGGGCTGCACCCGATGATGGTCGACCTCAACGCCTTCGCGCTGCTGCGCTCGCTGGCGCGAGGCGACCTCGCCCAGCGGATCGTCGCCCTCGTGGACATCGGCGCGAGCGTGACGAACGTCGTGATCGCCGTGCACGGCGTGCCTCGCTTGATCCGGACGTTGCCCTTGGGCGGCCAGAACGTCACGAACGCCGTCGCGGCCGCGCTCGGGATCGCGGGCCCCGAGGCCGAGATGCTCAAGCGCGAGATCGGGGTCGGATTCGCCGTCGGTCCCGAGCAGGCCGCTGCAGCTGACGCCATCAGCAACGTGGCCCGCACTCTCGTTGAGGCCGTGCGCAACACCTTCGTGTACTACTCGGGCAACAACCCGGGGGCGGCGATCGAGGTCGCTGTCATGACCGGTGGGGGCTCGCACCTGCCCGGGCTCGGCCAGTACCTCTCGAGCGCGGGCAGGCTGCCCGTGACTCTCGGCGATCCGCTGGCCGGCCTCAGGTTCGGCAAGTCGATGCCTCGTGGCGCCCTTGCCGGATTCGAGTCGTTGGTCGCCCTGCCGATCGGCCTTGCCTACGGAGTTGCCGCATGACCGCCGTGATGGATCGTCCGAAGCCCAAGAACGCGGGACCCACGCTGATCGGTGTGTCGCTACCCCAGGTGAACCTGCTGCCGCCGGAGGTCCGCGCGAAGCGCGGCCTGAAGGTGCTCAAGCGGTGGCTCGGCGTGAGCCTGCTCGCGACGCTCGTGCTCTGCGTCCTGGCCTTTGGTGCGAGCCTCATGTCCGCCGTCGCTGCACAGTCCGACCTCGTGACTGCGCAGGCCGACACGACGCGGCTGCAGACCGAGCAGCAGAAGTACGCGGAGGTGCCGCAGGTGCTCAACGCCCTCGCGTCTGCGACGGCAGCACGTACTCTTGGGATGTCGACCGAGGTGCAATGGAAGAGCTACCTCGACGCGATCACGGCCGTGCTGCCTGCGGGAGCGAGCCTCCAGAGCATCACGGTCAGCGGAGCAACGCCGATGGTGGCTGCGCCCGCTCCGGTCAGCGGGCTCGACAAGCCGAGCGTCGGGCAGATCCAGTTCAGCGGACGCATCGACACCTTGCCGAACACCGCCGCGTGGATCGACGCCCTGAACGCCGTCCCGGGATTCTCGGACGCCTGGGTGTCGGCGACTGCGATCACCGAGACCGACAAGCACGTGTACTACACCGTGACATCGACAGTGCAGGTGACCGACGCCGCATACGCCAAGCGGTTCGCCGCAGCCGAAGGGACCAAGTGACATGGGCGGCGCCAAGAGGAGCACCTGGATCGGCGGCACGGTCTTCGTCGCGCTGATCATCATGGTGGCGACGTATTTCCTGGCGGTCGCGCCGGCACTGGCGACGGCGAACGACACTCGCGCCGAGGTTGCGTCGACGCAGCAGTCCAACGATCTGCTCCAGCTCAAGACCACAAAGCTCGCGGCCGAGTTCGCCAAGCTTCCCGAGTACAAGGCGAACCTCGCGGCCGTCCGGGTGCAGATCCCGACGAACGCCGATCTGTCCGGCTACCTCCGGCAGCTCGACGCGATCGCCGTCGCGCACTCCGTCACGCTCACTGCCGTCGGCCCGTCCGTGGCGCAGAGAGTGGTACCCGCGGTGCCCGCCGCGGCTGCGGCACCGGCTCCCGTGGCCGCGCCGACTGCGGAGGCGTCCGCCGCGCCCGCCGCCGACGCAGC
>JABBOX010000190.1 GCA_012927555.1 Phycicoccus sp.
CGTTAAGGTAACACCTTTGGATCCCTGCAGGTGGCCCAGCATGCACCAGAACCGTTCCCCTGCAATACACCCCAAGCGCGCACGCGGGAAGTCAACTTAGACGCGATAGGCGCCCTTGGTACCGAGAATGCATGAGGTGTGTGGCACATCGAGTTCGGCTGTTTCTTTGGGGGTGCGTCGGTGGTGAGGTTGTCGGGGTCCGGTGACCGCTGGGGGTGGTCGGGTCGCCTTAGGGGGCGCGACGGTTCGGAACGAGGAAAAGGTGACGTGATGGGTCAGCAGTCGATCAGACAGGCGGCTCGGCGGGCGGCGCTGGACGCGCAGTCCAAGAGGCGTCGGGGGAGGGCTGGGGTGAGTCCCTTGGGGTGGTGTAACTCGGGTTCCTCGGCCTGGTGATCGTGTCGGTCCCGGGCATGAAGGAGCCACCGCGTGAGGCTTTGTGAGTAACCGACAAAGGAACTCACGAAAGGACTTCACGCGATGGCCCTGGACAAGTCTGCCCTGCTGGAGCTGACCGAGGCGCTTAGCAGCGCCGATGGGGGTCAGTTGATGCGCCGGCTGCTGCACACGATCCTGCAAGCCCTGATCGACGCCGAGGCGGCTCAGCACATCGGCGCCGACCCGCACGAACGCACCGATACCCGCACCACTTTGCGTAATGGCACCCGGGACAAGACGGTGTCCACGACCGCTGGGGATCTGACGGTCAAGATCGCCAAGACCCGCACGGGCTCGTTCTTCCCGTCCCTGCTGACCCCGCGGCGGCGGATCGACGTCGCGTTGCACGCGGTGGTGATGGAGGCCTACGTGCACGGCGTCTCGACCCGCAAGGTCGATGACCTGGTCACCGCGTTGGGCGCCGAGTCGGGGATCTCCAAGTCTGAGGTCTCGAGGATCTGCGCCGAGCTGGACAGCGACGTGGCCGCGTTCAACACCCGTGACCTGGGCGAGCAAGGGTTCCCCTACGTGTTTTTGGACGCCACGTACTGCAAGGCCCGGGTCGGCGGCGACAAGTACGGCAAGGGCGCCCGGGTCGCCTCCCAGGCCGTCGTGATCGCCACCGGCGTCAGTGCCGACGGGCGCCGTGAGGTCCTGGGATGCGCGGTCGGGGACTCCGAAACGGCGGACTTCTGGACGGAGTTCCTGCTGACCCTGCGCGACCGGGGACTGGGCGGGACCCAGCTGGTGATCTCGGATCACCACCGCGGCTTGATGAACGCGATCGAGGCCACCATGGCCGGGGTCGCCTGGCAAAGGTGTCGGGTCCACTTCATGCGCAACGTGTTGGCCCGCGTCCCCAAGGGTCAGGGCGAGATGGTCGCCGCCGCGATCCGGACCATCTTCGCCCAGCCCACTGGGCCCCTGGTCCGGGCCCAGGTAGAGACCATCGCGCTGATGCTGGAACCTCAACTGCCTGCAGTAGCAACGATGTTGCGCGACGCACGCGAGGAGATCACCGCCTTCGCGGACTTCCCCGAAGCACACTGGCGCAAGGTCTGGTCGACCAACCCGTTGGAAAGGTTGAACAGAGAGGTCAAACGCAGGACCGACGTGGTCGGGATCTTCCCCAACCCCGCGGCCCTGCTGCGCCTATCGACCTGCGTGCTGATCGAGTCACACGACGAATGGCAGGTCGCCGAACGCCGCTACCTCTCCGAGGAATCCATGGCCCAGCTCACCCCACCAGCCCCGACCGCGATCACCGCGAACAGCCACGATCGGGAGGTGATCGACACAGCCACGATCCGCACGGCATAGTTCACAACACGCAAAGCATTACGCGGAACGAGTTACACCACCTCGCGGGACTTCATCGAGGGCTGAGCGAGAGAAGCGGCTGGAGTGTCTGGCCGTGCGAGTGCTGGTCGCCGTGCGTGAGCGGGATGCGGCTGTGGCCGAGGCCGAACGTCAGGCAGGGGAGGCGCTGCGGGAGATGACCGAGGATGAAGGGTTGTCGGTCCGCGAGGCGGTCGAGTGGTGCGGGGACGAGATCAGCACTCGGGAGGCGACACGATTGCGGCGCCTCATCGACGCCGACGGGTCCGAAGTGGATGACGAGAACTCGACGTTTGGCACGGCGGAAGGGCTGGCGCGGGGGGCCACTCGCGAGGACACGCAGAGCGCGAGGGGCGCGGCCGCCTCGTGAGCAGGCGGCGCGTGCGGTGTGCGCGCGGCGGCTCGACTCGGCGGGGCAGGCCGAGGTACGGCTGGTTCAGGCCGATACCAACGTGGTGGGCGGGTTGCCGCCAAGGTCGTGACGGTGCCGCGCAATGAGTGCTTGTGGTGAACCGGCGCTGTATCCAGGCGCGGCCACGGCCAGTTCTGGATCGCACCGGGTTTGGGTGATGATCGCGCTCAGGTTCGCGTTCGCGGAGGTGAAGCTGGCCGAAGACCTGGGGCCTTGTCGACGAAGACGCTCTGATATCCGGCTGCAATCAGAGCGTCCTTCTCGAGTGCCTCGTCTTGTTTGCAAGGTCGAACTTCGTCCAGATCCGAAGCTGTAGCCGCTGGGATTCTCAATACTCGTCGCTGGTTTTCCTTCCTGGATGTACTTATTGGACATGGGTTATGGACGGCCATAGAGGTGGCCGAGTAGATGGTGGGGGCGTCTCAGATCGTTCCTTTGTGCGACTGGGGGCAAGCGACGGTGATGGGCGGGGCGATTCACCGGACAGAGCTTGGCCGTCGCCTTACCCTGCAGAAATGACACGCGAGCGGGACGAACTGGCCAGATTCCTAGGGGAGCCGGCTGATGGTGGTATCCCCTGGCTGCCCGGCGCTTGGCGAAAGTGGGTTCCGGTGGACTGCGTCCCCACGCCCTTGGTTCAGACGGCCGTCGTTCGCAAACAGGATCTGTATGAGTTGGCTGCCGTTGTGGCCGATGGGGGCGACGACAGGGCGGTGGCCGGTCTTGTCATTGCAGTCCAGGCCTGGGGATCCGGTATCGCCGGGCAGGGCGGCGACGGTCGCGGCCCTTCGCGTGCAGCATCTGGGCTCGGCTTGGGCAAGCGCTCCCCGAATGACCGGCTGGTGCCGGCTCGTCTCGAAGCGGTTCGTCAGGCCGTCGCGCTATCCGCTACCGACGTGGCTGCCGCGTGGCGGAGCCTCAAACGGGGTCCCGGTCATCTGCCTGGATGGGACGAGCCGTTCTTCACCAAGCTGATGCATGCAGCGGGGTACCGCCAGTCGGGTCGCCCTTGGCCGCTGATCTTTGACGGGAGGGTCCGAAGCGCACTCTCGAGCATCGGCCGCACTCCGCATGGATACGGTCTCGCTGACTACATGACCTACATCCAGTTGGCAGATCAGTGGTCAGACGAATGGGGAGTCAGCCCGGCTCAGGTGGAGTATGCGCTGTTCTCGCATGCAGGGCGGATGTCGACAGCTTCTCAAGCGCATGCATAACGGCGCAACGGAGGCGGCGTCATGGACTCTTGCGGCAGACCTCATGGCCAGGGTTGGGGTCGCCGGCAAGTTGTATGAGCTCCACCCAGGCGACGGACAGTACGACGTGCTGGCGATAGCACCCACGGGTGAGCTGGCCAATGTGCATCTGAACCGCGCCGGTTCCATCCAGGTCGGTGAACAACCCAACGAGAGGGTAGTGGCCGGTTTTGAGAAGTGGCACGAGCTGGGCTCTGGAGAGAGCTCGCTGGGATCCTTGGGGGATGAGATTGCCGCACTGGCGGGCATGGATGCCGACTCGCCCTCGGGCGATGAGGCCACCATCTATGGAGTCATTGCAGAGGTTATGCGGCTCTCTGCCCTGCACCGCTTAGGCTGGCGATGCCATTGGGGGGAGGTGGTGCAGCGGCTCACGAAGCTCCGGGTCTGACATCACGAGGTAGACCAGGCCGCAGTCTTGTGGACCGGATGCGCCTGGCAGGCATAGCGAGCAGGCGTCTCCGGGGCGGATGGGGCACTTGGGCTCCGGCTGTGTTCTGACCTCGACCATCTGGATCCCTCTGGTGGTTGTGTACGCGGTGGTGCCTTCGGCGTCCCTGGCGGATCCGCCAGGCAGTCGCGTTAGCCTTCGCGGGTGAACTTCGAGGACCAACTGCAACTCTGGGTTGCCGAGTTGCGTCATGAGCGCCCAGTGTTTCATTCCGAGGCGGACTTCCAGCACGCACTGGCTTGGGTTGCCCACCGATCCGACCCAAGCTTGCGGGTGAGGCTGGAGACCAGGCTCGGGCCAGGTATGCGTCTCGACTTGCAGTTCTCGCGTCCCGACCTCGGGACCCACTTCGCCGTCGAGCTCAAGTACCTCACTGCCGCCTGGAATGGTGTATGGGACGCCGAGGAGTTTCACCTCCTCAACCAGGGGGCGCAGGACATCCGTGCCTACGACGCCGTGAAGGACATTCAGCGAGTCGAGCAGTTCGTCACGGGACGGACCGGCTGGAGCGGGGCTGTCGTGGTGTTGACCAACGAGCCGAGCTACTGGCAGCGACCCGGGCACGGGCGAGCAACCAACGCAGATGCTTTCCGCATCTATGACGGCAACCTGCTGACTGGGGTGCGTGCGTGGGGTCCGAACACGGGGGCTGGCACTTCGAAGGGACGAGAGCCCGATCTTGATCTCAGGGGTGAGTACGCCTGTCGCTGGTCTGACTACTCACACCTGGACGGTGCCCGGGGTCGCTTCCGAATGCTCAGCTTCGCGGTCCAAAGATAGAACCCAGCTACTCGATGCTCATCCCGATCCTGTCTTAAGGCGGAACGGGCCATCTCACGGTCTGCACCGTGGCACCCCGCCGCCTTTTGCGGGTGGACCCTGGGGAGGACGGGAGAACCAGAAGGCCCGCTCTCCCTCCCTGTTGCCGGGAGATGGAGCGGGCATCGGCCCTTGGGACTCAGTTGTGGTCCTGGCCGCAGAGCGTTGAGTTGTTGATCCCGGTCTGCGTGCCGTTAGCTCCACCCGCGAAGTTGAAGTCCTTTCCGAAGGCGTTGAAAGAGCCGTGCCCGCTGCAAGGAGTGGCTGCGGTGGCAACTGCGAAACCGGGCTGTGTGCCGTAGTCACTACCATCGCCTGCTGAACTGGCGCTAGCCGCGCCCGCGCTTGCGCCGACCATCATCAATGCTGCGGCGACGATGCTTGCTGCTCGCTTCATTTCATTCCTTCATCGAGACGATGAGGTGAGACCCCCTGTGAGCCGACCCCTGTGAGCGGAGGCTACGGGTCCCCAACCCGAGCGGAAGGTGTTTTGCGAATACTCGGGACCGTTCACTCCGGGTGATCGAGCGTTCGCGTTTGCCTGCGGCAGTGAAGCGTTCGGGGCCATACTCCGATGGCTGCCCTCTCATACCGACGGGCATAGATGAGCCGAACTGGGGGAAACACGATGAGCAGGGCGATCAGGTCGCTCACCGTAATGTTCGCAGCCATCACACTGCTGTCCGGCTGTGGCCCTGCAGCCAACGGTCCAGTGACCTCCGCAGGCGGTGACCAGTCCAGCCTGAGTTCCGCCGACACAGCTCAGACACCGACGCCGGTCGTCCCTGCCGTGCCCACCAAAGCGCCGACAACCAACAAGCCCAAACCCCCGGTTGCCGGTACCGCGCTGGCCGCCGTGGCAAAGCTGACCGTCAAGGGCCGTGCCCCCAAGACCGGCTACACCCGCGCACAGTTCGGCCAGGCCTGGTTCGACACAGACAAGAATGGCTGTGACACCCGCAATGACATCCTGCGCCGGGACCTCAAGAGCAAGCAGATGCAGAACGCCTGCAAGGTCCTGGCCGGGACGCTGGCCCCCGACCCCTACACCGGAACCTCCATCCGCTTCGTCTACGGCGGTGCCAGCGAGGTTGATATCGACCACGTCGTCGCACTCTCGGACGCCTGGCAGAAAGGTGCCGCGACCTGGCAAGCTGGGAAGCGGCTCGCACTGGCCAACGACCCGCTGAACCTGCTGGCCGTGGACGCCGCAATGAACCGATCCAAGGGTGACGGTGACGCCGCCACCTGGCTGCCACCCAACAAGGCCTTCCGGTGCACGTATGTCGCCAGACAGGTTGCGGTGAAAGGAAAGTACGCCATCTGGGTCACGTCAGCCGAGCGTGATGCCATGACCCGGGTCCTCACTTCTTGCCCGAGCATGCTGCTGCCGGGGCCGGGCTCTGCGTCAACTTTGGCGGCGTTGCCCGCTGGCCAACCTGCACCTGCACCGGCTCCTGCGCCGGCTGCCGGGGTCATCTACTACGCCAACTGCGACGCGGTTCGCGCAGCTGGTGCTGCTCCCATCCATCGTGGTGACCCTGGCTATGCCAGCAGGCTTGACCGTGATGGGGACGGAATCGGCTGCGAATAACAAGGCCAGCCTCACTCGGCAACGTCGCAACCGCACTGGGCCACGACGGCACCTACGGCCTACGCAGCCGACCATGTGGGCTCGCTCGGGCCACGGCGACGTCAAGGTCTTCTAGAAGTAACCAGCCCGATGAGTTCGGGGTAGTTCTGACACAACGAAGGAGTCACGGTGGGAATCCGGAAGATGGTCGAGGAACAGATGGTGGTTCCAGGCGGGCGCGACGAATGGTTGGGCCTTTGCCAGCAAGCGTTGATATCTCAGAAGTTCAAGAAGGTCTCACTCAACTCGACGCTCAACCAGGTTCGAGGTGACTTCAAACAGATCATCGGCACGCTGTGGGGAGACATCGTCGTCACTCTGACGCCGGAAGGCCCTAACGTGCGTCTGACGGTGAGGGCCACCGCGAACGTGGACAACGTGTACGCCCTCGGCAGTAGCCCTGGCGGGAAACTGATTGCGAAGTTCAAAGCAGGTCTTGGCCCGGTCAAGATGCCCCTGGTGGCACCCCAGGAGGGGCATCCCATCCCCATCACCGAGCAGCTTGAGCGGCTAGCCGTCATGCGCGGAGCTGGTTCATTGACGGACGCAGAGTTCCAGCAAGCCAAGAGCCAACTGCTGGGGTAACCAGACTTCTCAACCCTGAAATCAGTGGTGTGTCTAGAACGAACGTTCTGCATATCTGCTTAACTGAAGTAGGATATAGCAGTGAGCGTGAGTCCGGTTGGTGGCGTGGACTATCCGACGACCTACCAGCAGCTGCTGAAGTGGTTCCCGGACAACCAGGCATGT
>JABBOX010000052.1 GCA_012927555.1 Phycicoccus sp.
ACAGGTTGTCGCCGCGACGCACCACGATCTCGTGTGGGAGGCCAGCGCCGCCGACGCCTCCTGGACGGCCAGCGCGGCCAGCGCTGTTGGCCGACGGAGCTCGCCGGTCCGGAGCCCACGAGGGACCCGGCGCCGCGTCCTCGCCTTCGCTGGCGTGGGTCGTCCCGGCCACGTGAGTGAGGACTCCGACGGCGTACTGGGCTGAGGTGACCACGGCCTGTCGCGGTGTCGGGTGTGCGCTGCCGGCAACGGCGGTCCCCGGGACCAGTGCGGCGGTCAGGGCGGTTCCGAGGACGAACGCGATGACCTTGCGGACCACAGAGGGGGCGATCCGGTCTGCCAGCCGGGTGCTGGCCTGCCCCAGCGCGCCGGGGAGGGCGGACAGCGCCGACAGTGCCATGCCCAGGCCGACCCAGAGCGACAACACCACCCCGACCAGGGCAACCGTGACGAGTATGCCGTCGGCCGGGCTTGCCGGTCCCGCAGCCGCGAGCGCCGCGAGTGCGTCGCGTGCGGTGCTCAGGAAGATCGACCCGATGGCGATGGCGGCCACGAGACTGGCGGTGGCCAGGGTGATCGCCGCAAGGGGGCGCGCCACCCGGTGACTGGGACGAATCGGCATACCTGCTCCTTGGCCTTGCTGTTGTCGGGCTCTGATGTCGTCGGGTCCAGCGGTTGTCGGGCCCTTATGTCCTTGTTGGGGGCAGGTTAGTGCAGTTTGCCTGCGTTTGCCAACACTTGCCACGGTTAGGGACCGGCGATGGTGGACAGGAGGCCGTGCGGCAGGGTGTGATCGAATCCGGTCACGACGGAGGGGAGGCGCCATGCGTTGGGATCGACTGTTCGATGACCTGCAGGCGCAGCTGGACGCGGACGGGCAGCGTGAGCTCGACCTTGAGGTCTCGGACCGCACCAGGCGTGAGCGCGCTCAGGTGGGGCTGCACGAACGGTTCATCGCGCACCGGGGCTCGGCCGTCGAGCTCCGATTGGCAGCCGGCGTGCATGTGTCCGGCAGGATCGCCGACGCCGGCTCCGACTGGCTCCTGGTCCACGACCATGGCGAGCGCGGGAGCCTGGTCCCGTTTGGCGCGATCGTGGCGATCAACGGGTTGGGAACCCGCGCGGCCGCCGGCTCGGGCACGGCGACGGCGAAGCGATTCGGACTGGGTTATGCCTTGCGCGGGCTCAGCCGCAACCGATCGGTGGTGTCACTGGTCGACATCGGCGGCTTGGTGACGACGGGCACGATCGATGCCGTCGGCGCCGACGCGCTCGACCTCAGTGAGCATCCGGTGGACGTGGCCCGACGCCCCGAGAACATCACGTCGAGACGGGTGGTCCCGTTCGCGGCGATCGTCGTCGTCCGTCACGGGTGAGGGGTCGTCACGGGTGAGTGCCCGTTACGGGTGAAGGCCTATTCGGGGGTCTCCGCCAGCTGGCCGAACGGGTGTGCCGCGACGAAGGTCTTGGTCTCGGAGTACATCCGCTGGATGTAGCTCTCCAGCTCGCTGGACTCGACGCGCCACTGGCCACGCCCCCCCACCTTGATCGCCGTGAGTTCGCCGGAGCGCACCAGCGCATAAGCCTGCGCCGATGAGATATCGAGGATTTCGGAGACGTCGGCCAGTTGGATGAAGCGCTGTGCCATGCGATCTGCTCCTTGAGGCGCGAGGGTTTCGTGAGGCGGAGGTCACGTGAGGCGGAGGTTTCGTGAGGCGGAGGTTACGTGAGGCGGAGGTTTCGTGAGGCGGAGGTTTCGTGACGCAGTGTGTGTCTACCACAGACGTTCGAGGTCATGTGGATGATCCCTCACGAATCTCGCAGAATCCACTTGCGTCGATATGCATGAGTTTACGCCCGCTGTGGATGGGATGCCATGTGATCGGTTCTGATGGGCGATGATGCTTGCGGAACATCCGACCGGAACATCCGACCGGGACACCGAGAGGACCGACATGGCCGAGCTGCCCAGACCGACCGCAGCACGTCTGCGACAACCGTCGTGGCGCGACACCCGGCTGGTGGTCGGCGTGGTGCTCGTCCTGCTGTCGATGGCCATCGGGGCCAAGGTGGTCGCCGCCGCCGATGACACGGTGCCGATGTATGCCGCGGTGGCCAGCCTGGTGCCCGGCCAACCCGTGACCCAGCGTGATGTCCGACGGGTCGACGTGCAGCTGGGCGCCGACCGCAACAGGTACGTGGTTGCTGACCACGACATCGCGCCGGACACGTTCGCTCTGCGCGACGTTCGCCCCGGCGAGCTGCTCCCGACCTCGGCGCTGGGCACCAAGGCCGACATCAACCTCAAGCCCGTGTCCGTGCCAGTTGACAGCGGTGCCGCCGCGCAGATCTCCGCCGGTTCGATCGTCGACGTGTGGGTCAACGCCAAGGACCCCTCGTCGGCTTCGGAGAAGTACGGCAACCCGGTCAAGACCCTCGAGGCTGCCCCGTGTCCCGCGTCCCTGATGCCAGCAGCAACGGCCTGGGCTCGGCATCGGGCAAGACCGCCGTGCAGATCATGGTCCCGGAGGCCGGGGTCCAGGCGCTCATCGCGGCCATCGACCAGGGCGCCAGGATCACGCTGGTCCCGGTGCCGGGGTCGCCCCACAAGGCCGGCGCGTGAGCCGATCCGTCGTCACCGCGGTCAGTGACCGCTGGGAGAGCGTCCTGGTCACCACGCTCGAGCGAGGCACCGACGCCCGGATCGCCCGACGATGCCCCGACCTGGCGGACCTGCTCGCGGTCGCCGGTTCGGGCCTGGCCGAGGTCGCCCTGGTCTCGGCCGACCTGCACTCGCTGGATCGCACGGCGCTGGACCACCTGCGCGAGTGCTCGGTGGCGGTGGTCGGCATCTACCCTCCCGGCGACGAGCAGGCCGAGCTCCATCTGCGCCAGCTGGGAATCTCCACGGTCATCCCGGCCGATGCCAGCGCCGAGGTGGTCCAGGACGCCCTCGATGCCCTGTATGCCGTGCCCGACCCCCGGCCTGACGCGGAGGCGACGTGGTCCGCACCGGGGGAGCAGCGCGAAGCGGCCTTCGATGTCCAGGACGAGGTACAGGACGATCTCCAACCCGACGTGTCAGAGCCACTCGGCACCATCATCGCGGTGTGGGGTCCCGCGGGCGCCCCCGGCCGGACCGTCGTGGCCCTCAACCTTGCCAGCGAGCTTGCCCTGCTGGGTCAGTCCACGGTGCTCGTTGACGCTGACACCTACGGCGGCTGTATCGCGCAGTCGCTCTCCTTGCTCGACGAGGCACCCGGTCTGGCGGCGGCAACCCGGTCGGCGGACCAGGGCACCCTCGACCTGGCTGCGCTGGCTCGCCTGGCGCCCGAGGTCTCGGCCGGGTTGCGGGTGCTCACCGGCATACCCAAGGCCGAGAGGTGGCCGGAGCTTCGCGCGGCCGCCCTCGAGCACGTCCTCACCCTCACCCGACGGCTCGCCCGCTTCACCGTCATCGACTGCGGGTTCAGCCTCGAAGACGACGAAGAACTCAGCTACGACACGCTGGCCCCTCGGCGCAATGCCGCCACGCTCACCTCCCTTGCCGTTGCCGACCAGGTCCTGGCCATCGGCGCGGGTGACCCGATCGGGCTGCAACGACTCGTCCGAGGGCTGCAGGAGCTCGGCACCGTCGCCGGTCCGGGGCCGACCGTGGTCATCAACAAGGTCCGGTCCTCCGCCGTGGGCATCCGGCCGGAGCCGCGCATCCGCGAGGCACTCACCCGCTTCGCCGGGATCGACGACCCCCGATTCCTCCCCGACGACCCCTCCAGCAAGGACAGCGCACTGCTGGCCGGGCAGTCGCTGGCCGAGGCTGCCCCCGACTCGAACGTGCGAAAAGCACTGGTGGCGCTCGCCGCCGAGATCTGCGGACTGCCGGCACCAACCAGCGGCCGTCGTCGTAGGCTCGCCTGATGCAGGGACTGATCGTGGACTGGGGCGGCGTCCTCACCATGCCGATCCACACCGCCATCGCAAGCTGGCTCAAGGTCACCGGTGTCGACCGTGACCACTATGGGGCCGTGGTGCGCCGTTGGGTCGAGCCCTTGCCAGGTGACATCTCACCTGTCCATCGGCTCGAGCGTGGAGAGATCGCCGTCGAGGACTTCGAGCACCTGCTGTCCGCAGCGTTGGCACAGGAAGGCTCGACCGTCGAGGCACAGGGTCTGATCGGCCAGATGTTCGCCGACCTGGCGATCTACGAGGACTCGATGACCTCGATGGTCACCCGCGCGCATGCGGCGGGGGTCCGCACCGCGCTGTTGTCCAACTCGTGGGGCAACGACTACGACCGCACCGACTGGGACCAGATGTTCGACGCGGTCGTCATCTCCGGCGAGGTCGGCATGCGCAAGCCTGAACGCGGGATCTTCGACCTCGCCCTCGATCGCATCGGCTTGCCGGCAGCCGAATGTGTCTTCATCGATGACGTCCCGGACAACATCGAGGCCGCAGTCGAGGCCGGGCTCGTCGGCATCGTGCACCGCACCTTTGACGAGACGGCAGGCGAGCTCGCCGCTCTGTTCCCGGGCGCCGGCTGGATCCATCAGCGGATCCACTGAACCACTGACCACTGAGCCACTGAGCCACTGAACCGCTGAACCGCTGCGGTCGGGTGCCGCGCGGCGTCGTATCCGTCACGGTTGGGTTTCTCGGCGACTTTGTCTGACACGATGAGGGCGTGTCCGACCGGCTGACCTCCCTTGACGCGTCCTTCCTCTATCTGGAGGAGTCGACGACACCCATGCATGTGGGTTCGGTCATGGTCTTCCAGCCACCGGACCAAGGATTCGACTACGACCGTCTGGTCACGTTGATCACCAACCGGATTGCCTTCGTGCCCCGATACCGGCAGCGAATCCGCGAGGTCCCGGGACGTCTTGCCAACCCCGTGTGGGTCGACGACGTCGACTTTGACATCACCTATCACGTCCGGCGTTCGGCACTGCCACGTCCGGGCAGTGACGACCAGCTGCAGGAGTTCGTCGCGCGGGTCCAGCCCAAACGGCTTGACCGTGGCAGACCGCTGTGGGAGGTGTACCTCGTCGAAGGGCTTGCCGAGGGCCGCTTCGCGCTCGTGACCAAGACCCACCAGGCCCTCGTGGACGGCATCAACGCGGTTGACATCGCCCACGTCATCGTTGACGGCCAATCCGACCGCGAGGAGCCCGTCAACGACACGTGGCGTCCTGCCCGCGCGCCCAGTGACGTCGAGCTCATCACGGCGGCGCTCGCGGAGGCTGTCCAGCGTCCCAGCCAGATCGTCGACGATGTCAAAGCTGTTGGTGGGCGGTTGTTTTCGGCGGCCGGGGCTGTTGTCTCGACCGTTGCACGCACCGCGGCCCGACCTGCGCCGATCAGCCCCCTCAACGTCGAGATCGGCGAGGCGCGGCGATACATCATGGTCGGAACCGACCTGGAGGACTATCGCAAGGTCCGCAACCGGCTTGCACTCGGCCGCTACGCCGACGACGTGACGATCAATGACGTTGTCCTGGCAACGGTCTCGGGAGCCCTGCGGTCCTGGCTGCTCACGCGCGGCGAAGCGGTCCACAATGCGACAACCGTCCGCGCGATGGTGCCCGTCAGCGTCTACGACACCGATGACGCCACGCGGCTCGGCAACCGTGTCACCGCATGCTTCGTGGACCTTCCGGTGGGAGAACCCAGCGCGTCGATGCGACTGCACCAGATCGCGTTCGCCATGCGCCAGCAGATGGAGGGCGGGCAGGCTGTAGGCGCCGAATCTCTTGCGGGGCTGGCCGGATTCGCCTCCCCGACGCTGCACTCGCTCGGGGCTCGACTTGGCATGGCGATGTCGCGTCGGCTGTTCAACGTCGTCATCACCAACGTTCCAGGCCCGCAACAACCCCTGTATGCCGGCGACGCCCTCATGCTCTCCACCTACCCCGTGATGCCGCTGGCTCGATGGCAGGCGGTGTCGATCGGGCTGACGTCCTACGACGGAGGCGTGTACTTCGGGCTGAACGGCGACCGCACGACCATGCCCGACCTGGACGTCCTCGGCCAGTGCCTGGTCGACTCGCTGGCCGAGCTGGTCGAGAGCAGGGACGCCACCCGGGGCTCACGCCGATGACTGGCGCACCCCGCCGCGGGCTGGTGCTCGGTGGTGGGGGCGTTCTGGGCGCGGCCTGGATGGTCGGCGCTCTCCAGGCTCTCCAGGACGAGACGGGCACCGACGTGCGTGAGTTCGAGGCCTTCGTCGGCACCTCCGCCGGCTCGGTGCTGGCAGCCCTGTTGGGCGCCGGTGTCAGCGTCGAAGATCTCGTCACCCACGAGCTCGACGGTCAGCTCGAGACGGGGCCGTTGGCGGGTTTCCATTTCGACTATGAGACGGCCAGTGGCGGCGACCGGCCGATTCGTCCACGCCCGGGGATGGGTTCGCGGGAGCTTCTGGTTCGCAACGCTCGTCAGCTGCGCCAGTTGCCGCCGACGACCGTCTTGGCCGCCTTCCTGCCTGAGGGTCGCGGCAACCTGGCCGCGGTCGGAGCCTTGATCGAGCACGTCGTCCCGGACGGTTGGGTCGGCCGTGACGGCGTGACGGTGGTGGCCCTCGACTACGACACCGGCGAGCGGATGCCCTTCGGGAGACCTGGTGCCCGACCGGCTGCACTGCGCGACGCGGTGATGGCGTCGTGTGCCATCCCGGGGTGGTACCAACCCGTGCGGATCGGAGAGCATCGATTCATCGACGGCGGAGCCTGGTCCTCGACCAACCTCGACCTGCTCGCAGGCCAGGGTCTCGACGAGGTCTTCGTGCTCGCCCCGCAGGTCACCTTCGACGCGGACGCGCCCACACAGTGGGCCACCCGGCTCGAGCGGCAGTGGCGCGCCAGGGTGACCCGTAGGGTCATTCGCGAGGTGGCCACCGTTCATCATCAGGGCACCGAAGTCACCGTGCTCGGCCCCGGGCGTGCGGATCTCGAGGCATTTGGTGGCAACCTGATGGATGTCTCGCGTCGGCCCCTGGTCATCGAGACCTCGCTGCGCACATCCGCCCGTGCGCTGCGCGACCCTGATCCACTGCCTGACGGC
>JABBOX010000079.1 GCA_012927555.1 Phycicoccus sp.
TCGTGCGCAGCTTCCGGCGGGGCGAGCCCCACGGAGGCTGGGTGAACCTCCCGTTTGCCAGGGGAAGGCGATCGGTGGGATCCGATCCGCCGTCGACGCTCGCGGCGGCAAGGATCGTGACGAGGGCCGCGAGCTCCTCGGGTGAGGCGATCCCGCGGACGAGGCACACAGGCGTGGCGGTCGCCTCCGGCCGCTGGGTGCCCTGTGAGCCCCGAGAATTGTTGTCCGTCATAGGGATTCGCCCGATCAGAGCGGTATGTTCCCGTGCTTCTTGGGCGGAAGCGTCTCGCGCTTGTTGCCTAGTGCGCGTAGCGCCTTGATGACTGAGGATCGGGTGTGTGACGGCGGGATCACCGAGTCGACGTAGCCGCGTTCGGCGGCGATGTACGGGTTGGCCAGTGTGTCTTCGTACTCCGTGATGAACTGCTGACGCGCGGCGTCGACATCACCACCGGCAGCGAGGACCTCGGCGATCTCTTTGCGGTAGAGGATGTTGACTGCACCCTGAGCGCCCATCACGGCGATCTGGGCCGTGGGCCAGGCGAAGTTGATATCGGCGCCGAGGTGCTTTGAGCCCATGACGTCGTAGGCGCCGCCGTAGGCCTTGCGGGTGATGACCGTCACCAGCGGGACTGTGGCTTCGGCATAGGCGTAGAGGAGCTTGGCGCCGCGGCGGATGATGCCGTTCCACTCCTGGTCGGTGCCCGGTAGGAAGCCCGGGACGTCCACGAACGTCAGAACGGGGACGTTGAACGCGTCGCACGTCCTCACGAACCGTGCGGCCTTCTCGGAGGCGTCGATGTCGAGGCACCCAGCAAGCTGCATGGGCTGGTTGGCGACAACACCCACAGCACGGCCCTCGACCCTGCCGAAGCCGCAGATGATGTTCTGGGCGAACAGGGCATGGACCTCGAGGAAGTCGGGGGATCCGTCGTCGGTGGTGTCGACGATGTGCTCAATGATCGTGTGCATGTCGTACGGCTGGTTGGCCGAGTCCGGGATGAACGTGTCCAGGAACGCGTCGTCCGTGTCGACCTCGCCGGCGGTGTCGTCCACGTCCCACGCGAAGGAGGGTGGGTCCTCAAGGTTGTTGGACGGCAGGTAGGACAGCAGCGCCTTGACGTAGTCGATGGCGTCGTCCTCGCCCTGGCCCATGTAGTGGGCCACACCCGACTTGGAGTTGTGCGTGAACGCCCCCCCGAGCTCCTCCATACCGACGTCCTCGCCGGTGACAGTCTTGATGACGTCGGGGCCGGTGATGAACATGTGCGAGGTCTGGTCGACCATCACGGTGAAGTCGGTGATCGCAGGGGAGTAGACCGCGCCGCCGGCACAGGGCCCCATGACCAGGGAGATCTGCGGTATGACGCCGGAGGAGTGGACGTTGCGACGGAAGATCTCCGCGTAGAGGCCCAGCGCCACCACGCCCTCCTGGATGCGCGCGCCGCCGGAGTCGTTGATGCCGATGACCGGGCAGCCGATCTTCATCGCCAGGTCCATGATCTTGACGATCTTCTCGCCGAACACCTCACCGAGGGATCCGCCGAACACGGTGAAGTCCTGGGAGAACACGCAGACCTGTCGACCGTCGACCGTGCCGAAGCCGATGATGACCCCGTCGCCATAGGGCCGCTTCTTCTGTTGACCGAACGCCGTCGACCGGTGGCGGCCAAGCTCGTCGACCTCGACGAAGGAGCCCTCATCCATCAGCTGGTCGACCCGCTCGCGGGCTGTCTTCTTGCCGACGGCATGACGCTTTTCGACCGCTTTGGTCGACCCGGCATGCAGAGCCTCGTCGTGGCGCCGGAGCAGGTCAGCCAGCTTGCCGGCCGTCGTGTGGATGTCGGGCTCGGAGACAACGGGGTCGGGCTCGGCCACAGATGGGCCGTCGTTGAGGACTACATCAGCCATGGCGGGAGCCTAGCCTTAGGTCTGTGCGCCAGCCTCTCGAATCCCAGTACGTGAAAGCGGCACTGATCACACCGCCAAACCCTTGGCAAGAGGTCGATGTCCATGACTCCCTCGACTCCACCAATCGTGAGGCTCTCCGGGTCCCGCGAGCGTGGCGAGTCGTGCTGGCCGATCATCAGAGCGCCGGCCGGGGACGGCTGGCGCGTCAATGGGAGGCCCCGGCCCGCGCCTCGATCGCCGTGTCATGCCTGGTTCCGCTGCCTGCCCACCGAACCGCCGACGCGGGCTGGCTGCCACTGCTGTCCGGCTTGGCCATGCGGCGGGCGCTGGCGGACGTCGCCGACGTGGCTGGTCGGCTCAAGTGGCCGAACGACGTCTTGGTCCAGGAACAGCGCGACGAGCCGGAGGCTACGTGGCTCAAGATCTCGGGCGTCCTCTGCGAGATGGAGCTTGGCGGTGGGTTGGTGGTCATCGGGGCGGGCGCCAACATCGACCAGGCGCGCACCGAGCTCCCAGTGGAGACGGCGACGTCGCTGGCTTTGTGCGGCGCAGGGAACGTCCGCCGCGAGGATGTCATCGTGCGCTATCTCAGCGTGCTGGCCGACCTCTACCGTGCCTGGTCGGAAGGCGGCGGCGCGCTGGATGCCGTTCGTGCGGCATACCGCGACTCATGTCTGACGATCGGGCTGGACGTGGACGTGCACCAACCCGATGGACGGGTTACCCGGGGGGCCGCTACGGGGGTAGATGACGCGGGTCGACTGGTGGTTCGAGCCGGGGGGTTGAGCACCGCCCATGCCGCCGGAGACGTGGTGCATGTGCGCCGCTCGCAGCCGCCGGCAGGAAACACGGCATGATCGGGTCATGATCGACCCGACGGCGGCGAAGCGTGCACCTGAGGTGTCCCGCGCCGGTCGCCATCGCCCCGTTCTGCCGGCCGAGCCCGCTGGAGGACTCTCGCCATCAGCCGATGACGTGGAGGCGCGACTGCTCGGTCAGCCTCGCTCGATGCGCCCTCGCGAGGTCAGCGCCCGGGCCGCGGTGTCCCTGAGAAGTGCCCGCAAGTTCTGGCACGCGCTGGGCTTCCCCAACGTCGGGGACGAGGACACGGTGTTCAGCGAGACGGACGTTCTGGCTTTGCAGACCGTCGCGGAACTCGTGCGCGATGGCACCTTCGATGAGCCGACCGCCCTGGCGATGACACGAGCGTTGGCCAGGACCACCGATCGGCTGGCCGTGTGGCAGACCCAGCTGATGGCCGAGGCGTTGGGCGAGGCCATGGGTGAGGCCTCCCTGCTCACCGGTACCCCCGGCGAGCCGGACACGACGCGGGCCATGCCGGATCCGGCGACCGCCCGCGCAGCGGCCATGAAGCTGGCGGAGATCGCCGACGATCTGGAACCGCTGCTGATCTACGCCTGGCGCCGCCATCTGTCGGCTGCGATCTCGCGCATGGTCTCGGACTCCGAGCCGACGATGGACAGCTCGGGAGTCGTGCGCTGCGTGGGCTTCGCTGATCTCGTCTCGTTCACCCGTCTTGTGCGTCGACTTTCCGAACGCGAGCTGGCACGTGTGGTGCAACGTTTCGAGGCGCTGGCGTCCGACGTCGTGACCGCGCACGGAGGCCGGGTCATCAAGACCGTGGGAGACGAGGTCCTGTTCGTGGCCAGGGGCGTCGCTCCTGCCGCTGCGATCGCGCTCGACCTGGTGGAGGCCATGGCCGAGGACGACCTCCTGCCGGATGTCCGGGTGGGCATGGCCAGCGGGCATGTGGTGTCACGACTCGGTGACGTCTTCGGGACCACCGTGAACCGCGCCAGCCGGCTGACAGCGGTCGCGCGTCCTCGCACGGTCCTGATCGACGATGTGATGGCCGCCTCGCTGGCGAGTACGTCCGGTTTCGAGATGTCCCCCCTGAGTCGCCGGACGCTGCGCGGGATCGGACCGGTGACTCCCTGGAACCTTCGACGCGCCGATCCGTCGGGGCGCCGCGGCATGATGGCCACTGACGATGCCGGCGACGACGACCATGATGATGCCGGCGGCGATGATGATGCCGGCGGCGATGGCAAAGACCAAGGAGACCTGGGTTGATGAGTGAGTCGACTACCCCCACCCGAACGATGGTGATGATCACCCGGCATGGCCCCGGTGGCCACATCGCGGAGCTGTCGCTGGACCGGCCCGAGGCCATGAACGCCGTGTCGACGCAGATGGCCCTGGAGCTGAGTGCCGCCTGTGCCGAGCTCTCGGCCGCCCCGGACGTTCGCGTGGTGGTGATCACGAGCACCAGCCCGAAGGCGTTCTGCGTGGGCGCCGACCTCAAGGAACGCAACTCGTTCACCGACGCCGACCTGATGGAACAGCGGCCCGTGGCGCGTGCGGCATACGGCGGCGTACTGAACCTGCCGATGCCCTCGATCGCCGTGGTCGAGGGGTATGCCCTCGGCGGTGGACTGGAGATCGCGCTGTCCTGCGACCTGATCATCGCCGGGTCGGCCGCGGTGGTCGGGCTGCCCGAGGTGTCTGTGGGAGTTATCCCCGCCGGCGGCGGCACCCAGCTGCTGACGCGTCGGATCGGCTGGTCCAGGGCGGCCGGGATGATCTTCACCGCTCGTCGGATGCCGGCCAGTGAGGCCGCAGCGCTGGGCGTGGTCGATGAGGTGCTCGACGCGGGTACGGCCCGTGACCGCGGACTCGCGCTGGCTGCCCAGATCGCGGCGAACTCGCCGGTCGGGCTCCGTCAGGCCAAGCGTGCGATGCGGCTCGGCAGCGACGTCGATCTGGCGACCGGGATCGAGGTTGAGGACGGCTGTTGGCGTGCCACCGCCTTCTCCGGGGACCGTGCGGAAGGCGTCGCAGCCTTTGTCGAGAAGCGACAGGCCCGGTGGCCTGGTCGCTGAATGCGCCAATGCTCTCTACGATGCGTTCATGACCCGAGTTCTGCTTGCTGAGGATGACCCCGCGATCTCGGAGCCACTGGCCCGTGCCCTGCGGCGGGAAGGCTACGAGGTCGACGTTCGCGCCGATGGCCGCGCCGCGCTCGAAGGCGCCAACGAGAACCCCGACCTGGTCGTGCTCGACCTCGGTCTGCCGTACGTCGACGGGCTGGAGGTCTGTCGCCGTATTCGCGCCGACGGGCGCAGCGTTCCCGTACTGATCCTCACGGCCCGGGCCGACGAGGTGGACCTGGTGGTCGGGCTCGATGCCGGCGCCGACGACTACGTCACCAAGCCGTTCCGCCTCGCCGAGCTGCTGGCCCGTGTCAGGGCCCTCCTGCGCCGTCACCCCACCGAGGTCGGCTCGGCCGGCGCCGTGGTGCGTATCGACCCTGATGGCCGTCGCGCCTACTTCAACGAGGAAGAGCTCCAGCTGACCGCCAAGGAGTTCGACCTGTTGCGGGTGCTCGTGCGCGAGCAGGGCAAGGTCGTTTCTCGCGAGCAGCTGATGCGCGAGATCTGGGAGACTGCCTGGTTCGGGTCCACCAAGACGCTCGACATGCACATCTCCGTCCTGCGCCGAAAGCTGGGCGACGATGCCGCTCAGCCGCGCTACATCGCGACCGTGCGCGGTGTCGGCTTCCGGTTCGAACGCGACGGGAAAGGCTGACCACTTCGTATGCGCCGCCAGCTCGTTCGGTCGACCTTTGCGGCCGTCCTGCTCTCGGTGCTGATCATGGGTCTGCCGCTGGGGGCTTTCAGCTGGTGGGCGATGGCCGACCACGGCACGCGCCTGCGCGGGTGGCTCGACCAGCCAGACCTGCCGTTGGTGCCGGTTCGGATGTTTGGTGTCATCGCGGCGCTGTCCGTGATGGCGGTGCTTGCCGGCGTGGTTGTCGCCTGGTTGCAGGCCAGCAGGTATGCCGAGCCGATGGCCCAGCTGGCTGATCGGGCCGAACGTTTCAGCGCCGGTGAGTCCAGGTTCCAGCCGCTTGTCACCGGCATCGGCGAGGTCGACCGCATCGCGGAGGTGTTGTCGCGCAGCGCCCTTCAGATGACCCGTTCCCTGGCCTCCGAACGTGACTTCGCCTCAGATGCCTCGCATCAGCTGCGAACACCCTTGACCGCGTTGCTCATGCGCCTGGAAGAGATCGCTCTGACCGACGACTTCGCGGTTGTCAGGGAAGAGGCCGGTATCGCGATCGCGCAGGTCGAGCGCCTCACCAAAGTGGTGGACGACCTGCTCTCGAGGAGCCGGAAGGGTCATGAGGCGCCGCCGCCCTCGGTGTCACTCGACTCCGTGATCGCAGCGCTCCAGCGGGAGTGGCAGCCTGCGTTCGAGCAGGCTCGGCGCAGCGTGCGGGTTCATGGTCAGCGCGGGCTCCGGGTGCTGGCCACTACGGCTGCGCTGTCACAGGTGCTGTCGACGCTGTTCGAGAACTCGCTGGCCCACGGACGTGGCACGGTGGATGTGCACGCCCGGCGCAGTGGCCCCTCGGTGGTGGTCGAGGTCAGCGATCAAGGCGAGGGTGTGGCCGCGGCGATTGCGCCGCACATCTTCGAACGCTCGGTCAGCACGGCGAAGAGCTCCGGGCTGGGGCTGGCTCTGGCGCGAGATCTGGCCGAGGCCAACGGTGGTCGACTCGAGCTGATCCAAGCCCAGCCGGCGATCTTTGCGCTGTTCCTCTCCGAGGCCGATCCCGACTCGCGCGACTAGCTCGACTAGCTCGACTAGCTCGACTAGCTCGACCTACGCGACCAGCTCGAATTACGCGACCAGTGCCGACCAGCTCGGCCTAACGCTCGTCGATGGGATCCACCAAGGAATCGCCGGCGAACACGAACTTGCGATAGCTCCAGAACCGGAACAAAGTGCCGATGCCGATCCCGATGATGTTGGTGATGTTGTCGGACAGCTGGGAGTCCAGGCCGAGCACGTACCGGGAAAGGCCCAGACAGGCCACCGAGATCCCCATGGCGACGACGTTGAAGAACACGAACAGCGCGAGCTCGTACCTTGCCTGCCGGTTGCGACGGTGCCGGAAGGTCCACAACCGGTTGCCGAGCCACGCGGCGATGGTTGCCACCGACGCGGAGATGATCCGGGCCGTGAGGGGCTTGTCGTTGAGTACCCCGGCCGTGTTCCCCTCGCCGAGCAACCCCAGCAGGTGCGGCCCGAAGACGAGGAAGTTG
>JABBOX010000090.1 GCA_012927555.1 Phycicoccus sp.
GCCATGCGGATGGATTGTCTTCCAGTGACAGTCCTACCGGACTGGTGCTCCCGCCGACAAGAGGTACGTGGCGGTCCCTGACGCCAATGCACGGCGCCGCTGCTCGTGTCAGTAGACGATCCCTTGCGGACGCCAATGCTGGGTGCCGGCGCACTGCCGTTGTGCCCCAGTGGTCGTTCCTCTCGTGGGACGTCCCAAGCAGCGAGCCGCGCGCGCCCGACCAGCGGCTACTTGCGGTTTCGCCGAACCCCAGCACATCGAAGTGCGATTAGCGCGCGGGCTGCCGTGGCCGGCCTTGCTCGCGGTAGCAGCCCACAACAAACCGTTGGCTTGCCACACCTTGCGGTGGCAATGTCGTCGAGACCGCCATCCGCTCAACTCGGTCCGCTGCTCTTGAGCCACGGGCAAACGCGGGCGCAGTCACCACTGGCACAACCAGCCCTACCGCATCATTTCGCAGACAGCGCATCTAGAGAGGTCCACCGCCCCAGGTCGAGCAGCTCACCGAATAAGCGGGGTCGAGGCCGGCGGCCAGGCTGAGGTAGCGCCCAGCCTCAGCTGTGCGACCGCTGCGCTCGAGGGCCTGCCCGAGCATGTGCAGCGCATCGGCGTCCAGCGGGTCATGGTCGAGGAGAACGCGCAATGTCGACTCGGCGGAGGCGAAGGCACCGGTGTCGAAATAAGCCAGGGCCAGCAGGCGCAGGATTGCCCGGTCACTGGGCAGTTGCTCCGCGGCCAATTCCAGCAACGGAATCGCTGCGCTAGCCTCTCGGTCGGCCAGGTGCTGCTGGGCCTGACGGTACAGGTCGTAGACGTCGTATGTCATGCTCGCACAACGTCGAGATGCCCCAACAACCTTCCCGTGGCAGGTTTGGCGGCGATATGCCTGGCCTGGACAACGAGACCCGCCGGTGGCCAGACCAGCAATGTGAAGGAAACACGATGACTCCCGTTGAGCTGACCGAATCCACCTTCAAGAAGACCATCGCGGAGGAGGACATCGTTCTGGTCGACTTCTGGGCCTCATGGTGTGGCCCGTGTCGACAGTTCGCTGCCGTCTTCGAAGCGGCGGCGATGGCCAACCCGGACATCGTCTTCGGTAAGGTCGACACGGAGGCCGAGCAGAATCTTGCCCAGTCCGTCGACATCACGTCGATCCCCACATTGATGGCCTTCCGCGAGGGCATCCTCGTCTTCGAGGAGGTAGGGGCGCTCCCGGCGGCCGAGCTGAACTCAGTGATCGAGGTCGTCCGCGGCCTCGACATGGAAGCCGTCAAGGCCGAGGCGGCTACGGAGGAAACGGCACCTTCGACCGAGATCTGATGCGCCGGTCCGGTGCCGTGAACGGTCACCGGTGCGGCCGAGCGGATTCAGCGGGCGGGGGTTCGACAGCCCGATCGCACCTTATGTGTTCCGGTGATCGCCGTAAGCGGATCGGTCACCCGGACGGTCCTGGTGATTCACAACGACGGCCGTCTGCGGATCGGAACAGTTCCGCTGGCGGTTCCCTGATTGGGACGGACGGTCTTGAAGGTGCGGTCCTTGGCGGCGATAAGACGCAACTTGGGAGGACGTCCCAAGCCAGGGCGTCCAGGTCCAGGTGCCCGGCCCAGAAATGTGCCCACGCCGCTGCCGCCGAGCGGATTTCCTGGACCCGGGCCGGGACGTCACCCACCCCGCCGGTGTGTTCGGCGACCACCGCGGTCAGGCTCGAACGTCGCTCGCCAGCAAGGGATTCAAGGTGGGGCCAGCGGTCCAACACCGCCACTGCGGTCGGCAGCGAACCGCTGAAGGCCGACCACAGGTCGGGGAAAGCCCACCGGGCCAACGAGATCAGTCGGCGCAGGTACCGGTTCCCGTCAATGACGGCGGCACCGCGGCGGGTGCAGGCCCGCCGCAATGCCAGCTGTGGTGGGGAAGGCAACACCAACGGGGGCAGCTCGAAGACGTCACCGGCTCGGGCCAGGACGTCGGCGTCGATGACGTCGGACTTGTTCTTCCCGGCGATCGCCCCGCAAGCGGGCTGCGTGCCGGGATCCGACCAGTGCCAGGTCACTGCCGGCGTCCTGTAGCGCCACCGCAAGTCCAAGCCAGGTCATCGATGTCGGCTCGGCCACCGCGAGCACACCAGGGTAGGGCGCCAGCCGTTTGGTCAGGGTCCGTAGGCCCGGCAGCGTTGGCGGCACCTGACCTGACTCGTGCCACCTCGAGTGACTGGCTTCGTCGGTAGGGCGTTGACCTGCGGGTTTGCTCGGGCGGGCGGGCCGATCGGGTCACTAAGAAGTGGGTGCTGGGTAGCCTTCGGGCATGGCTTCGCGGTTTGTGCGGAAGGTGCGGACCGCGTCCGGGGCGGTCGCCGTTCAGGTGGTGAGCAAGACGAACGGTGTCGTCGTCGGGATCGAGCACGTCGGCTCGGCGCACACGGACGCGGAGCTGACGTTGCTGCTGCGGGCGGCTCAGGACCGGCTGCTGCCGGGACAGGGCGAGCTCGAGCTCGGCCCGCTGCCGGAGGTGATGGTCAGCCTCGATGACGTGGCCGATTGGACGCGTCCGCCGGCTGATCAGTTGGCGCTGGACGACGGGGCGGGAGCCGCGCCACGTGCTGGTCGCCCGCCGCTGGTATCCGGTGGTGGCCGGGTCGTGGGGACGGCGTCGTTGACGCTGTGGGACGTGCTCGCTGCGGCGTACGGCCGGCTGGGGTTCGATGTCGTCGGGGACGAGGCGTTCAAGGCGTTGGTGCTGGCCCGGGTGATCGAGCCGACCAGCAAAGCGGACACGGTCCGGGTGCTGGCCGAGCTGGGCGTGCCGGGCCCGTCGCTGCGCACGATCTTCCGGTCGCTGACCCGGTGTGTGGCCCGGGACTATCGGGACCGGCTGGCCAGGGCCGCCATGGCGCACTCGATGCGTACCAGTGGCACAGCGACGCTGGTGCTCTATGACGTGACGACCTTGTACTTCGAGGCGCAGAACGAGGATGACCTGCGCAAGGTCGGGATGAGCAAGGAACGCCGGGTCGACCCGCAGATCCAGGTCGGCCTGCTGGTCGACCCGACCGGGTTCCCTTTGGAGGTGCACTGTTTCGAGGGGAACAAGGCCGAAACCAAGACCCTGATCCCAGTCATGCAAGCCTTCCAAACCCGGCACGGAGTGCGCGACATGGTCGTGGTCGCCGACGCGGGCATGTTGTCCGCGGGCAACTTGAACGCGCTGCAGGACGCCGGGTTCTCCTTCATCGTCGGCTCGCGGATCAGCCGCGCCCCCTACGACCTGGCTACCCATTTCCAGCGGCACGGGGACTACTTCACCGACGGGCAGATCCTCGAGTCGACCCGGGTGATGGGCACCGGCAAGCACGCCAGGGCGCGGCGGGTGGTGTACCAGTACTCGTTCAAGCGGCACAAACATGACGACCGTGCGATCAACGCGATGATCGCCCGTGCCCAGAAGATCGCCTCCGGTAAGTCCCCGATGGCCAAGGCCCGGTTCCTGAAGGTCACCGGCGCCGCGAAGGCCGTGGACCAGGACCTGGTCGACCGGGCCCGGCAGCTCGCAGGCCTGAAGGGCTACGTCAGCAACATCGATCCCAAAGTCATGGACGGGCCCACGGTGATCGCCGCGTACCACGACCTGTGGCAGGTCGAGAAGAGTTTCCGAATGGCCAAGAGTGACCTGAGGGCCCGACCCGTATTCCATCATCTGAAGGACTCCATCGAGGCGCACCTGACCATCGTGTTCGCTGCCCTGGCGATCAGCCGCTACCTGCAAGACCAAGCCGGCGTGTCCATCAAGAAGACCGTGAATACCTTGCGCCCGGTCAGGTCCGCCACCATCGCCCTCAACGGTCAACTGCTCACCCTCGAACCAGAGATCCCGTCCTCCGCACGTGAGCTGCTCACCGCGTTGGGCTACACAGGTCACTAAGCCCAGTGGCACGACTCAGGCCTGAAAACGGGAAAGGCTCACCTGTCCATCGCCGGCGAACGCACGCACGCACACGTGATGATGGGCCACGACCGCGGCATCGATACCGACGTGCACCCGGGCATCAGAGGCGGGTTGAGTATTACTGTCGAAGTACACGAGGGTTCTCCCTTCACAATCGGGTCAAGAGCCTCCGATCGCGACCACCTCCACAGCGACCCGCGAACGGCACGCTCACCAATAGGCGGGAGAACCCTCGCGCATGCCGTGCCGCTCGGGCGCTCTCCCACCACACTCCCGACCACATACGCGGGCACGAACGGCCGCCCGTGCTTGTGGGTGATCCGGTGCTACGTCATAACCGGACCGCGAGGCGGTTCGGCGCTGACCACCAATTCCCTTGATCGGGCCTGCTTGGGAGAGACGGACCCCGGCCGACGATCTCTTTCACGAGCCCGATGCTCAGCCGGAAACCGTCGCCACCGGGGCCCCTCCCAAGGCCACCGTAAGTGACCGCCACCCGTCACCGGGAGACACTTCAAGTGATACAAGCCGCAAAAGCCCGCTCAACTCTGACGAGCCGGCTCAAGCCACTCAATGGCGTTCGGAGAACACACATCAACGCATTTCAGACAAGTTAGGCAGTTTTTATCAATGACTCCGCCGTCCGGGCCAATAGCATCTTCTAATACTTCCGGCTGGGGGCACACATGTATGCACGCTTTGCAATCAGTGCATTTTGTGGTGACCTTTAGTTGTGGCTTGCCCAAGGCTACCCCGATCGCCCCCCAGGGACAGACATAATTACACCATGTCCGGCCACCTTTCCAGAAACCCAAGATGAAAATTAGAGGGAAAGCTATCGCAAAAGGGCAAATAATCCAGAGTAACCACAACTTTGAGAACGCGGACGCCCAATAGGTCTGAGTCATGGATTCAGGAAGCCCCATTTTCCATGGACTGAATGTCGTGAGAAAAATACCTACAAAGAGTAGTAGGAAAACTTTGCGCAGATGACGGCTCTTAAGAATTCTCCCCGCTCGATTGACAGGATTAATTCCATCCGTTATGAAACTGGTAGGACAATACTGTCCGCAATAATGCCGCCCAAACTTAGCCGGCAGAATAAACGCCCCAACCACCCCTAGGAGAGGTATGAAGTACCACTCAATCGGTGCTTTATACCAGGGGTTTTCAATTAAGGATAAGAGCATGAGTATAAACAATAAGAGGAATAGAAGGAAAGATGTTCGTTGATTACGACGTCGAATATCAGAAAACGTTATTCTAGACATTTCTCAATACCCTCCCGATATTTGTTTCAAGAATGAATCTCTTTTCAAAACTCTACTGCTTAGTTAGAAGGAGCCGCACGCTGTCGGTCGTGCCACCGAGGCAAGCCGCCAAGCAGCTTGGCGCTTGCCAACCGGGAGCCGACCCCCATCGGCTTCATGAGTTCCCGACGCCACGCAGAACCCCCGTCCGCGAACCAGATTCTTGGGTTGTCAAGGATGTTGGCACGAATCGAGCCAAGCGGCTCAGAACTCTCCAGAGTCACCCAGAGGGGATGCCTCTGCCGTTGATTCATCTCTTCGATGACGACAGCCAAGACTGGGCATCGCTCGGCTTGCGATCTCTGCGACTCGGTGGTGCATAGGGCGCTCTTCTCGTCAGGCTCCGTTTGGCGAAGAGCGCGCTGCCGTTGGAGATCACGAGCGCGAGCGTGGCGATGACGACAACCGCTAGTTCCACGGCCTCAGGCTAGGCCTTTGACATGACGACGCACGCGCTGGGTGGGCGGCATCCAGGTGCGCGCCGCTGGGCGCGTGCGTCCCTGGACGATGTTCGCCGCATGGAAGCCGATCTAGCGGACCGCCTGGTCACCCCGTGGTGGTATCACCCGGGCCTGGGACTGGTCGAGGCACTGTTGATCTCCTCGATGGCGTTCCCCAAGTCGTTGAGCGCGCCGGCCATGGTAGTCGACCTGGTAGGCCTCGGACTCCTGGTCTCCGCATACAAGCGCCTGACCGGTCTGGGAATGAGCAACCAATACTTCGCTCTGGCCCGGGAGTGGAGCGTTGCCCTGCTGGTGGTCATCCTCCTGGCAATCGTGGTCGTGCTCCGGGTCGACCAGGCCTTGGTCATTGCCGTGACCGCGGGAGTCGTCTTTGTGTCCACGGTCGTTCTGGGCCGCCGAGCGGACAGCGCAATGCGGTATCGGCTGCGCCACGGAACGCGGACCAGGTGACGTCGTGAAACCAGCTCCCGCGTTCGACGAGGTGATCCACGCACCGAACCGTCTGAAGATCTGCGCGCTGCTCGCTACGGCCACCACCGCGGAGTTCGGGACGCTACGGGACGCTTTAGCAGTGGCAGACTCGGTCACCAGCAAGCAGTTGAAGGTCCTCACCGAGGCTGGCTACGTGAAGCTGTCCAAACCCACAGGGACTGGTGGGCGCGCCAAGACCTGGGTGACGCTCACCCCCGCAGGGCGAAGAGCCTTCGAGGGGCACCTGGCCATGCTGCAGCAGATGGCCGCCGACGTCTCGCAGGGTGTCGGCTGAGGCGGGGCGGTTACTGGCCGTCCTGATTGGCGGAACGCCCGCGGACGCCGTTGAGGCCGTCGGTTCTCGCACCGACGATCGTCATATGGGGATCCAGCAACGGGACGACTCGGAGTCGTTGACGACCAACCGAAAGTGGTCGTCTGAAGTGTCACAAGCGGATGTCATCGGTCACAGCCCATTCCGCTCACAAGGTCCAACAGATTCATGTAGGACTGTCGACATGACGCAACCAGGGCCAGACCCCGACAACTACCCGCCGATTGATCCGACCGAGCCGGTGCCTGACGACCCAGGACCGCTCTCTCCGGATACACCGGAGACCCTTCCTCCCGCTCCGGCCGAGCCCATGCCTGGCCCCGATGACCCAGACAGCGTTCCCGTAGGTCAGTCCGTCTGACTGTTAGCCGGCACGGTCACTCGCCAGTACTCC
>JABBOX010000020.1 GCA_012927555.1 Phycicoccus sp.
CACCCCAGGGCCTTTTCGTGGGGCCGAGTTGAACGGGGTCGACATCCTGGAGAAAGTCGGTGAGGTACTCGCGCCATTGGTCCGGGGGGCGTTCGTGGAGTCCGACCTCGGCGACGAATCCCTGGCACGTGTAGAGGAAGCGCCCGTCCACGGCTAGCCGCATCGGTTCCCGACCCTTGGTCTCAAGGGATGGGTACCAAGAGAAGACGTGTCCGTCGTCGGTGTAGTCGCACTCCTTGATGCTTCCGATGTGCGCGACGTGCGCCTGGCGTTGGGTTGGGGTGGGCGACTTGCCCTTCTTGACGAGCCGGACCTTGGCACGGCGCTTGTTGATCGCGTCGTCAACAGCTTCCAGTAGAGCTATTTGAGCGGCCGCCGTGAAACCGTTGGACTCGACCACGACGTCACGTTTCCCGAGATGCATGCCCTTCGTCGCACCCAACCGGAGCCGGATGACGGTCCAACCCGCTTCATTGAACAGGTCGTTACGGATTTGGTCTTTCACCTCTTCTCCCCTGTGCGTGAAACCGCTCGGGGACTCGCGCTGACCGCAGGGGTCAACCTCAACAGCGATCTTGTGATCCACCAGCGCGACGTCCGGGGTCAAGGACAGGTACTTGTGCTTCGGATCGGGGTGACGGCACACCACGGCCATCTTCACTTCCGGCACGACGTACCCCATCTTCACAAAGTGAGCACGCACCGTCTCCTCGATGCCCGAAGTGACATCGTTCCGGGTTGGCAGGACGTCACCGATCTGGAGAACCCTTGCAACGTCGTCCAGTGCCTGCGGTTCTACGTCTTCGCTCACGTGGTAATCATCGGCGTCAGCACCGACAGGCTCGACTTTTACAAGATTTACAAGGTTTAACAGGCTGCAGGAACGGCTCTGTACGCAGAAGCTCAGTTCCGCCGTCTCGTGGGTTAGCAACCCGCAGTTCGTTGATCGCTCGTTAGTAGTACTCGCGGATGTACGCGTAGGCGTGAGCGAAGACCTCCTGGTCGCGCATCTTGTACTTGAGCCAGAGCGTCTGGCGGAGTGCTTGTTTCACGTCGCGGTCGCCTTCGCGGGTGTCTTGCCATCCGTCGAACCTGATGGCGCGGACGACGGCGTCGATGTCTGCGACGATACGTTCGACCATGACGGGGGTGTCCTCGTCCTTGACGGACTCGAACAGTTCCGTGAGTGCGGCTTTGCCGCGTTCCTCACGGGGGATCTCTTTGACCGCCTTTTCGGCCGCGACGGTGTCGCGGGCCAGCTCGAGGAGTTCTCGGAGGAACTCCAGGCTGGACTGTTGGCCGTGGGCGTACTTCTCTCGAAGTTTGGCCAGGCGCAGCCCGAGGGCGATGAATTTCGGGTCGCTGGCGTGGCGAGCGATCCGGGCGGTGATGATCGCTTCCAGCTCTTTGGTCTTCTTGCTGGTGTCATCGCCCTTGGCCGCGAGGTCTTCGATGACGCGGGCGTCGAGGACGATGGTTTCGATGTCGTCGCGTGGCACCTCAACCGTGATGTGCTCGTTGATCAGTTCCAACGTTTTCGCGCCCAGTGAGTGCCATACGAGTCGACCGGTGTGATCTGTCGGCTTGATGGATTCGTACACGTCGGTGAGCCACCGGTAGTCGAGCTCATAGTCAGCGAGGACCGCGTCCGGACTCAGGGCCTCCCACAACCGTCCAACGATGCTGTAGTCGGCTGCGAACGCGTCCCGTGTCGGGTCGTCGGGGAGTTTGGCTTGGGCCAGCATTAACCCAACGTGCCCTTCAATGGTGCGGTCGACGCCGTCAAAGTGGGCTAGGGCTGAGGCGAACATGCCGGGCAGGAGTGCTTTCAGGTCGGCGATGTTGGTGATGACTTTCTGGACGCTGGTGTCGTCGAAGCCGAGGGACTTTGCGACGTCGTCGAAGATCCCCAAGTAGTCAACGATCAGACCGTGGGTTTTGCCGGGGTAGGTACGGTTCGTGCGGCAAATGGCTTGAAGGAGTGTGTGGTCCCGCAAGGGCTTGTCGAGGTACTGGACTTGCAGGATGGGGGCGTCGAACCCGGTGAGCAGTTTTGCTGTCACGATCAGGAACTGCAGCGGGTCGGCAGGGTCCCTGAACCTGTCGAGCAGCACCGCCTCGGCGTCCCGGTCCAACCGGAAGCGGTCCTTCCAGTCCTGCGGGTCGCGGGCGTCGATACTCATGACGACCGCTGAAGCTTCCGGCAGGAAGTGCGCATCCAGCGCGTCTTTGTACGCAACGCACGCAGACTTGTCGTACACGACGACCTGGGCTTTGAACCCGTTCGGTTCCACATGCTCGCGGAAGTGTGCCGCGATGTCGGCGGCAACCTTGCCGATCCGTTCCGGTGCCTTGATGATCCGTTCGACGCTGGCAGCTTTCTGGGACAGTGCCGTCCGCTCGCCGACGGTCAGCCGCCCCTCCAGTGCGAGAGCGTCAAATGCGGCGTCGATGCCTTCCTGGTTGATCGTGACGTCAACTGGTCGAGGCTCGAAGTGCAACGGCAACGTGGCACCGTCGCGAATCGAGTCCGAGAACGAGTACTTCGACATGTAGCCGCCCTCGTCCTCCTCCGAACCGAACGTCCAGAAGGTGTTGCGGTCCGTCGAGTTGATGGGGGTTCCGGTCAGGCCGAATAGGAACGCGTTTGGCAGGGCCTTGCGCATCTGCCGCCCGAGGTTCCCCTCCTGGGTGCGGTGCGCCTCGTCCACCATGGCCACGATGTTGCCCCGCGCGTCCAGAACCCCGTCTGCTTCCGCGAACTTGTGGATGGTGGTGATGATGACCTTGCGGGCGCCGGCACGCAACAGGGTCTGCAACTCTGAGCGGGAGTCTGTTGACACCATGTTCGGCACGTCAGCAGCGTTGAATGTCGCGGTGATCTGCGTGTCCAAGTCGATCCGGTCAACGATGATCAAGACAGTCGGTGCCTGCAACGCAGTCGTCTTGCGGAGCTTCAGCGCGGTGAACACCATCAGCAACGACTTCCCGGACCCCTGGAAGTGCCAGATCAGCCCCTTGCGGATCCGCCCCGCGAGGACGCGAGCGATGATCGCGTTCGCTGCCTGGAACTGCTGGAACCGGGCGATGATCTTGATCTTGCGGTGCTTCTTGTCCGTCCCGAACACGGTGAAGAACTGGGCGAAGTCCAGCAGCACACTGGGGATCAGCAACCCCAAGACAGCCGCCTTGACGTGGGCCAACCCGACCAACGGCGGGCCCTGCTCGTCACGCCACGGCCCCCACAACTGCACAGGCATTCCAACCGTCCCGTACCGGAAGTCCTTGCCCTCTGTCGCAAAGGAGAGGACGTTCGGCACGAAGAACAGCGGCACGTTCTTCTCATAGTCGTCATGGATCTGCGCCGCCGCGTCCACCCAGGAGTACGCCGGACGCACCGGCGACTTCGCCTCCCCCACGACGAGCGGGATCCCGTTGCACCACAGCACCAGGTCGAAACGCCGTTCCACGCGCCCCAGGCTGAAGGTGACCTCCGTGGAGACGACCCAGTCATTTGCGGACGGTTCCGGGTCGACCAGGTCAACCAACCGAACCGTCACATGCTCGCCGGCCGGGCCGAACGGCATCGAACGATCACCATTTATCCAGGCCGCGAACTCCTCATTCGCCGCCAACAACGAACCCGACCGGGCCCCGAAGATGACCGCTCGCAACCGGTGGATCACCTCATCCGCAAGTTCCGGACGTTCCTCAATCTCCGGGTTCAACCGACACAAGGCGGCCTTCAACGGCCCCTCAAGGAGAACAGACCCCGTAGTGCGAGGCAGTTCGCTCCCAGGAACGAACTCCATGTCGGGGCTGTCCAGCAGGTCGCGAACAAAATCGCGCACCGAGTTGGCCTCATTGAAGTTCACAGCAGCCCGCCGAAGGTGAGAGCCAGTAGTTGCGCCTTGAGTTGCACAAGATCCGCAGACACAGAAGCTATCTGGCTGATGGCCTCGTCCAGTTGCCGAAGTCGCTCGACCACCGCGTTCTGCTCCTCAACGCACAGCGAAGGGAAGGGCTCACTGATGATCAGAGACTTGCTCAAGTTCTTTTGCGCGGCGCCTACGCCCTTGTTATGAAGAATCTTCTCGCGGGATCGCAACCAGTAGTAAAGGAAGTCCGGAACGCACACCTCTTCGTCCGCGACCAACGCAAGGACCGCTTGGTTGGTCGCCAGTGGAACAGAGTTCCTACCGACCTGCCCGCGCGTCTTGCCATCGCCATACATGGCTACCAGGGTCGCTCCCGCCGGGACGCGCCAAGCCGAGCAGGCGCTCAGCGCCGCTTCTGGGATTGCCTCGGAAGCCTCCCCGATTGCGTCACCGACGACCTCGCCGGACTTGAGCCAAGGGATCTCCCCTCCGAAGAATCCACGGTTAGATCGGGACGGCGTACCGCCCGATCGCGCCAGTCGAACCACATCCGCTACAACAACCTCGTCTGAGGCGGTGGCCGACATCAATGGGCCGGCCCCCCCCGCCGCACGTGGAACAAGCTTCCTCTGCGATCGGATGCTGTGCTCCACCGACCAAAGGAGGCCGGCGATGCGTTCCTGTTCAGCGAGGGGTGGGAGGTCGAATTCGTACTTGGCGAGATCCTTCCAGTTCGTGCGCGGGGAGAGGGAACCTGCCGATGTGCCGAGGGCGTGGTTGTAGAAGCCTTCTGACTGGACCAGGAATGGCAGAAACGTCGGAAGGAGATGCGTCGGATCCGCCTCGAACACGAGGATATCGCCGGAGCAGATAGCGCCGAACTCGGCGAATGCCGCCTTGCGCTGGTAGGCCCGGCGCTTGCCAAAGAGTGTTTGCCCCGGCCGGACCCGCCGTGTGAACGTGGTCCCATCTGCGGTGTCACCCCAGGAGTTGATCTTCAGTTCGCCTGGATCGAGGTGCTCCATGGCGATAACGCGGTCGATGCCGAGGGATTCTGTGTCGCGGACCGTCTCGTTGCGGTTCTTGACGACATCGCCGAACCTGACGTGTGTCCATGTGCTGCGGTCGAGGTCGAGGCTCATCGGTCGGTCTCCTTCCGCAGCGTGGTGATGATGTCGGTGATGGCAGAGTCGGCGGATGTCGCGGCCTCACGCCACGACCTGACTGCATCGTCAATATCTATCGTCCTGTTGGTGTTACTGCTTGAGCCGTTGCCACTCGGCTTGATGTAGAGCGGGATGGCGAGGCTGTGTCCTTTGGCGGCGATGTCTTCGAGTGTGGCGACGGCGGCGAAACCGGGGTCGTCTGTGAACTGTTCGTAGGCTTTCAGGATCTTCTGCTGGTGGGCTTCGCGTAGGAACGACTGTGCGCGTTCGCGAGACACTTCGTTGAGGGCGTTGATGAACAGGATCTTTCCGTGTCGTTCCGGAGCCTTCTTGGTGCGGAGGATAATCACCACGGCTTCCATCGGAGAGTTGTAGAACAGGCCAGCTCCGAGCCCGAGAACGCACTCAACCAAGTCGGATTGAACGAGTTTCGCCCGGAGGTCGGCCTCCTCTTTCCGGAAGAGAACGCCGTGGGGGAACAGAATCGCAGCCCGCCCGGTGTGCGGATCGAGGCTGGCGGCAATGTGTTGAAAGAAGGCGTAGTCGGCCCGCCCCTGCGGAGGAACGCCCCACAGTTTTCGTCCGTAGGGGTCGGCGGCGAACGCTTCCCGGTTCCATGACTTGATCGAGTACGGGGGGTTGGCCAGGACGATGTCGAACTTGGCTAGTTGGCCGTCACTGTTGAGGAAATGGGGGTTCGCGAGGGTGTCGCCGTGGGCGATGTGCCCGTCTTCGACGCCGTGCAGGAACAGATTCATGCGGGCGATGGCCGAGGTGCCGTGGTTCATTTCCTGACCGTAGAGGCGGAGGTTGCGGTACTCCTTGCCTTGCCGTTTCAGCTCTGCGGCAGCTGAGATCAGCATGCCACCTGTACCGCAGGTCGGGTCGTACACCGACTCTCCCGGTTCAGGTTTGAGCATGAGCGTCATGAGTCGGACCAGGGTTCGCTGCGTGTAGAACTCCTGTGCAGTGTGGCCGGAGTCGTCCGCGAACTTCTTGATGAGGAACTCATACCCTTGACCCAATTCGTCCTCGGGAAGGTTCGCGACTGAGAGGGTTTTGGCGGAGAAGTGCTCGATGAGGTCGCTCAAGGTCGCGTCGGGCAGGAAGTCCTTGTTGCCCCAGTCGCCATCCCCGAACACGCCATGGAGGGTGTCCGGGTTCGCGGCCTCGACGGAACGCATGACCCTCAGGATCGTCGTGCCGACGCTGCTGGTGGTTGAGCGGAGCTGGGCCCAGTGGGCGCCGGCGGGGATCGTGAAACGGTGGTTCTCAGGCAGGTCAGCCACGTTTTGGTCGCCATAAACGGACAAGGCGTGGGCACGCTCTTCGTCGTAGACGTCGCTGAGGCGCTTGAGGAAGACCAGGGGGAAGATGAACTGCTTATAGTCACCTGCGTCGATGAGACCTCGCAGTAGCACGGCCGCGCCCCACAGGTAGGACTCCAGTTCTTGCTGGGTGATCCGCTGCTCGGGGGCGTCGGTGTTCGTGCTGTTCATGTGTTGAGTCCCCACTTTGCGAGTTCAGTTTCCAGCGCGGCGCGGGATTCCATTGCGGCTTCCTGGGCAGCTTCGAGTTCGGCTAGCGCCTGTTCGAGTGTGGGTGCGGCGCCGTCATCTACGGGTGCCACGTACAGCGAGATGTTGAGGTTGAACCCATTTCCTGCGATGTCGTCCACGGTGATCACCGAGGCCAACCCAGGAACATCCTCATACCGCTTGAGGTTCACCCCGAACGGTGGACACGCGTTCAGGCGGCTTGTGCCGCCTGAAGTTGGTGCTTTTCGAAGAGTACTGGGGTCAGCATGCCGATCGAGGAGTGACGC
>JABBOX010000163.1 GCA_012927555.1 Phycicoccus sp.
CGAGCGGGTCGGACGGTCGCTGCCAGGGGGGCGAGGCGCGCGGTCGTCATACGAACGGGTCGGACGGTCGTTGTTGTACGTGCGAGGCGCGCGGTCGTCACGGTCACTGTATGAACGGGTCGGACGGTCACGGTCATTGGTGCGAGGCGCGCGGTCGTCACGGTCACTGTATGAACGGGTCGGACGGTCGCTGCTGTTGCTGCGAGGCGCACGGTCGTCACGACGGTCGTTGCCGCGAGTGTCTTTGCTTCGGGCGGGGCGATCATCGCGGCCACCGAATGAACGGGGTGGGCGATCGTCAAAGGTGCGAGGTTGGGCCTGGCCGCGGTGAGCCTTTTTGGGCACGCCTGCGGCGGCGTTTGATTTCTTGGCAGTGGACCAGCGGGCCTTCTTGGGCGCGCCAGAGCTGATACGACTATTCACGAAAAATATCCAATTCGGTACTCGAGGTAGGAACGGCCTCGGGTTACCGGTCCAACGGCAACAATGAGAACGAACCTCAGGCGCGATGGTCTTGACTGCGCCCGGCGGGCCGGAGATAACGGTCGCTATCCGGCAGGGCCCGATGATTCTCAACTGCTGTGTCTGTGACGCTTGTGCGCGCCGTAGCCATCGGGTATGTCACAAAGAATATCAGGGGTGACGGCGATCCCAGACCACATAGGCGAACCAGCCGAGCCCGACGCCACTCAGGTCGGCCACGGCGTCGAACACATCACCGCTGCGCTCAGGCAGCAAAAAGTGCTGGATCAGCTCGCTGACAGGGGCATGCAGCGCGAGCAGGCCGAGTGCCCACCGGGCGCGGATCCCCATCATCAGGAGGGCGAGGGCGGGCGCGAAAAAGATGGAAAGGTGGACCACCTTGTCGAGCCCGGTGATCTGCGGCCCGGCCAGCCCGTGGGGGGAATACACGGCGATCAGCTGTACGGCCATGGCGGCGCCGAAAGCCAAGCGCCACAAGTTCTTTTGGGTGCGCCGCTTCTGGGTGCGCAGCCTTTGCCTGCCCCGTTTTTCGGTAGGCAACTTGGGTCCGCCCGGGGCCGGCTCGCCGGCATCAGCGCCGGCAGCCGGACCAGAGGCAGTCGTCATGGGTCGCCCCGTCATACCGCCGGTGTGGTCATGTTCGCGCGCGCTGCGGCCTCGACCGCCGCGGCCACCACCTTGGCGACATCAGGGTGGAAGACGCTGGGGACGATGTATGCGGCGTTCAGCTCGTCCGCGCCGATGATGTTCGCCAGGGCGTTGGCCGCCGCGAACAGGACATCATCAGTCACCTCGTTGCTCTGAGCGTCGAGCAGTCCCCGAAAGACGCCCGGAAAGACCAGAACATTGTTGATCTGGTTGGCGGCATCACTTCGCCCGGACGCGACAACGGCGGCATGCTGGGAGGCCTCGGCGATGTTCACCTCAGGGTCCGGGTTGGCCAGCGCGAACACGATCGAGTCGTGGTTCATCGTGGCGATGTCCTCACCGCTGAGCAGGTTGGGCGCCGAGACGCCGATGAAGACGTCGGCGCCGGCGATGATTTCCTTGAGGGTGCCGGTCACCCCTCGTTGGTTGGTGTTCTCGGCGAGCCAGACCAGGTTCGGACGGTCGCCGCGGACGATGTCCTCGCGGGCGGGGTGGACTGCCCCGCGGCTGTCGGCGACCACGATGTCGGTGGCACCGGCCTTCATCAAGAGCCTCAGGATCGCGGTGCCGGCCGCCCCGGCTCCGCTCTGCACGATCTTGACCTCACTCAGCTCCTTGCCCACCACCCGCAGGGCATTGCGCAACGCGGCCAGCACCACGATCGCGGTGCCGTGCTGGTCGTCGTGGAAGACCGGGATGTCGAGCTCGGCGCGCAGCCGGGCCTCAACCTCGAAACAGCGCGGGGCCGAGATGTCCTCCAGGTTGATGCCGGCAAAGACGGGCGCGATGGCCTTGACGACGGCCACAATCTCGTCGACGTCCTGGGTGTCCAGGCAGATCGGGAAGGCATCAATGTCGCCGAATCGTTTGAACAGGGCCGCTTTGCCCTCCATCACGGGAAGCGCGGCCAGCGGGCCGATGTTGCCCAGGCCCAGGACAGCGCTTCCGTCGGTCACCACCGCGACCGTGTTGCGCTTGATCGTCAGCCGCCGCGCATCCGCGGGGTTCGCGGCAATCGCCATACACACCCGAGCCACTCCGGGGGTGTAGATCATCGACAGGTCGTCACGGTTGCGGATCGGCACCTTGGACTCGATCTTGAGCTTGCCGCCCAGGTGCATCAAGAAAGTGCGGTCGCTCACTTTGCCGATCTCCACGCCGTTGACCGCACTCATGGCGGCGACGATCTCCTCGGCGTGAGCGGTGTCCCGGGCCGCCGCAGTCACGTCCACCTGCAGCCGTTGGGGGCCTGACGCCGTGACGTCCAGCCCCGTGACCAGTCCCCCGCTGGTCTCGATCGCGGTGGTGAGCTCGCTCACGGCGGTGGTGCGCGCCGGGAGGTGGAGCCGGACGGTGATCGAGTTGGACACTGAGGGGAGGGCTGTCATGAGGACATCTTGCCAACTCCTCGGTGTTGTGCCACTCGGGTTCAGATGTCGTCGGGTTGTGGGGTGGCTCTTGCCCCTGCTCGAGGGCTCCCTTTATGGGGCTGCGAGCCACCCCTCAACCCTCGCGACCAGCAGGTAGCGCTCGTCAACGATCTCCTTGCCCCACAACACCGGGTCAGCCAGCGGGACGACCTCGATGTGACTGACCAGCGGCTCGAGCGCGGCGGCCAGATCCACCGCGCGCACTCCCCCCGCCCACGGCATACGAGCATCGTCGTTGTAGCCCGCGTCACCGACAGACCACCAACGACCCTCGACCAGCAGGAACCGGCCACCCGGACGCAGCAGCGAGCACCAGCCGGCGAGCGCGCCACCAGGGTCGGGCAGGGTCCAGAGGATGTGTCGGGCCAGGATCACGTCAACGCTGCCCGGCTCGATCGGCGGCGCCGAGACGTCGCCCTGCCTGATCGTGACGCGTTCGCCGAACTGCGCGGTCTTGGCCCTGGCCCGATCCACCATGTTGCCCGCAAGGTCGACCCCCGTCACGCGGTGCCCCAGCCCGGCGACGAGCGCCGTCAGCGAGCCGGTGCCACAGGCGAGATCGGCGACATCACTGGGCTGCGCCGGCAGCCATCGCTCGAGCAGCAGACGCCACGCCTCGCGCGTCGCCGGGTCACCGAGGCCATGGTCGGGCTCGGCGTCATACGCGTCGGCATAGTCGTTCCAGTAGGCGGCAATCCCGTCGTTCACGCTGGTCATGGAGCGCAGCCTGCCAGTGACGTCGGCACCACGCGGGAATGGGTGCCGGATCACGTCCGTTGCAGACTCCATGAGCCCCATCGAGCTGACCGAGACCACGTTCGACACAACGATCACCGAGAACGACATCGTGCTGGTCGACTTCTGGGCCGCGTGGTGCGGTCCGTGTCGCAGTTTCGCCCCCGTGTTCGAGGCGGCAGCGATCGCCAACCCGGACATCGTGTTCGCCAAGGTCGACACCGAGGCTGAGCAGTATCTCGCCCAGATGGCCAACATCACGTCGATCCCCACGTTGATGGCGTTCCGCGAGGGCATCCTCGTGTTCGCCCAGCCAGGAGCCTTGCCTGCCGCCGGGCTGAGCTCGGTGATCGAGGGAGTTCGCGGCCTCGACATGGAGGCCATCAAGGAGCAGGTCGCCGCTGAAGAGGCGGCACGTTCGGGTGAGCCACGTAACGCCTGAGACACAGAACGCCCGAGACACAGAAGGCCCGAGACACATAACGGCTGAGATCTGAGGACGACTCGCGTGCGCTGAACCATTCGCACGCGCCCTGCGTGTCACCATCAAGAGGGCTAGTGAATCGGCGGGCGGGAGGGCTAGTGACCAGCAGTCAGGCGGAGCTCATGCGCGAGCTCCACGACGAGCACGCCGGTGCCCTGTGGGGCTACTGCGTGCGCCTGACGAACGGCGATCGCGCCCGCGCCCAGGACATCGTCCAGGAGACTCTGCTGCGCGCCTGGCGCAACCCCAAGATCCTCGATCAGGCCCAAGGCTCAGCGCGGGCCTGGCTCTTCACGGTCGCACGCCACCTGGTAATCGACGAGTGGCGTACCCGGCGCGCGCAGCTTGAGGTGACGACGGCTGAGCCCCCCGAGAGCGCCCCGGTCGGTGATGAGACGGACCGACTGTTGCAGTCCTGGGTGGTCGCGGATGCAATGAGCCGGCTCTCCGACGACCACCGGCTCGTCTTGATTGAGTGCTACTACCGGGGACGCTCGGTGGCCGAAACAGCTCGACGGCTCGACATCCCTGAGGGAACCGTGAAGTCACGCACCCACTATGCGCTGCGCGCCCTGCGCCTGGCCGTGGAAGAAATGGGAGTGGGGCCATGAGCACCGACGAGTTCGAGCTGTATGACGCGGCGTACGTCCTGGGCGCGCTGTCGCCGGGTGAGCGACGCGAGTTCGAGGATCACCTCAAGGGCTGTGCCGCCTGTGCCAGCGCCGTCGGCGAGCTCGCGGGTCTGCCGGGTCTGATGTCCCGCGTGTCCGTCGAGGATCTGACCGCAGAGGTCGAAGCCCCGCCGGAGACGCTGCTGCCATCGCTGGCGCGGGCGGTGCGCCGCGAGCGCGTATGGCGTCGCCTGGCTGTCGGGACTGCGGCTGCCGCGGCAGCATGTCTGGTCGCCGTGGGGGCGGTTGCCCTTTACGGTTCGGACTCCCCCGCCCGACCGCCCATCACGCCATCGGCTTCGACCTCCTCCGGCACCGCGAACCTGGCCATGAGCGCCGTCGTTCCGTCGCCGGTCACTGCCAGCGCGCGGTTGGTCGACATGGCCTGGGGCACCCGCATCGACCTGACCTGTTCCTACAGCGCCAACGGTGCATACCCTGCTGCCGGACACGCCTACGCGCTGGTCGTGATCGACCGGAGCGGTGTCGAGCAACAGGTCGCGACCTGGAGCGCACTGCCCAACCGCGAACTCACCGTCCTGGGTGCGAGCTCGCTGGCCCGCCGGGACATCGCGGCCGTTGAGATCAGAACACTGTCGGGGCAGGCCATCCTGAGGCTCTCGACCTGAGTCGGCTCAGTGGCCAACGACAAAGGGCCCGATCGCATGATCGGGCCCTCGTCATTGACGGTGTCCAGCGCGACGTGCCCATGAGTGGTGGAGGTGGCGGGAATTGAACCCGCGTCCGCTGACAATAAACCAGGACTTCTCCGGGTGCAGCGCGCTATGGATTTTCTCGGCCCCAGTGCTCGCACGCACACGTTCACTGACAGGCCCAGTCGTGTAAGAGTCCCGGGCAACCCCCACGACAAGGGCGCCCAGCAAGCTTTCTAGCTGACGTCAGGAACTAGGCCGAAAGCAAGCCTAGGCTGACGGCTTCAGAGCTCGCTCAGGCGGCGAGGTTGAAGCTGGCGCGATTGGAATCGGCACCTATTAGTTTGCAAGGATCGTTAACGAGTTAACCCTGCGTCCTCGACCCGCTTCTCCTGGAATGACGATCAACGTCGAAACCGATCACCCCCATGGGGTGGCACACGTCGCACTGTTCACTTGTCAACACCGACCTCGCGGCCGGAACCGACCTTTCGACCGGCTTCTATCAGTCTATCCGAGCAACCAGACAGACCGCGAGAACATTCCGCGAGTGACCGCCCGGACGAGACCGACCCGCATCGATGTGAGGATGGCTGCATGACCATCAGCCGCGAATGGCACCTGACCCGCCACCCCCAAGGAGTCCCCGTCGATGAGGACTTCGCCCTCGTCGATGTTGAGCTCCCCCCTCCGGACGACGGCGAGATCCTCGTCCGCAACACCTTCTTGTCCGTCGACCCCTACATGCGCGGCCGGATGAACGACGCCAAGTCGTATGTCCCGCCCTTCCAGCTCGACCAACCGATGGACGGCGCTGCTGTGGGCACCGTCGAACAGGTGGGAGACGGTGCGATGGACGGCAACGGCTCGCCCATTGCCATCGGCGACACGGTGATCCATGGGCTCGGCTGGCGCACAAGGTCGCTGGTTCACGGCAAGACGGCTCGCATCCTGAACACCAGCGTTGCGCCGGCGCAGGCCTACCTCGGCGTTCTCGGTATGCCGGGCCTGACCGCCTACGCCGGCCTGCTGCGCATCGGCGAATTCGCCGAAGGTGACCGGGTATTCGTGTCCGCTGCGGCTGGGGCTGTCGGGTCGCTGGTCGGGCAGCTCGCCCGCCTCAAGGGCGCATCACACGTCGTCGGTAGCGCAGGTGGCCCCGACAAGACCACGTGGCTTCGGGACGAGGCCGGTTTCAACGCTGCCATCGACTACAAGGCGACGCCGATCCGCAAGGGTCTGGCCGAGGCTGCACCCGAGGGCATCGACGTCTACTTCGACAACGTCGGTGGCGACCATCTCGAGGCCGCCCTCTCAGCGCTTCGCCCCCGTGGCCGCGTCGCCGTCTGCGGAATGATCTCGGTCTACAACGCCACCGAGCCGGCGCCCGGCCCTCGCAACATGCCGATGATCATCGGCAAACGCCTGACCCTGCGCGGATTCATCGTCTTCGACCACGAGGACCTTCGCCCCGCGTTCGAGGCAGAGGTCGGTCAGTGGCTGGCCGAGGGAAAGATCGTCTGGCGCGAGACGGTTGTCGACGGAATCGACAATGCTGTCAACGGTTTCCGGGACCTCCTGGCCGGCGCCAACACCGGCAAGATGCTCATCCGCTTGTAGCGAGACTCAGGTATGCCGGAGTGTTGACGGGCTCGAACAGAGCTGATGCATACCGGAGGGTTGAGGGGTGGCTCGCAGCCCCATAAAGGGAGCCCTCGAGCAGGGGCAAGAGCCACCCCGC
>JABBOX010000038.1 GCA_012927555.1 Phycicoccus sp.
CGGCGCCCACGGCTGGCTTCACCGCTTCGGCCACTTCCGGGATCGCCCCGTTGGCGGTCACGCTGACCGACACCTCGACCGGCGCTCCGACGTCTTGGTTGTGGACGTTCGGTAACGGCTCGACCTCGAACGCGCAGAACCCGCCCGCGGTGACCTACACCGCGGCAGGCACCTACGACGTCACGCTGATCGTCAGCAACGCCAGCGGTGCCAGCGCTCCGGTGACGCAGACCATCACGGTCACGGCCGCCCCGGTTGTGGTTGTTCCCGTCTCGAGCTTCACCTCGGCCGTCTCGGCGACCGACCCGTTGACGGTCGCCATGACCGACACTTCGTCGGAGACCCCGACGTCGTGGGCGTGGGATCTCGGTAACAACACGACCTCGACCCTTCAGAGCCCGTCGGTGACCTACGCCGCGGCCGGTACCTACACGGTGACGCTGACCGCTACCAACGCGGACGGCACCGGCAACACGGCGACAAAGGACATCACGGTCACGGCCGCTGGAACTCACGATGGTGACGATGGTGACGATGGTGACGATGGTGACGATGGTGACGATGGCCACCACGGTGACGACGGCCACCACAGCTGGTACGACAGTTTCACCAGCTGGTTCAACTAATTCAGCTGGTTCAGCTAGGGCGTGTCTATTTATTGGCGTAGCCAGATGGTGATGGCGCGGAGCACGGCGCCGCCTCGGTAGGTCAGGGCGAGTTTGTCGTAGCGGGTCGCGAGGCCGCGCCATTGCTTGAAGGTGTTGAAGCCTCGTTCGACGGTGTTGCGCTGCTTGTAGGTGTCGGTGTTGAACGCTGGTGGTCTGCCGCCGGCTTGGCCGCGTCGTTTGCGGTTGGCCTTCTGGTCAGAGGGTTCGCTGATCACGGCCCGGATCCCGCGGTTTCGCAGGAGTTCGCGGTTCGCCTTGCTTGAGTAGGCCTTGTCGCCCAGCACCTTCTCGGGGCGGGTCCGCGGCCGGCCCGGTCCGATCCGGGCCACTGACAGTGATTCCATCAGGGGTTTGAACATCGGAGAGTCGCCGCTTTGTCCCGGCGTCAGAAGGATGACCAGGGGTCTGGTCTTGCCGTCGCACAGGTGGTGGATCTTGGTGGACAGCCCGCCGCGGGAGCGTCCGACCGCATGGTCAGGTGGCTCGTCGAGCAGATTCTTGTAACTCCACAGATCCCCCTGTGGCCGGATCGGCTCGCGGCAGGTTCGTGCCGTGCTGGTGTGCACGGTTGATCGTGGAGTCCACCGAAACGGTCCAGTCGATGTCACCGGCAGCGTCGGCCTGCGCCAACAGCTTGGCCAAGAGTTTGTCCCACGTGCCGTCGCCACTGAACTTTCGGTGGCGCTTCCAGACGGTCTGCCACGGCCCGAACTCGGCCGGGAGATCACGCCACGGGACACCGACACGGAACCGGTAGATGATGCCTTCGACCACCACACGATGATCACGGAAAGGCCGGCCACGGCGACCATCAGAGGACGGCATCAAAGGCTCAATCCGGGCCCATTGCGCGTCGGTGAGAAGAGCAAAACGAGACATGACCCAACCATCGCGCAGTCACACGCAGATATTTAGGAGACACGCCCTAGTCGGGTAGCCGACAAATGAACCAGGCACGGGCCGCTTGATCATCGAAGAGCTTGCGAAAGCTCGACGATGACAAGCGGCTCGTGCTGCGTTGGCGACATGTGCGACCGAGACAGCCAGTCAACGGTTCGCTCAAGGACGACGTGCTGATCCTGTTGGGCTACACCCCAGCTGCGATGACGATGCCATCAGTGAGGAAACCGGCGACCAAGCCCAGAAGCAGCCCATAGGCCAGCAGGTCTGGGCGTTTGGTCCGGGTAGCGATGCCGACCAGCTGTGTGACGACATACAGGATCGATCCCGCGGCCAAGCTCAGGAAGATGACGCTGACGGGCTCGCTGGTGAACTGGTGACCCACGAGTGTTCCCACGAACGTGGGCCCGCCCCCGATGGCGCCCATCGCCAACAGGAACCCCCAGCTCGGACGGAGAGGCTTGCCCTCGGCGTCGAGGTCGCCGGCCAGAGGCGCAACGATGCCGAAGCCTTCGGTTGCGTTGTGCAGGCCGAAACCGATGACCAGCAGAAGGGCGAGGGAGATCTCGCCCCTGGCAGCCGACTGACCGATGGCCAGACCCTCGGCGAAGTTGTGCAGGCCAATACCCACGGCGATCAGCAGTGAGAGCCGGCGCGCGGCCGACCATGTGGCGATCCGGCTCGGGCGCCCGGCTCTGGTCTCGGTGACGCCCATCGCCCCTGGGCCGTGGCGAACCGGACCTTCCAGGTTTGTCTGCGCCAGTGGGGACTGTCGCGCCATCCAGCGTTCGTAGTACACCAGCGCCAGCAACCCGGCGCCCAGGCCGATGACGAACAGCACTCCGTAGCCGGCAGCAGTTCCCAGCCCACCGTTGCCTTCGTGCACTGAGGTCAGGGCTTCATCGATGGGAGTCCAGGCGGCTGAGAGGACGTCCCAGAAGAGAAAGAGCAGCACGCCGGTGGCGGTGGCGTTAAGCAGCGCACGAAGTGCTGGTGCGGGCGTGCGAAGCCTGCCGATCGGCAACCCCAACAGGATGGTGACGCCGGCGATGAAGCCAAGCAGCATGGTCTTCGTCAAGCTCACTGGTGTTCCTCAACTTCATTCGTCGGACGGGGGTGGAGCGCCTCTATCTAAGATAAGGCTTACCTAACTTCCTATTCAAGTTGATGGAGCTCTGGTGAGGTGTGTCACTGACCACACTCCGCAGGCTGAGGATCGTCCTCCCACAATTCGCCCAGAAACGTCTGTCAGGCTGCGACATCATGGACAGCCTGATCACTCTCACCGCGCAGTACCTTCTCTTTCCCATCCTTATCGCGGCCGCAGCCACCTGGCTGTTCCTTCCCCGTCAGGACAAGGTTGGGTTGGCTGTTCAAGCGATCGTGTCGCTGGTGATTGCGGTGGCGCTGATCCAGCTTGCCGCGGCTATCCACACAGATCCCCGACCCTTTGTCGTCGATCCGTCGGTCACCCCGCTGTTTGCCCACCCCGCAGACAACGGTTTCCCCTCCGATCACACAGCGTTGGGTGCCACTGTGGCTCTCCTGGTGATGACCTACCGCAGGTCGCTGGGAGCGGTGCTGCTGGTCGCGAGCATCCTGGTGGGGGTCGCCCGCGTGGCTGCGCATGTCCACCATGCCCAGGACATCGTTGCCGGAGTGTTGATCGCTGCACTGGCCGTCGGGGCTGCTATCGCCGTATGGCGCTGGGTCCGGCCCCGGTTCACTGGGCAGACTCAGCCGCGGCGACTGAGCGAGCTGGCTTCTATGTGAGCGCAGGGCGCGCTCTCGCCGACATCGCCGGCTCCGATCGGAGGCTGTTGGTCCCGGGAGCACGATGCACGGGAACACGATGTAAGGGAGCACGATGCAAGCGTTGACCGTCACCCCGGGGACAAAGGACTCTCTGCAACTCAGGGAGGTCCCGGAGCCGCCAGCAGGGGAGGGGTCGGTCCTGGTCGAGTCGTTGGCAGTGGGGCTGTGCGGCACCGATAGGGAGATCGTCGCGGGGGAGTATGGCCAGGCGCCATCGGGTGAGTCGTTCCTCGCGCTGGGACACGAGAATCTCGGGCGTGTGATGGAAGCCCCACGAGGTTCCGGCGTTTCGGCGGGTGACCTGGTCGTAGGGATCGTCCGTCGACCGGATCCAGTGCCGTGTCCTGCGTGCGCCCGGGGGGAGTGGGACATGTGCCGAAATGGCCTGTACACCGAACACGGCATCAAAGGTCTGCACGGTTTCGCCCGCGAGCAGTGGAGGGCCGACCCGGAGGGGCTCGTGGTCCTCGATTATGGCTTGGCTGACGTCGGGGTCCTCCTCGAGCCGACGACCATCGTGGCCAAGGCGTGGGAGCAGATCGACAGGATCGGTGGTCGCGCCTTCTTCGACCCGAAGGTGGCCGTTGTCACTGGTGCCGGACCCGTCGGCCTGCTCGCCGCACTCTTGGCCGTCCAACGGGGGCTCGAGGTCCATGTGTTCGACCGGGTCACTGACGGCCCGAAACCGGGCCTGGTCCGCGATCTCGGAGCGGTCTACCACACGGACACACTCACGGACTCGGGCGTTCGAGCGGATGTGATGGTCGAGTGCACGGGGGTCAGCTCGGTGGTTCTGGAGTCGATGAAGTGCGGTGCGACAGATGCCATCACCTGTCTGACCGGGGTGTCTCGTCCGGGAACGAAGAAGCCCGTTGACATCGGGCTGGTGAACAGGGGTGCGGTTCTTGGCAACGAAGTGGTCTTCGGCAGTGTCAACGCCAACCGACGCCACTACACGGCGGCTGTGACGGCGCTGGAGCGGAGTGACAAGCGCTGGTTGGCCCGGCTGATCACCCGTCGGGTCGCTGTGGCCGAATTCGCCGAGGGTTTCAGCCGGCGCGAGGATGATGTGAAGGTCGTGCTCGAGATGAAGGGACGGTGACCATGGCGAGGATCGAGGACTACGCGATCATCGGAGACCTGCACACTGCTGCCCTCATCGGCACGGATGGCTCGATCGACTGGCTGTGTCTGCCGCACTTCGACTCTCCGGCCTGCTTCGCCGCTCTGCTCGACTCGCCGAAGGCCGGTCGGTGGCTGCTTGCTCCTGCGGCAGGGGGATCCTGTACCACCCGCCGATACCGTCCGGGGACCTTGATCCTGGAGACGGAGTGGGAGTCGGCTGACGGGCGCGTGCGGGTCACGGACTTCATGCCGCCTCGCGACGAGGTTGTCGACATCGTCCGGATCGTCGAAGGTCTGAGCGGGGCGGTGCGTATGCACGGTGAGCTGGCGTTGCGCTTCGACTACGGCCAGGTCGTGCCGTGGGTCCGCCGGGAGAGACGGGGGATCAGCGCGGTGGCCGGGCCGGACGCGGCATACCTGGACACACCAGCTCCCCTGCGGGGCGAGAACCTGCACACTGTCAGCGACTTCACGGTGCATGCGGGGGAGCGGGTGCCTTTCGTGCTGACCTGGACGCCCAGCCACCTGCCCCGCCCCAGGTCGGTGAACCCTGAGAAGGCCTTGCAAGGCACCGAGGAGTTCTGGACGGAATGGTCCGGAAGGAGCCAGGCTGCGGGCCCTTACAAGGACGCGGTCCAACGCTCCCTGATCACGCTGAAAGCCCTGACCTACGCACCCACTGGCGGCATCGTCGCCGCCGCGACAACCTCCCTGCCCGAGCAGATCGGTGGCCCACGGAACTGGGACTACCGGTACTGCTGGCTTCGGGATGCCACGCTGACCCTGCAGTCCCTGCTGGGGGCCGGGTACACGGAGGAGGCCGCGGCCTGGCGGGAATGGTTGCTGAGGGCCGTCGCCGGGGATCCCGCGAAGCTACAGATCATGTATGGCATCTCAGGGCGACGTCGGTTGCCTGAGACCGAGCTGACCTGGCTGGCCGGCTATGAGGGGTCCTTGCCGGTGCGTACCGGCAATGCCGCTGCCGGCCAGCTCCAGCTCGACGTCTGGGGGGAGGTCCTGGACGGTCTTTCTCTGACACGCAACGCCCTGCTCACCGCCGAGGACGACTCCTGGGACCTGCAGATCGCCCTGATGGAGCACCTCGAGGGGGCCTGGGACCAGCCGGACAACGGCCTGTGGGAGATGCGCGGGCCCCGCCGGCACTTCACCCACTCGAAGGTCATGGCCTGGGTCGCCGCCGACAGGATGGTCAAAGGGGTCCGAGACTCCGGGCTGCCCGGCCCGGCCGACCGATGGGCTGCGCTGGCCGAGACGATCCACGCCGAGGTGATGACCCGCGGGTTCAACACCGAGCTGAACACCTTCGTCCAGTCCTACGACAGCACGGACCTCGACGCGAGCCTCTTGCTCATCCCGAGAGTCGGTTTCCTCCCCCCGGACGACCACCGCGTCATCGGCACGATCGAGGCCATCCAGCGGGACCTGACGCAGGACGGTTTCGTCATGCGCTACCGGACGCAGGACAGCGACGACGGGCTGCCGGGCGGTGAAGGTGTCTTCCTCGCGTGTTCCTTCTGGCTCGTGAACGCACTACAGGGCGCCGGACGAAGGGACGAGGCTGTCGCACTCTTTGAGAGGCTGCTGAGCCTGCGCAACGATGTCGGGCTCCTGAGTGAGGAATGGGACCCGGCCGCGAACCGGCAGCTGGGCAATACGCCGCAAGCCTTCAGCCACTTCGCCCTCATCACCAGCGCCATGCAGCTGCACCAAGGCCGGCCGAACCTCAGCGACACTCCGATCGTCGCCAGTCAGCGTGTGTGACGCAGCCACCACAGTCCGACGAACGGGAGCACGAAGGGCACGAAACCGTAACCGCTGCCGAAACCGGTCCACACCGTTGCGTGGGGGAAGGAGTCGGGGAACAGCCTGCTCGCGCCGCCGACCACGAGCACGCCGACCAGCTCGATGCTGATGGCCATCGTCGCGAGACGCCGCGAGGTCGCGTCCCCGCGAGCCAGCGAGACCGTCGCGACGATGTAGACGATCCCGGCGAAAGCCGACAACAGGTAGGCAAGCGGGGCCTCGCTGAGCTTGGTGGCGATCTGTACCGCGGAACGTGCAGTCGCTGCGAGCGCGAAGACTCCGTAGACCGCGACGAGGAGGCGGCCGAAGCCCTGTCCGGTGGGGGCGGGGCCGGACCGACCAAGGGCGTCCGACGGATCGACGGTGGCAGACGGATCGACGGTGTCAGACGGCTCGACGTTGTCAGACAAGGGGACCCGTCCATACCTGCTGCACGCGCA
>JABBOX010000242.1 GCA_012927555.1 Phycicoccus sp.
TTGCCTGCCCTGGCCCTGAACGACCTGAGCGATGAGGACTTCACCCAGCTGTACGGCGTGTGGACATCGCACACGCCGCAGGACGCATCCGAGCTCCTGGACGGCTACGCCGGCAGCTGGTGGGTCGTTGGTGGCTGGGCGGCGCAGGCGTTCAGTGGCGTGACCCGTCCGCACGAGGACGTCGACATCGCCATCCGGCGAGGGGACCTGGGGGCATTCCGCGAGCACCTCGCGGGTCGGGCTCACATCTGGCGCAACGATGGCGGAACGTTGAGCCCGATCATGGCCGACGACCCGGACGACAAGTTCCCGCAGGACTTCCTTCAGATGTGGCTACGTCGCAACGCCGCCTCTCCATGGGAGTACGACGTGATCTGTGACCCGGCCGAGCCCGGGCAATGGGTCAACCGCAGGCTCCTGTCGATGACCATGCCGTTGGAGTCGGCGACCTGGCTGGACGACCGGGGCATCCGCTATATCAACCCCGAGATCCTGCTGTTGTTCAAGGCTCGTCAGGCGTTTCCCAGGGACGAGGCGGACTTCTCGGCCGTGGTGCCGATGCTCGACGAGGACCAGCGGGCGTGGCTGAGGGACACGCTCGCAAAGGTCCACCCCGGTCACGCCTGGCTGGAGCGACTCTGACCCGATGTGAGGCAACCGCAAGGTGGCGCCGTCAAACGTGCAGGACGACCCGTTGGCTCGGTTGCTGAGCACGAAGCCTGCGGGTTATGCCGTCTCGTGCACGTTTGACGGCTGTAACGACGACACCGCGGGGGCCACATCGCGTTGTTCGGCGCCTGTGCGCTCGCACTTAGACTCGATGGGTGCGCGGCTCCTTTGTCTACCTCGACCATGCGGCGACCACGCCGATGCTGCCCGAAGCGATCGAGGCTATGACGGCGCAGATGGCCACGGTCGGCAACGCCTCCTCCCTGCACACCTCTGGCAGGGCTGGACGGCGCGTGGTCGAGGAGTCCCGCGAGACGATTGCCCAGGCCCTGGGCGCCCGTCCCTCGGAGGTGTTGTTCACCTCTGGCGGCACCGAGTCCGACAACCTGGCCATCAAGGGCTTGTTCTGGGCCCGACGCGACGCCGATCCCCGCCGCGTGCGGCTGTTGGTCAGCGTGGTTGAGCACCACGCAGTCCTCGACTGTGTCGACTTCCTCGAAGCACACGAGGGTGCCAAGGTCACCTGGCTCGAGGTCGACCACGTCGGTCGTGTGCACCCGGAGACGGTGCGTACCGCCATCGAGGCCGACCCCGACTCCGTAGCGCTCGTCAGCGTGATGTGGGCCAACAACGAGGTCGGCACCGTTCAGCCGATTGCCGAGATCGCCGCCGTGGCGCACGCGTTCGGCATCCCGGTGCACAGTGATGCCGTGCAGGCGGCCGGCCAGGTTGACGTGGACTTCGCCAAGAGCGGGCTTGACCTGATGAGTGTCAGCGGCCACAAGGTCGGTGGTCCGCAGGGTGTGGGCGCACTGTTGGTGCGACGTGATGCCACCCTCGTGCCCTTGTCACACGGCGGAGGCCAGGAGCGCCAGCTACGCAGCGGCACCTTGGACACCCCGGCGATCCGAGGTTTCGCCGTGGCCCTGGAGCACGCGACCGCCAATAGGGTGGCGAACTCTGAGCGGCTTATTGCCCTTCGCGACAAGCTGATTCGCGGCGCCCAGGATGCCGGCTTCGGAGTCCAGGTGACCGGCGACTGGGAGCCGGGCGACGGCATACGGCGTCTTCCGGGCAATGCGCATCTGCTCGTTCCCCGTTGTGACGGTGACTCCCTCCTCTATCTGCTGGATGCAGCTGGGGTCGAGTGCTCCACCGGCTCCGCCTGCCAGGCCGGCGTTCCCCAGCCCAGCCACGTTCTGATCGCCATGGGTATACCGGAACAACAGGCCCGTGGCGCGCTGCGGCTCACGCTCGGACACACCTCCACCGCCGCGGACGTCGACGCGTTCCTGGCGGCGCTGCCGGCAGCGGTCGAGCGGGCGCAAAGGGCCCAGGCGGCGACGAGCACGACCGCCAAGCCGAGGAACTGATGCGCGTTGTGGCCGCCATGAGCGGCGGCGTCGACTCCGCGGTGGCTGCGTCGCGGATGCTCGAGGCGGGACACGAGGTCGTGGGGGTGCATCTAGCGCTGAGCCAGAACGCCGCCACGCTCCGCGAGAGCGCGCGCGGCTGCTGCACCATCGAGGACGCGGGTGACGCCCGACGCGTCGCGGACATGCTCGGGATTCCTTTCTACGTCTGGGACATGGCCGCGCGATTCACCCATGACGTGGTCGAGGACTTCATCGCCGAGTACGCGGCTGGACGCACCCCCAACCCCTGCCTGCGCTGCAACGAGAAGATCAAGTTCGCGGCGTTGTTGGACAAGGCGCTGGCGTTGGGGTTCGACGCGGTGGCGACTGGTCACTACGCCCAGATCGTCGAAAACCCTTCTGGCACAAGGGAGCTGCACCGTGCGGTCGATATGGCAAAGGACCAGTCCTACGTTCTGGGCGTGCTCGACGAGGAGCAGCTGGCCCGGTCGTTCTTCCCCCTGGGCGACACGGCCAAGCCCCAGATCCGCGAGGAGGCCAGGGCGCGCGGGTTCTATGTCGCGGCCAAGCCCGACAGCCACGACATCTGCTTCATCCCCGATGGCGACACCCGCAAGTGGCTGACCGACCGCCTCGGTGAGCAGGCCGGCGACATCGTGGAGACCGACGGGACCAAGGTCGGGGAGCACTCCGGCGCCTACGCCTTCACGGTCGGGCAGCGTCGCGGGCTCCACCTCGGCCAGCCAGCCGCCGGCGGTGAGCCCCGCTACGTCGTGGAGGTGCGGCCCAGCACCAACACTGTCGTGGTCGGCGCCGGCGAGCTCCTGGGCGTCGACACCATCACCGGGGAGCACGCTCGCTGGTGCGGTCCGGCACCGGAGGGTGTGGTGTCGGTGGGCGCGCAGGTTCGGGCCCATGGTGAGGAGATCCCTGCGACGGCGTGGGCCGATGGCAACAAGGTCGAGGTCCGCCTCGAACGTCGTATCCGCGGTGTGGCTCCTGGTCAGTCCGTTGTGCTGTATGAAGGCACGAGAGTGGTCGGGTCCGCCACCATTGCCAGCACAGGGACACTCAGGCCGCCCGCCGTCGGACCGGTTTCAGCCCAGATAGGCTCGCCGGCGTGAGCAGAGCCACGGGGGTCGGGTCGTGGCCCGACACGGATGTACACCACGCGCTGTCAGTCGTTCGAGAGCTGCTCTCCGAGGACGGACTGCCGTATCTGCCAGAGCTTCCTGCGCGCGGGCCTGGAGCCGACATGATCGGTCGGGGCGCCGGGCTGCTCGCCGATCTGAAGGTCGACCTGCAACCCATGGGATGGCGGTTCGTCGACCGCGCAGGGCGGGACTCTCACCGCACGGCAGCGCTGCTGCGGCAGGACCTCGACGAGCTGGCTGAGGCCTTCGACGGCTACGACGGTGACCTCAAGGTGCAGATCGCCGGACCCTGGACCCTTGCCTCCTCGATCTGGCTGCATCGCGGCGAGCGTTCGGTGGTCGATGCCGGCGCCACGCGCGACCTGATCGGCTCGCTCGCGGAGGGACTGCGCGTCCATCTTGGTGAGCTCGCCCGCCTCGTCCCCAAGGCGACCCTCGTGGTCCAGATCGATGAACCCGGACTGCCGTCGGTCCTGTCCGGAGAGCTGCCCACGGCATCTGGCTTCGGCCGGATCCGCGCGATCGACCCCACGGTCGCGGCCGAGGGACTGCGCGACGTCATCGAAGCCGCCGGCGACAGGCATACCGTCGTGCATTGCTGCGCACCGAACGTGCCGCTGGTGCTGCTGCGGAATACCGGTGTCAAGGCCGTGTCGCTCGATGTCACCTTGCTGACCCCCAAGGGGTGGGAGTCCGTCGCCGCCACCGTCGAGTCCGGCGTCGAGCTCTGGGCGGGAGCGGTTCCCACCGACGAGACCCGCGTCAAAGTCACGGACGTCATCAACCCGCTGGTCGAGGCGTGGCGCCGCGTCGGACTGCCTCTCGCGGACCTGTCCAACGTGACCCTCACGCCAGCCTGCGGGCTGGCCGGGCTCACACCGTCGGGTGCCCAACGTGTCCAACGACTGGCCATGGACGCGGCCCGGGCATTGACCGAGACCGCTGGGAGTTGACCATCACGTGACTGCCCACCCGACGACCAACCCAACAGCCGGCACCAAAGGCGTTGGTCCTGCGACGACCGAGGCCATGAAGGTCACCCGTGTTCCGTGGCAGATCAAGTTCACGGCGCTCGCGTTCATCTGGGGATCGAGCTTCCTGCTGATGAAGGTCGGCCTGAGATCCCTTGCGCCGCTGCAGATCTCCGGACTGCGCATCCTCAGCGGTGCGACCGTTCTGCTGCTCCTGCTGACGGCAGCGCGCGGCCGGCTGCCCCGGGACCGGCGCATCTGGGGACACCTGATGGTCACCGGCTTCTTCCTGGGCAGCCTGCCGTTCAGCCTGTTCGCCCTGGGCGAGGAGCGGGTGAGCTCTGCCCTGGCTGGCATCGGGAACTCGATCACGCCTATCGCCACCGTGCTGTTCAGCCTGCTGCTGCTCAAGCACGACAAGATCGAAACGCGCAAGATCGTCGGGGTGATCGTCGGCTTCATCGGGGTCCTGGTGATCATGCAGCCCTGGCAGTCCCAGGGGCGGCCTGACCTCCTCGGGTTCGGCATCACGCTGGTGGCCGGAACGTCCTACGGCGTCGGCTGGACCTATACCAAGCGCTTTCTGACCAAGTGGGACTTCGGCGGGCTCACGCTGCCTGCCGCGCAGATGCTGACCTCCGCCGCGCAGATGCTGGTCGCCCTGCCGATCTGGTGGCTCACCCAGCGCACCCACCTGTCGCTGGCGGCGCCGTGGTCCTTGCATGCGAACACCGAAGGCGGCTCGGTCCTCTGGCCGGTGCTCGCGGTCCTGGCCCTCGGCGTCGTCGGCACCGGCATCGCGATGTCCTTCCAGTACGACGTCGTGCGCGCGGCTGGTCCGACCGTCGGAACGTCGGTCACCTACCTGATCCCGGTGGTATCGGTTGCCCTGGGCGTTCTGGTGCTGCACGAACGGCTCCAGTGGCCGCAGTTCGTCGGTGCCGCTGTTGTTCTGAGCGCAGCGGTGATGATCGGACGGTCCCGTCGACGGTGAGCAGCCGGCGATGTTCGCGTGGGTGGCGATCCGCGGGGGAGTGCGCTGTCGTCGGTGTGGTGCAGGATGTGGGCTGTGACCGACCTGCCGACCGACGTCCCTGATGAGGTCCGCCACGAGTGGACCGATCTCGCCGAGCAGGTGCGTGCTCACCAGTTCAGCTACCACGTCAAGGATGCGCCGACCGTCAGCGACGGTGAGTACGACGAGCTGGTCCGCCGGCTCAACGCGCTCGAGGACCAGTACGCCGAGCTGCGCACTCCCGACAGTCCCACCCAGCAGGTCGGCGCGTCGTTTTCCACGGACTTTGCAGCGGTCGAACACCTCGAGCGCATGTTCAGCCTGGACAACGCCTTCAGCGCCGCGGAGCTCGCGGCGTGGGCCGCGCGGGTCGAGCGCGACACGGCGTCCGAGGGCGGCGGTGCTGCGTCCGATGGAGGCACGGCATACCACTATCTGTGCGAGCTCAAGATCGATGGTCTGGCCATCAACCTGCTCTACGAACGCGGTCGCCTGGTCCGTGCCGCGACCCGCGGCGACGGGCGCACCGGCGAGGACGTCACGAACAACGTGCGCACGATCGAGGGGATCCCACACCAGCTCACAGGCGCCGATCACCCGGCGAGCATCGAGATCCGTGGCGAGGTGTTCTTCCCGGTCGCAGCGTTTGCCGAGCTGAACGCCGCGCTCGTCGAGGTCGGCAAGGCGCCGTTCGCCAACCCGCGCAACGCGGCCGCAGGATCGTTGCGCCAGAAGGATCCTCGCGTCACCGCCAGTCGTCCGCTGCGGATGCTGGTTCACGGGATCGGTGCGCGAGAGGGCTTCGCGATGGACCGCCAGAGTGAGACCTATGCCGTCCTGCGCGACTGGGGTCTGCCGGTGTCCACCCACTACCAGGTGCTCGACGACATCGGGGCCGTGCAGGCCTATATCGACCACTTCGGGGAGCACCGGCACTCGGTCGAGCACGAGCTGGACGGCATCGTCATCAAGATCGACGAGGCCGCGGTCCAGCGCCGTCTCGGTTCGACCTCGCGGGCTCCACGCTGGGCGATCGCCTACAAGTACCCACCCGAGGAGGTCACGACCAAGCTCCTCGATATCCGGGTCAACGTCGGACGAACCGGGCGGGTGACGCCGTTCGGGGTGATGAAGCCGGTCAAGGTGGCTGGGTCCACGGTCGAGATGGCCACGCTGCACAACGCCTTCGAGGTCGTGCGCAAGGGCGTGCTGATCGGCGACACCATCGTTCTGCGCAAGGCCGGTGACGTGATTCCCGAGATCGTCGGCCCGGTCGTCGACCTGCGTGACGGGTCCGAGCGTGCCTTCGTGATGCCGACGCACTGCCCGGACTGCGGCACCGAGCTGGCCGTGGAGAAGGATGGCGACAAGGACATCCGTTGTCCCAACTCCCGGCACTGCCCAGCCCAGCTGCGCGAGCGGCTTTCCGCGCTGGCGTCCCGGGGTGCCTTCGACATCGAGGCTCTCGGCTGGGAGGGCGCCATCGCGCTGCTCGAGGCCAATGTCCTGACCGACGAGGGCGATCTGTTCGACCTGGCACCGGGACCGGGCGGCGACACCGTGCACGCGGTCGCGCGGCTGATCAC
>JABBOX010000015.1 GCA_012927555.1 Phycicoccus sp.
GGGGGGGGCGGGGGCCCGCCCCGGCGCCCGGTCGATCGCGTTCCCTGCCGTGAGCGCCGGGGTCTATGGCTGGGACGCGGCAGAGGTTGCCCGTATCGCGGTCGCCACCGTCCGCTCGTCACCTCACCTGGGCGACCTGGACCTGGTGCGTTTCGTGCTGTTCAGCCCGGCGACCTACGGGGCGTTCGTGGACGCGCTGGAAACGGCTTTCTAGAATCAGTATCCGTGATCTAGAATCGATAGATGGCACTGAGTATCAAGACAGATGAGGCCGACCGGCTCGCCCGCGAACTGGCGGCTACAACCCACGAGTCGATCACGGAGGCGGTGACGGTCGCCCTCCGCGAACGTCTCGAACGTGTCCGGAGCATCCCCAAACCGGACATCATTGCGGCGTCGCGACTGCTCGCAGCCGACTATGCGGCAGGGGCCACGCATGACCCCCGATCCGACGACCAGGTCATCGGGTACGACGAGCATGGCGTTCCGGCGTGACCTCGATCGTGGTGGATACCTCTGCGGTGATGGCCATCGTCCGCGCCGAGCCCGGTGCTGAGTGGCTCAGCCGGCAGCTACGGGACAGCGATCACCGGCTGATGAGCTCAGCGACCGGGCTGGAGCTGGGAATCGTGCTCGAGTCAAGGACGACCACCCTGACCGCCCTGGATGCCATCCGATCACTGCAGATCGAGCTCGCGCCCTTTGACGAGGAGCAGTTCGAGCTGGGCCTTCGAGCCTGGCGTACGTACGGCAGGGGACGACACCCTGCCTCGCTCAACTATGGAGACTGCTTCACCTATGCCCTGGCAAAGATCACTGGACACGCGATCTTGTGCGTTGGCGCCGACTTCGCCCGCGCTGACCTCCCTGTCCTGACTCCGCCCCAGACCTGACTCCGCCCCAGACCCGAAAGCGCGAGCAGTCCGGCCGATGTCAGCCGCACGGGCGCCAGACGACGAGGGACTGGGACGAGCTCACGCTGCGGGCGGGCCGCCGACCTGCACGCACCGCGATGATCTCGCCTGCCCGGCCGGCCGCGAAGACTCTTGGGCCGGAGCCCATCACCGCCTTCATCGTCTCGAGCTCGGCGTGAAGCTCGGTGACCCGTGCCCGAAGAGCCTGCACCTGGTTCTCCAGGTCGAGGATGCGCTGGATGCCGGCCAGGCTGACGCCCTCGTCCTGGGAAAGACGCTGAACCTCTCGCAGCCTGGCGACGTCGCGCGCCGAATAGCGACGCCCCCCACCGCGGGTCCGGGACGGCGAGACCAGACCGAGTCGGTCGTACTGCCGCAAGGTCTGCGCATGCATGCCGGCCAACTGTGCCGCCACCGAGATGACGAAGACCGGGGTCTCGTCGTCGGGTGAGAACCCGCCGGAACCTCGCGACGCCTTCACGTCCCAGTCCTGCTCATGGCTCAGTCCTGCTCATAGCTCAGTCCTGCCGAGCCTTGGCGAACACGTCCGCACGCGGATCCGCATCGGCTTCTTCATCGCGGAGCACCTCGACGGCCTCTCGTGCCTTGTCCGACAACCGGTGCGGCACAGCAACACTCACCTTGGCCAGCAGGTCTCCGGTGTGGCTCTTGGCCGCGATACCGCGACCCTTGACGCGCAACACCCGACCGTTCGGGGTTCCGGGGGCGATCCGGACCTTGACCGGTTCGCCGGACAGCGTCGGCACGGAAACCGTTGCCCCCAGTGCGGCTTCGGCGAACGTGACGGGCAGATCGACCGACAGGTTCTCGCCATCGCGGCCAAAGACGGCGTGCGGCTGGACGTGCACCGTCAGCATGAGATCGCCCGCCGGGGCGCCCTGGTCGCCGGGGTTGCCCTTGCCGCGCAGCCGTATCTTCTGACCGTCCTTGACGCCGACCGGGATACGGGCGGTGACACGGGACCCGTTGGCACTGCTCAAGGTCACCGTCGCTCCCTCAACCGCGTCGCGAAAAGACAGCGTCGTCTGAGCCTCGACATCTGCGCCTCGCCGCGGTCCCGCAGGGGAGCCAAATCGTCCGCCGCCCTGCTGGCCGAACATGCCCCCGAGCAGGTCCTCGATATTTGGCTGACCACCACCGCCCCCGGTGTTGAAGCGCACATTCCCTCCACGACCGCCACCTCCGCCTCCGCCACCGCCGAACAGGTTGCTGAAGACGTCCTCGAAACCAGCACCGGAACCGCCGGGACCACCCGAGGTGAAGCGGGCGCCCCCATGGCTCATCGAGCGGATCGCGTCGTACTGCTTGCGCTCCTCGGGACTGGACAGAACGGCGTAGGCCTCGCCGATCTCCTTGAACCGCTTCTCGGCTGCCTTGTCCCCCGGCTTCTGGTCTGGGTGCAGCTTGCGCGCCAGCTTGCGGTAGGCCTTCTTGACCGCGGCTTCGTCGGCGTCAGCGGGGACGCCAAGGATCGCGTAGAAGTCCTTCTCGAACCAGTCCTGGCTGGCCATCGACGTCCCCTTTCCTTCTCACACATTCTCATCCGGACACCGCCGATCGCGCCTTTCGGGCCGTTTACGGCCCGGATTCGCGCGATCCGCGGTGTCCGGTCGAGGTCTTGGTGGTGGGCTGTTCCTGCCAGTCGGGTTACTTCGGGTCGGCCACGGCGACGCGTGCCGCGCGGACGAGCCGCTCACCCATCTTGTATCCGGGCTGCAGCACCTGCACCACCGTAGTCACCTCCGTGCCCGCGGCCAGCTCAGCCTCGATGTGCATGAGCGCCTCGTGGACCGTCGGGTCGAACGCGTCGCCGGGCTGGCCGAAACGCTCCACGCCGAACTTGGCCAGGGTGGCCTCGAGCTTGTCGGCGATGGCCGCGAACGGCCCGCCCTCGAGGTCGCCGTGCTGCCGCGCCAGATGGACGTCATCCAGCACCGGCAGCAGCGCCTCGACGACGCTGCCCACCGCCACGTGATGGTGCAGCTCGCGGTCACGGTCGACGCGCTTCTTGTAGTTGACGTACTCGGCCTGCAACCTCTGGAGGTCGCGGGTCAGGTCCTCCGCCAACGTCGTGTCCGGATGGATCTCATCGCCCTCGACCGACGAGACATCATCTGGCACGTCGGTCACGGGTGACGGGTCGGGCGCGGCATGTGCCTTGCTGCGCACCGCTCCGGTCTTCGGGTCCAGCCGCCGCTTGTCGGTGACCTTGGGGCCCGTGGGCTCGGACTCCTGCGAAGTCGTAGGCTCCGAGTCCCCGCGCTTGGGGTCGACCGGTTTGGCCTCGGTCACTTCTTGTCTTCCTCGGTCTCGTCGATGACCTCGGCGTCGACAACATCCTCGTCACCAGGCTTCGGGGCATCGGTCGACGAGTGATCCTCGTGGGACTCGGATCCTTCAGCGCTCTCAGCTGCTGAGGCTGCGGCATACATCGCGGTGCCCATCTTCTGGGACTCCTCGGACAGCTTGGCGTGCTTGGCCTTGATGTCGTCCAGCGAAACACCGGAGTCTTCCTTGAGCGCAGCCTTGAGATCGGCCAGTGCCTCGTCGACCGGACCGCGCCCATCGGCCGGGATCTTGTCGGCGCTGTCGGCCAGGAACTTCTCGGTGGAGTAGACGAGCTGCTCGGCGGTGTTGCGGGTCTCGGTCTCCTCGCGGCGAGCCTTGTCCTCCTCCGCGTGCTCCTCGGCCTCGCGGACCATCCGCTCGATCTCGTCCTTCGGCAGCGCGGAGCCACCGGAGATCGTCATGGACTGTTCCTTGCCGGTGCCACGGTCCTTGGCTGAGACGTGGACGATGCCGTTGGCGTCGATGTCGAAGGTGACCTCGACCTGCGGCACGCCGCGGGGGGCCGGCGCGATACCGGTGAGCTCGAAGGTGCCCAGACCCTTGTTGTGCTGGGCGATCTCGCGTTCGCCCTGGAACACCTGGATGAGGACCGACGGCTGGTTGTCGTCGGCAGTGGTGAAGACCTCGGAGCGCTTGGTCGGGATGGCGGTGTTGCGCTCGATGAGCTTGGTCATCAGCCCACCCTTGGTCTCGATGCCCAGGGACAGCGGCGTGACGTCGATCAGCAGGACGTCCTTGCGCTCGCCCTTGAGGACACCGGCCTGCAGGCTCGCGCCGACGGCCACGACCTCATCGGGGTTGACACCCTTGTTGGGGGTCTTGCCGCCGGTGAGTGCGGTGACGACCTCGTAGACGGCCGGCATACGGGTCGAACCACCAACAAGGACAACGTGATCGATCTGGCTGACGTTGATGTTGGCGTCCTTGATGACCTGGCGGAACGGTCCCTTGACGCGCTCGAGCAGGTCGGCGGTGAGCTGCTCGAACTGCGCGCGGGTCAGCGTCTCGTCCAGGTGGATCGGGCCGTTCTCGGACATTGAGAGGTACTGCATGCTGATGTTGGTGCTCGTCGCGGTGGACAGCTCTTTCTTGGCCTGCTCGGAAGCATCACGCAGACGCTGCATGGCGATCTTGTCGTTGGCCAGGTCGAGGCCGCTGGTGTTCTTCACGATCGTCAGCAGGTGGTTGACGATGCGCTCGTCCCAGTCGTCGCCACCGAGCTTGTTGTCACCGTTGGTCGCACGGACCTGAATGGTGGAGAAGCCGTCCTCGGGGTCCTTGCCGACCTCGAGCAGGGAGACGTCGAAGGTGCCACCACCAAGGTCGAAGACGAGGATGAGCTCGTCCTCCTTGCCCTTGTCCAGGCCATAGGCCAGGGCAGCGGCGGTGGGCTCGTTGATGATCCGCAGGACGTTGAGGCCCGCGATCTCGCCAGCCTCCTTGGTGGCCTGACGGTGGGAGTCGTCGAAGTACGCCGGGACGGTGATCACGGCGTCGGTGACGGCCTCGCCGAGGTAGGCCTCCGCGTCGCGCTTGAGCTTCATCAGGATGCGCGCGCTGATCTCCTGGGCGGTGTAGGACTTGTCGTCGATCTTCTTCGACCAGTCGGTGCCGATCTGACGCTTGACCGAGCGGACGGTTCGCTCGATGTTGGTGACGGCCTGTCGCTTGGCGATCTCGCCGACGAGGACCTCACCGCTCTTGGTGAACGCGACGACGGACGGGGTCGTACGCCCGCCCTCCGCGTTCGCGATGATCGTGGGCTCGCCGCCCTCGAGGACGGCGACTGCCGAGTTGGTGGTACCGAGGTCGATCCCTACCGCACGTGCCATTTTGTGTCTCCTGTATGACGAGTTGCCGGCGAGCGCTGCTCGCCCCTGTGAGTCTCTGGGTGTGACGTTGTTGTGGTGCTTCGATGTTGTGGTGCTTCGGCGCCCAATCTGCTCGGCATCAGCCTGAGTTGTCAAGCCGACGCTCCGTAAACTTGCGCCTACTCGACTCAACTTCTGTCGAACGTGGATTGTTCCCGTGGTCCCCGGCGCTGTGCGAGCGGCTCGGCCAACTGCCCCTTGCGGTTACGTATTCTGCCTAGTACCTTGCAATACATGATACCACCGGAGTCGAAGCCGCTGTCCCAGCTTCGTCGCGGGGTTCTGGAGTACTGCGTGATGTCGCTGCTGAGCGACACCAGCCTCTACGCCTTCGACCTCGTCCGCCAGCTCAGCGACTCCGACGGCATGGTGATCAGCGAAGGAACGATCTATCCCCTGCTGTCGCGACTGCGTCGCGATGGATGGGTGTCCACCACTTGGGCGGAGTCGGTCGAGGGCCCACCGCGCCGCTACTACGCCCTCACCCCGGCTGGCGAGCGTGCGCTCCTGGCCTTCGCTGCGGAGTGGCGCCGTTTCCGCGACGCCGTCGACGCGCTGTTGCCAAAGGAAGCGACATGACCAACAACACCACAGACCGACTGGTCGACGACTACCTGGCCCGGCTGGCCGACGCCGCGCAGGGACTTCCGCTGGATCGGCGCGCAGAACTGCTCTCCGAGATCCAGGAACACATCGTGGCCGCCCGTGCCGGAGGTGCGGGCACTGACGAGGCGGCCGTCAGGACGATGCTGGACCGACTCGGCGAGCCAGCAGACATCGTGGCAGCAGCGGTGGAGGACGACCCACCCGAGCAACCGGCGTACGTGGGGCCACCCCAGGTCCACAGGCAGGGTCTCGGGCTGGAGATCGCGGCGGTGGTGATGCTCACCCTCGGCTCGCTAATACCGGTCGTCGGCTGGGCGGTGGGAGTGATCCTCTTGTGGAGCTCGCGGCTCTGGCGGCCGTCGGAGAAGCTCTTGGGCACCCTGATCGTCCCCGGTGGCCCCGGTCTGGCACTGCTGCTCGGTGGCGCCGTATTCGCGCTACCGACCCAAACCTGCTCCAGCACGGCGAGCTCAAGCGTTTCTGGAGGTCCGGTGGTCACGACTCCGGAGGTCTGCACAGGCTTCGCGCTGTCTCCGCTGCTGGGGATCGCGGTCATGCTCTTCGTCCTCGCAGCACCGATTGTGGTCGCCATCGTGCTTCTGAACCGCGCCCGTGGCAGGGTCGCGCTCGAAGAGAGCTAGACCGAGCCGCTCCTGGCGGCGTGGGTCCATCCTGACCGGCGTGAGGTGATCCTGGTCGCCGGTGAGGAACAACAGGGGCGTGCGGGGAGGCCCTGCCGACGCGAGCCGGAACAGGTCGGAGGAAATGACCGGTGGTCAGGTTTGCCAGGTGACGTCGTGCGCGGTGACGGTGGCGGTGAGGTCGCGTTGGTGGACCCAGGCGTGGTGGTAACCGCACTGCAATGTGAGGTTGAGCAGGGATGTTGTCCCGCCGTCGATCCAGTGTTTGACGTGGTGCGCGTCGGTCCATTGAGGTGGTCGTCCGCAGCCGGGGAACGTGCAG
>JABBOX010000041.1 GCA_012927555.1 Phycicoccus sp.
GTGTAACTCGTGCGCTTGCGCTTGCCCGACATGAAGACATCCTGCCTGCGGGATCATGAATCCCGCTATCAAGGTGTCCGCCATCCGGGGTGAACCCCAGTCTTAGACTTCTGACGCGCAGAAATGTGGTTCGGGACGTCTCCACTTCCCGCTCGGGCCCCGCGTACATCGTGGCTGGCATCTTCGACCCTTCATGGCGCCGCCAACCAGCATCTGCCGTCCCTGAACGCGTCAGGTCCCCAGCCCCAGGAGGGCCAGGGACCTGACGCGAAGCTGGTAGCGGTGCAGTGGCCTCAGCCGTTGAGAGTTTTCTTGCCTCCGGTGGCGACGAAGCTCACGCAGTCACCCTGGTTCGTGAACGACGGGTTGTTGAAGGTCGTCCAACCGCTCTTCAGGCACTGGTCTTTGCTCGCCGGCGGACCGACCAGGGTCGGGGTGGCCGTGATCTTGAAGGCCACAGTGCCGTTCGGTGTCCAGTTCGTGTCCTGGCGGAAGCCGACCGCCCTGCCTTCGTATGACGCGTTCCAGAAGACGTTGTCCGCGTTGTCATCGTGGCCAACCGTCGCCGCCTCATCCGTGGGGATCCCAACGTTGAGCGAGCTGTACGGGCCGGGCGCGCCCATCGGTGCGGAGCCATAGGTCTGGGTGTTGTAGGCGACACCGACGATGACGTCGTCAGGCAACGTGACGTTCATGCTGCTGAGGTCGAACACCGCGTTGAAGGCGATGCCGTTGTAGCAGTTACCGTCGCCCGCCCTCCAGGCCGTCCCGCCGTCGCAGGTTGAGTCTGCCTCCGGGCGCCACGGGATGGTGATGTCCTCGGTCGTGGTCGCCAGCAGCGTGTCGGGTTCCCCATTGGCGTCGAGGGTGTTGCTGTAGACGTTGACAGTGATGGGGTGCGTCCACGTCGCCGTGTTCCCGGAGTAGCGGGAATCCGACGTGTACTCGGAGTACAGGGCCCAGTTACTCATCATGACCGTGACCGAGTCCAGGATCCGGTCCGTGCCGGCGAGGTTCACGCGGTCGCCGAACTCCGATGTCTGAGTTGCCTGGAAGCCGAGACTGGCCACGTTCGGCGGCAGCGGGCTTGGGATGGCGTCGTAGACAGTCGTCGCTGACGGCGGTGCTGCCTGTGCGAGGTTGACGCCGCCGAAAAGGGATACCGCGAGCGCCAATCCGAGCGTGGCGCTGACGGTACGTCTGGTTCCTTGCATGTCGTTCTCCTACCCCCCAGTGAGGGACGTCCAGGTGGACAAAGCTGACGTGGGTTCCGCCTCTTGCTCCCGCCGGACTTGGGGCGACCAGTGTCGACCGACGTGTTTCTCCCCCGCCGCGACACCCATCGAGGGCGACGCATTTCGCACCTTATGCCGCAGGTGGGCCCGATGCGGTGAAATGACCGGAACTGCCACAAAGACAGCGGATAGGTCAGAAGAATGGCGCTGCTATGCCTGGCGACCATGGTCGGCCAGGGGCATACGCAGTAGGCGATCCGGCCGGCTTGGTAGCCTTGGCCCGATGATCAGCAGAGATTCGGCCTGATGATCAGCAGAGATGCTGGGACGGCGAGTCGTGGAGTGAGCACTTCATCACAGTTGTCCCGGTGCAAACGACGATCGCTCTCCGGATGCTGAAGAAGAGGCACGTTTCAAGGCATGCCGCACCATCAACTGGTCGAAGGTTCGGCGCGGCTGAGGCGTACGGCTGGGGCGGCGTCACCCTCGCAGGTGTGATCGGTGCCATCAGGTCCGGTTTCAGCGGCGCCGCAATGATGCTGGGGTTCTACATGCTTGTCGTCGGGGTGATCGCCATGGCCCGGGGCAGGGTCGGTTGGGCTCGGTTGGGAAGCCATGCAGCGGGCGGCGTCGCGCTCGGCGCGTCCATGATCATCATGACTGTTGGTGCGCTCACCCCACCGCCAACCACGTCCGCGCTGGTCACGACTGTGACTCCAGCTTCACCGGCGTCGTCTACCACATCCGTCGACGGGTTTGTCTCCACAGCGACACCAACGCCGGAGCCCGTGGCGACCGCCACCGCACAAGGGTCGAGCTCCCCGCCAACTGTGGCCGCACCACCGGTGGCGCAGCCCGCGCCCGCCCCGGCAACGGTCGCACCCGGTAAAGGTCCGACGGCGCTGTGCAATGACGGCACCCTCTCCTTCAAGGCCCACAACAGGGGTACATGCGCGAGCCACGGCGGCGTCAAGGTGTTCTACAAGTAAGACCTCGGTGATGCTGCGCCCTTGTGGCTAGGGCAGTCGCTGTCCTGCGAGAAGGATGCGAGCGCCTTGACGCCAGTGCGCATTCTGACAAGACGTGTAGCTCGTCCAGGTCGCGCCTTCTGCGATGGCCATGCAGTCGGCGGCACGCTCACGAGCTGTCACGTCCCCGCCACCGAACCACGCGTTCAGGGCGATATTTGCGGCCTGCATGTTCCACCCATAGTTGTAGAACGTGCGCGCGTGCGCGTATTCGTGGGAAGCCACGGCATACACCTTCGAGGCCGGGACGTTCGGAGAGATGTAGATGTCCCCGTTTGCGAGGTCGGTCGCCCCCCTGAGTGTGGTCACCTGATCTGGCCCCACTTCGGCCATTGATCTTCACGAATTTTGGCCCCAGCGTGGTGGTGATGCTGCTGCCGGGTGGGGCGGTGTGTCGTCACGAATGTTGGCCCCACCTCGGAGTCAGATCTTCACGTCAGTTTGTTCGGCGACGTGGAGGTCGGTCAGGTGGGTTCACGAGTGGAACTGTTCGAGGAGATCCGGCGCGACCGCCGCACGCAGGCTCTGTCGATCCGGGAGTTGGCCGAACGTCACAACGTCCACCGGCGGGCGGTGCGTGCGGCGTTGGCGTCCGCGCTGCCGCCGCCGCGTAAGGCTTATGGGGCCCGGCCGCGGCCGGCGACGGACCCGTGGGCCGGGGTGATCGACGCCTGGCTGATCGGCGACAAGGACGTCCACCGCAAGCAACGGCATACCGCCCGGCGGGTGTGGCAACGACTGGTGGCCGAGCACGGCGCCGTCTTGTCGGAGGTGACCGTGTCGCGGTACGTGGCCCGGCGCCGCGTCGAGCTCGACCTGGTCACCGTCGAGGTGTGCATCCCGCAAACCCACGAGCCCGGGGCGGAGGCCGAGGTCGACTTCGGGGAGTTCTACACCACCATCGGCGGTGCGTTGGTGAAGCGCTGGATGTTCGTGATGCGCCTGTCGCACTCTGGCAGGGCGTTCCACGTCGCGTACGGCACCCAGGCGCAGGAGGCGTTCCTGGAAGGACACGTCCTGGCGTTCCAACACTTCGGTGGTGTCCCGGGCCGGGTGCGTTACGACAACCTCAAGCCTGCGGTCACCCGGATCCTCAAGGGACGCGACCGGGACGAGGCCGAACGGTTCGTCGCGCTGCGGTCGCACTACGGGTTCGAGTCGTTCTTCTGCCAGCCGGGGTTGAAGGGCGCCCATGAGAAGGGTGGCGTCGAGGGAGAGATCGGCCGGTTCCGCCGGCGCCACCTGGTCCCGGTCCCGAAGGTCGCCACCCTGGCTGAGCTGAACGAGCACCTCGGCGCAGCCGACCTCCTGGACGATACCCGGGTGATCACCGGTCGCCCGGTAACCATCGGCGCCGCGTTCCAGGTCGAGCGAAAAGCGTTGATGGGCTTGCCATCTGAGGCGTTCGACCCCGCGAAGCTTCTCCAGGCCCGTGTCGACAAACGCGCCAGGATCAGCGTGCGGCAGTGCTACTACTCCGTCCCGGTCCGGTACGCCGGCCGGCGCCTGGCCGTGCGACTGTCCGCCCGAACCGTGCAGGTGTTCGACGGGCCAAGACGGGTCGCGACCCATGAGCGGGCGTTTGGTCGCTACGTCGAGGTCCTGCTCCTGGACCACTACCTCGAAGTCCTCAAGACCAAACCGGGTGGCCTGCCAGGTGCGACTGCTTTGGTCCAGGCCAAGGCGTCCGGTGCGTTCACCGTTTCCCACCAACGGTATTGGGACGCCGTACGCCGGGTACGCGGTGACGGCGCCGGGACTCGCGCCCTGGTCGAGGTCCTGCTAGCTCACCGGAGCATGCCCACAGCGGTGTTGGTCGCCGCAATGGACCGTGCCGTGGACACCGGCTGTTTGGACCCGCAGGTCGTTCTGATCGACGCCCGCCGTGACCAAGCCACACACCTCGCCCCGGTCATCCCGATCGCGGCCCTGGCCAAGTACGACCGTCCCGCCCCGTCGCTGGCCGACAACGACCAGCGACTGACCGCAAGGAGTACCACATGAGCAGTGACAGTGCAGCCCAAGCCGCGATCGGGGCAGCAGCCCACGAGCTGCACCTACCCACCGTCCGTGCCGAAGCCACCCGGCTGTCGCAGATCGCCGCCCGAGAACGCCAGTCTCACCTGGGGTACCTGGCCGAGGTCCTGTCCGCCGAGGTCGACGACCGCACCGACCGGCGCCGCACCAGACGCATCAACGAGGCAAAGTTTCCCCGCCTCAAACGCCTGGCCGACTTCAACGTCGATGCCGTCCCCACCATCACCGCGGCAACACTGGGACACCTCGCCACGGGTGGGTACATGGACGCCGGCGAGCCGATCGTTCTGCTCGGCGACTCCGGCACGGGCAAGTCCCATCTGCTCATAGGCCTCGGCCTGGCCGCCTGCGAACAAGGACGACGCGTCCGTTACGCCACCACCGCCCAGCTGGTCAACGAGCTCATCGAGGCCGCCGACGACCGCGTCCTGTCCCGAGTCGTCGCCCGCTACGGACGACTGGACCTACTTTGCCTGGACGAGCTCGGCTACGTCCAAATCGACCCCCGCGGCGCCGAGCTCCTTTTCCAGATCATCACCGAACGCGAAGAGAGGGCGTCCATCGCGATCGCCACGAACCTGCCCTTCAGCGAGTGGGGAACCGTGTTCCCCGATCCGCGACTGGTCTCCGCGATCGTGGACCGAGTCACCTTCAACGCCCACATCCTGGAGACCGGCACCCAGTCCTACCGGCTACGCACCAGCAAGAACACCAGCAGCCGCAAACGGGCAAGCTGACCCCTGACCAGTCAGACGCCGGGGCCAAAATTCGTGAAGACGGTGGGGCCAAATGACTTGACGACACTCACCCCCCAGTGCCCGTATTGGTTGGTGACCACCCAGGTGGCTACGCCGGATCGGTAGTTCGGGATCCGGGCGATGGCCTGGTTCAGCAGGGTCCATGACGTTGGCCCGCGGACGATCTTGGGTGGGGTCGTCACCGTGGGGAGCTTCGACGCGGATGAGGTGACGCCCGAAGCGACGGACGCGACTTTGGACCTGACGGTTGCCGCGGGCTTGGTGGTCGGTGCCGGGGCAGCAGGCTTGGTGGTCGGTGCCGACGGAGTGGGTTTGGTCGCCGGTGCCACGTCAGGGAGCGCGACAGGCGGTGCCGCGAGCTGTGCGACTACTGAGGGCGGCCGAGGCTGCGGGACGCGGGGGGCAATCGACTCAGGCGCGCCGAGCATGGCTACGACGGTGAAAAGGGCGCACGGGATCGCCTTGGGAGACATGCGGAAGCCTCAGCGGGGGGTCGGGCGGTGGAACCGCGAAAGAGACGAACGCCATCAGGAGCCCGATGGCGGACCGACAAGATTCACCGAGTGACGCATTGCCAGTACGTCGTAATGCCTAGATATGACTCCATCGTATGACGTAGACGACTTGTGTGGGAATACGCCAAAACACGTAATTCGTGCTGACCACGGCGTCCCGGCAGGTCACTCAGGGGTTTCGGTAGGCTGACCTTCGTGACCGACGCCGCACAGCCCAAACCGAGCCCGCCCGCCAGCCCGATTGACGGCGCTCCTGCAAGCCCGGCGTCGAGCCATGCCGCCAAGGTCCGCATCTTGGTGGCCGAGGATGAGGCGCTGATCCGCCTGGACCTCGCCGAGATGCTCGTCGAGGCCGGCTATGACGTCGTTGCCCAGGCCAGCAATGGCGAGCAAGCTGTGGATCTCAGCCGTGAGCTCAAACCGGATCTGGTCATCATGGACATCAAGATGCCGGTGCTTGACGGCATCAGCGCGGCGGAGAAGATCGGCAAGGAGCGGATCGCTCCGGTCGTGATTCTCACTGCGTTCAGCCAGAAGGAGCTCGTCGAGCGGGCACGCGACGCAGGCGTCATGGCCTTCATCGTGAAGCCTTTCGATGCCGCTGACCTGACCCCGGCCATCGACATCGCGCGATCCAGGTGGCTTGAGCTGCACGCCCTCGAGGCCGAGATCGCGGACCTTGGCGAGCGGTTGGAGACGCGCAAGTCCGTGGATCGCGCCAAGGGGGTGCTGATGGCGCAGCTGAACATCAGCGAGTCCGAGGCCTTCCGCTGGATCCAGAAGGCCGCGATGGACCGCCGCCTGGGCATGCGCGAGGTTGCCGCCGCAGTCGTTTCCGGTATGGCGGCTGGTTCCGAAGGCCGATAGAGCACGCGCGGATGCGGGTCACTGATCTCGTGCGCGGTCAGGTTTGCCAGGTGACGTCGTGTGCGGTGACGGTGGCGGTGAGGTCGCGTTGGTGGACCCAGGCGTGGTGGTAACCGCACTGCAATGTGTGGTGGTAACCGCACTGCAATGTGAGGTTGAGCAGGGATGTTGTCCCGCCGTCGATCCAGTGTTTGACGTGGTGCGCGTCGGTCCATTGAGGTGGTCGTCCGCAGCCGGGGAACGTGCAG
>JABBOX010000241.1 GCA_012927555.1 Phycicoccus sp.
CAACAAGGCGGTGATGGTCAGCACTGGGCAGATCCCATGGCCATCACCGGGCAGAACTCGTGACCGTCACCGGGCAGGTTTCACGACCGCCCCTGGGCAGAACTCAATGGCCCTTGACAGTGGCCCAAGCAGGCAAAGCCGCCGAATCACTGACTCCAGATGGCCGGTGTCATGGACTTGGGCCGATCGGGCCCGGGCAGTGATGACTTCTGGCCCTGTGGCGAAGTACTCAGAATGTACTCAGCACAACCACAAACGCTCACCGCTACCCAATGGTCGCTGCGGGTATCTGTGCAGGTCAACGCCCTATGCCACTGGTACTCAACGGCAGTCATCCATGCGAGGGTAGTCCGAGATGTACTACGACATCTAGCCTTCACAAGTCGCTGACCTGCGCAAACGTCAGTGAGCAACCCTGCTAGTCCTTGACGAGTCCTTACGGGTAGCCAGAACCACCGCGACGGCCGCCCGTGAGGACTCGTCTGCGTCCGGAGCATGATCGAAGGCCACACCGTCTCGCTGCTGCAATCTAGGCTGGCGCCATGTCCCGATGTGGTGCTGCACTGGTCTTGATCCTTGTCCTGGACGTGTCTGGATGTTCGACGGCGGGCATCACGTCACCCGTGGTGACATCATCGACGACCCAACCCGCCCAGAGCAGCGTGGCAACACGAACACCGACGTCACCGCCGGCGTCAGATCAGGCGCCCGCTGGCTCCGGAACGGTCACCAAGGTGTTGGCGTTCATCGTGGAGAACCACTCGCTGAGCCAGATGAAGTCCCAGATGCCTTACACCTTCGGTCTCGCCCAGCGCTTCGGCTATGCCACGAACTACACGGCGATCCAACACCCTTCACTGCCGAACTACATCGCCATCGCCGGCGGGCAAACGTATGGGATCACCAACGACGGCAACCCATCGGCCAACCCCGTGCGCGGAACATCCGTGTTCGGTCAGGCAGTTGCCTCCGGGAAGACGGCGGGGGTATTCGCCGACGGAATGCCGGGGAACTGCGCTACCAACAACGGCGGTTCCGGCTACGCCGTCAAACACAACCCCTGGGCGTACTTCATCAACGAACGGAGCGACTGCCAGAAGTACGACGTGCCTGTCGATCAGCTCGACGCGGCGATCACGGGCGGGGTGCTGCCGAACGTCGGGATGGTGGTCCCCAACCTCTGCAACGACGCACACGACTGCCCGCTAGGCACCGCGGACACGTGGTTCCGCGGATGGATGACCAAGATCTTTGACGGACAGGACTGGCGATCTGGGCAGCTCGCGGTAGTGCTTACCGCAGACGAGGACGACAGTTCTGCCGGGAACCATGTACTGACCGTTGTCATCCACCCGAGCCAGAACAGGAACGTGGTCACCTCGCCACTGACTCACTACTCGCTCACCCGCCTCTACGAGGAGGTGGCCGGGGTGCCGTATCTGTTTGGCGCGGCCTTGGCGCCGTCGATGACAACGGCGTTCGGGCTCCCCCTGAAATAGTCGGTGCAGCTCACGCTGACGACAGGCTCGTGGCGTTCAGCGAGGATGCACCGCGGATACGCAGGCAACCAATCGGTGTCGTCGAGAGCACTTCAACGAGATGAATCTGATCAGTCATGGCTGGCACGCAGGTCCCGGACCACTGCGACAGAAGACAAGTCTTTATCGAAGACGGGAGACAAGCTGATGCCCACCGGGAACTCGGTGCCATCTTGCTGTCGCCCAGTCAGCGTGAGGCCCGATCCCATGGTTCGAAGCTCCACTCCTGTGGCGTGACCCTCTCGGAGCTCCCTATGCGCCTGTCGAACGGCCACTGGCACCAGTAGCTCGATCGGCTGGCCAATGAGCTCGGTGCGGTCATAGCCGAACAAGAGTTCCATCGGGTGGTTGACGAACCGGATCACGCCGACGCGATCCACCGCGACCATCGCGTGAGCGGCCGCCTCCAGCATGTCCTGAAACGGCGGCTTCTCCGAGGGCATCATTCCTCCAGAGGTTGTGGCACCTGGAGGTGGCACATCATCTCGGTCATCCGGACGCCGCTCAAGCTGAAGTCTTGCTCGTCGGGATGGTCAGCCCGAAAGCCGCGTTGACCTTGGTGATCAGGGTGTTGCTGTTCTTGACAATGACCTCGAAACGACTCAGGGCCGCGTTCTGGTCTCCCTTTGCCCACTCCGCCGCCGCCTGACGGCTCGACTGCGACAAGGTCGTGGTGCTCGCAGACCACCATGCCGGATCGACCCCGGGCGGCGCTGGCATGAACCCGATTGCGTCGAACGTCGAGCCCAGGGCGGTCAGGTCCACGAACGCTGCCGATCCGGCGCCGATGTCCCCGCGTATGTATCCCACCCACATGGGTATCTCCGCGACGCGGAGGGCGTAGTCGGCTTTCGTGTACCCGCCACCGTTCCAGGTCGAACTCGGCTGGGGCGTGACCGGCGTCTTCCTTACGACGGGAACCACCACTGCCGGTGGAGCGGCCACCTTGGTGGCTGCTGGCGTGGCGACGACGGCGCTGGTTGGCTTGACCTTCGCGGGCACCTTCACCTTCGCGTCAACGACAGCTGTCTGTATTGCTGACGGCTGTGGCGAGCTCTTGCCCGACACCCGGCCTAGCTGCTCGGACGCCCACGAGCCCCAACCGTGCAGAGTGTCGGAGTTGAGCTGCCCGCCACTCACTCCAACGGCGACCAGGCCAGCGCATACCGCGATCGCGAGAGCCGATGCTCTCCGGCCGGGCCGCCTCTTCGTGGGCGTCACCTCAGGCTTGGGGACATCCGCCGATTCGTCGTTCAACGGCGTGGCCACAGCGCGGCGGTCCTCGATCGGCTTGTACTGATCCGTCCACCCGTCGGCGTCCATATAGCGGAGCTCGGCGTTGCCGACGTAGTACCAGCCAGCCTTCTCCTTGGTCGCCATGTCCATCTCCTGCGCTTGTCCAGCCCATGAACGCGAGTCGCCACCTAAATGGCGTAGATAAGCCCAGAATATTACGTATCCGACATGTTCGAAATACGCAGAAAATCGTATACACGCAGCAACGAGGCCGTAAAGATGCGGCGATCAGCACCGTTCCAGCTGGTCTTCGATATCGGCCGAGACGAGTTCAACGATCGGCGCCGCCGAGCCGTGGGCAAAGAACCGGGCAGGACCGGTGAAGAGCTGGATGGTGGGGAGCCGCCGCTGGGAGCAGAAAGTCATGCTGTCCAGCGTCTTGCAGAAGGTCATGAGGTGCATCGTCGTGGACTGTGAGGACGTGCACCACGTTGTGCCGTCCCATCGAGGGTCGGGGGTCTGCACAGTGACCGGAAGACTGCGGTAGTTGAGGCTTGCACCCGGGTGCACCACCCAGTCCCCGCGGGACGGTATCTCACGCGGCGGCGAGTTGAAGTCGCCCTGCAGCACACGTTCGCTGCCGTCGGCGTCGATGGTGATGGCAAAGGGGGGCAGTCCGCTGAAATAGACGTCGCAGCCGGTTTCGTTCGTCAACGTGCCCACCAGGGTCACGGTAGAACCGGCAACAGTAATCTGCGATCGGGCCACCATCGCGCCGTTGCTGTCGGCGGCCCATCGCCCATGTGCGCCAGACGTCGAGGCCTGGAGGCCGTCAGCCGTCTGGTAGTCGTCGGTCCAGCCATCACAGCCCTGGTGCCTCAACTGGCCGTCGCGGACCTGGCACCACCGAGGCTGATCCACGCTCTCTGACCTCCTCTGATGGGCACGCCGCAGCGCTTAAACGCTAGGGCCGTCCTGATCCGGAGTCCACACAATCCGTGAGCAATGACCGAACAACGCGGCAACTATGACCGAATGGACTACTCAGGCGAACCGTCGATTGTTCGCCACCCGGGCTCGGGGCCGTGCGTGCATCCGGACTCCAGGTCGTTCCTGCCGCCGAGGACGCTCGAGTGTTTCGGAAGCGATGACTACGCCATTTGTGGGTTCTGCGAGGGTGCTCGACCGTCATAAGCTTAGGCTTCCCTATCACCAGAACCACCCACGGTTCAGCAAGGAGACGATCCACATGCCTGAGTTCATGGACGTCCACCATGGGATGGTCGGCATCACCGCTGACGGTCTGTTGGAGGCTCACAACGCTGATCTCGCCATCCAGGATGAGGAAGGGGTCGACTTCAAGCAGGCGTGGGCGGATCCGGACAGTGGCATCGTCTACTGCCTGTCCGAGGCGCCCTCCGCCGATGCTGTTCAGCGCATTCACGCGAAGGCAGGCCACCCCTACGACGAGATCCATGCCGTGCCCCTGAAGGTGTGACGGCCGAAGGTGTGACGGCCGAAGGAGCGACATTAGGGGTGTGACCCAGCGATACAGGCTCGGCTAGCCCCCGATCCTTTCCGCCGCTCTGTCCGATGCCCTGAGGTTGGCCCGGTTGGCGCGCTCGGCCTCTCGCAGCTCCTTGTCGCTCACGCGCGAACGCCGGTGCGGCTTCAGCGGCGCCGACGCGAGCGAGTCGAGATAGAGCGAGGACCACCGCTGGACGTCATTGTCGGCGACGCGTTTGCGCATCGCCTTCATCCGGCGGCGCCGTTCGTCCTCGGGGGCGTTGATCGCCCGCATGATCGTCAGCTTGACGCCCTCGATGTCGTGAGGGTTGCAGATGAAGGCCTGGTGCAGCTCGTGCCAGGCGCCGGTGAACTCGGAGAGCACCAAGGCCCCGCCGAGGTCGTTGCGGCAGGTGACGTACTCCTTCGCGACGAGGTTCATGCCATCACGCAGCGGCGTGACGAGCATGATGTCCGCGGCCACGAACATCGCGGCCATCTCCTCGCGAGGGTACGACCGGTGCAGGTAGTGGATGGCGGGCGAGCCCAGGACGGAGTACTCGCCGTTGATCCGTCCGACGGTGCGCTCGACCTCCTCCCGCAGAAAGCGGTAGGCGTCGACGCGCTCGCGGTTGGGCAAGGCCACCTGCATCAGCGTCACCTCGGGTGGAGCGATTGCCTTGTCCCGCAGGAGCTCCTCATAGGCCTTCAGCCGCTGCCGGATCCCCTTGGTGTAGTCAAGACGGTCGACGCCCAGCAGGAGGATCTCGGGGGCGCCCAGGGATGCTCGGATCTCGGCCGCACGGGCGATGACCGCAGGGGTGGCCGCCAGAGCGCTGAGCCCCTGGAAGTCCACCGAGATCGGTAGCGCGCTGGCCCGCACCGTCCGCCGCGCCGGATCGTCGCCAGGCGGAGTGAACGTCACCGTGTCACCCTTGGTCGACATGCCCAGCAGCCGGCGACAGACCCGCAGGAAGTTCGCGGCATCGGCGGTGCGCTGGAAACCCAGGAAGTCCGCGCCGAGCACGCCCTCGACCAAGGCCCGCCGCCACGGGAGCTGGGCGAACAGCTCGACCGGCGGGAACGGGATGTGGTTGAACCAGCCGATGCGCAGATCGGGGCGGATAGCTCGCAACATCGCGGGAACCAGCTGGAGCTGGTAGTCGTGAACCCAGACCGTGGCACCGGGCGCGGCCACCTCCGCGATGACCTGGGCAAAGCGGTGGTTGACCGTCCGATAGGTGTTCCACCAGTTGCGGTGGAAGGACGCCGGCACGATCACGTCGTGGTAGATCGGCCACAGCGTGTCGTTGCTGAAACCCTCGTAGTACTCCGCGATCTCAGCGGACGTGAGGCCCACCGGGCGCAGATACAGGTCGCCCTGGTGGAACGGCTCGGGGGCACGACCGGACTCGCCGGCCCACCCGACCCACGCCGCCTTGCGGCCCTCCATGACCGACTCCATGGCTGAAACCAGACCACCCGGACTGGGTTCCCAGGTGCCCTCACCGCTGGCATCAAGGACACGCTCAACAGGCAGGCCATTTGCGGCAACCACCAGATCAAACGTCGGTCCAGCAACAGTCACGAGCCATCACCACCTGATTCGCGGGTCGCTCCAGCCTACGGCGACTCGAACAGCCACGATCAGGCAACGAAAAAGTTCCCCGGACAGCTTTGACGGTCACCCGCTTGATGGTCAACCCGCTGCTTGGACTTCCCCGTGGGACTGGTTCTGGCGACCCATCACCTATCGGCCCAACGAGATCGAGTGCGCGGCGGTCCATGTGACACGGCATACCTCTGTTGGGCTCTTCCGGAATCCGTGACGCAGGAGCATGCTCGAAATAGCCGAAAACGCACCGCCAACATGGGAGGACGTCATGAAAGCTCAGGTTGGGGACCGCATCATCCTTGCCGGCACTCGGGTCGATGACCCGGTCCGCGACGGTGAGGTGCTGGAGGTCAAGGGCAGTGACGGGAACGCGCCGTACACCGTCAAATGGAGTGACGGACACATCGGTCTGGTCTATCCGGGCCCCGGCGCGGTCATGAGGGTGGAGAGCGGCACTGGTGAGACCCCGCGCGCCGCGACCACCAAGACGTGGCGCGTGCAGATATCCGTGGTCGAGGTGGGCGACAACACGCGCGCTACAGCGATGTTCATCTCGGACCAACCCGGTCAGTTCAGCGCTGAGGGCGACAGCCACCGCAGCCCGAGCGACGACCCGAGGTCCACAATCGGTGACGAGGTGGCAGTGGCCCGGGCCCTTCGACACCTTGCCGACACCCTGTTGGCACAGGCGGAGTCTGACATCGAAGCGGT
>JABBOX010000276.1 GCA_012927555.1 Phycicoccus sp.
GAGCAGGGCTTGACACCGACAGCTGCCGGCGAGCTAGCCCGCACAACAAGGCTTTCGAGAAGCTCCAACCAGTTCGGGAGGCGGAATAGTACCCACTTCGAATACGACGCCTGCACCAACATTGATCCTTCAACTACTGACCTTCAAGCGTATCGGATCCCCTTAGGGGTGCGTGACGATGAGCATCCACAAGCTGACGGCGGGGTCGGGATATGACTACCTGACCCGTCAGGTCGCGGCCCAGGACGCAACAGACAAGGGCCACACCGGGCTGGCCAGCTACTACGCCGAACGGGGCGAGACACCGGGACAGTGGATCGGCACGGGGATGGCCGGCATCGACGGGCTGGCGGCCGCGGATGCGGTCACCGCAGAGCAGATGCAGGCCCTGTTCGGGTCAGGGCACCACCCGCTGGCGGCGCAGCGGCGCGAGCAGTTGCAGGGGCCGGGGCTGACGGACCGGGACTACCAGGGCGTGACCCGGCTAGGGGTTCCGTTCAAGGTGTTCGCCGGTGACGTGAGCGCGTTCCGGTTGGAGGTGGCCAGTCGGATCGCCGGTATCAACGAGGCCGCCGGCCTGCCCGGTGACTGGCCCATCCCAGCCGATCAACGTGCCAAGGTGCGCACCGAGGTGGCCCGGGAGTTCTTCGTCGCCGAGCACGGCCGGCAGCCCGAGGACGCGCGCGAGCTGGCCGGGCTGATCGCCAGGCACTCACGCCCCAAGACGCAGGCTGTCGCGGGGTTCGACCTGACGTTCTCGCCGGTGAAGTCGGTCTCGACCCTGTGGGCAGTGGCCGACCCCCAGGTCGCCGCCCGGATCGAGCTGGCCCACCAGGGCGCCGTGAAGGATGCGCTGACCTTCATCGAACACCACGCCCTGTTCACCCGGGAGGGAACCAACGGGGTCCGCCAAGTCGATGTGCAGGGGATGGTGGCGACGGCTTTCACCCACCGGGACTCCCGGGCTGGTGACCCCGATCTGCATACCCATGTCGCGGTCGCGAACAAGGTTCAGACCAGGGACGGGCGCTGGCTGAGCATCGACGGGCGCGTGCTCTTCAAGGCCAATGTGCCTGCGTCCGAGACGTACAACACCTCTCTGGAGCGACGCCTTCACGACGGGTTGGGGCTGCGTTTCGCCGAGCGTGCGAACCCAGATCCGCGCAAACGTCCGGTGCGCGAGGTCGTCGACGTCGACCCCGCCCTGAACCAGCGGTGGTCCGCACGGCGGGCCGCCATCCAGGTTTGCCACAGCGAACTGGCCGCCGACTTCCAAGCCGCCCACGGGCGTCCGCCGACGCCAGTCGAGTCCTTGAAACTGGCCCAGCAGGCCACCCTGGCGACCCGGGAAGCCAAGCACGAGCCGCGCACCCTGGCCGAGCAGCGACAGACCTGGCAGGCACAGGCCGTCGAAGTCCTCGGCGGAACGAAGAACGTCGCGGCAATGATCTCCCGGGCCCTGTCCCCCAATGTGGCGCCGGGCGCGACAGTGAATGCCGCCTGGGTTGCCGACGCGTCCGCGCGGGTGCTGGAGGCGATGGAGGCGCGCCGGTCGACCTGGCAGACCTGGCATGTTCGCGCCGAGGCACAGCGCCAGGTCCGGGGTGCCGAGGTGCCCACCGGGCAGGTCGACCGGCTCGTCGACCTGCTCGTCGGCGAGGTCCTGGATGCCCGCTCGGTGTCTCTGGCCCGGCCCGAGCCGGGCATCGTCGAACCCGACCTGCTGCGTCGCGCAGATGGGTCCAGCGTCTACACCGTCGCCGGCGCCGAACTGTTCACCTCGGTCCGGGTCATGCAGGCCGAGCAGCGACTGGTGGCCATGGCAGGACGCGTCGACGGGCACGCCGTGGCGGACTCCGCGGTCGACATGGCCCTGCTCGAAAGCGCCGCCAACGGCGTCACCCTCAACGCCGGTCAGGCCGCGCTGGTCCGCACGATGGCCACCTCCGGCTCCCGGCTGCAGCTGGCCATCGCCCCCGCCGGCGCCGGCAAGACCACAGCGATGCGCGCCCTGGCCAGCGCCTGGACCGAGGGCGGCGGCACCGTCGTGGGTCTGGCCCCATCGGCAACGGCGGCCGCGGCGCTGCGCGAGCAGATCAACACCAGCACCGACACCCTGGCCAAGCTCACCTGGTCGCTGGAACACGGAGACCTACCCGGGTGGGCAAGGGAGATCGGCCCCTCGACACTCGTGGTGATAGACGAGGCCGGGATGGCCGACACCCTCTCCCTAGACACCGCAGTGGAGTTCGTCGTGGGTCGCAGCGGCAGCGTACGACTCATCGGAGATGACCAGCAGCTCGCGGCGATCGGCGCCGGTGGGGTGCTACGCGACATACAGGCCACCCATGGCGCGACCCGCCTCGGTGAGCTGCTGCGGTTCGCCGACCCAGCCGAGGGCGCCGCGTCGCTCGCGCTGCGCGAGGGACAGAGCGAGGCCCTCGGGTTCTACTTGGACTCCGGGCGGGTGCACGTCGGGGACATGGCCACCATGACCGAGGACGTCTTCACCGCGTGGCAGGCCGACCGGGGACAGGGCCTGGACTCGATCATGCTCGCTCCCACCCGCGAGCTGGTCAGCGAGCTGAACCAGCGGGCTCGGGCTCACCGGCTCGACCAAGAACAAGGGCCAGCGGGTATACCCGCCGGACCGGCGCTGCCCACCGCACGGCTCGCCGACGGGAACCAAGCCAGCATCGGCGAGCTGATCATCACCCGCTCCAACGACCGCGCGCTGCGCACCTCCTCCACGGACTGGGTCAAGAACGGCGACCGTTGGATGGTGCTGGGCATCCACGATGCCGGCGACCTCACCGTCGCGCACACCCAGTCCGGGCGCACGGTGCGCCTGCCCGCCGAATACGTCCAGGCCTTCACCGAGCTCGGGTACGCCACCACAGTGCATACCGCCCAAGGCGTCTCGGTGGACACGATGCACGCGCTGGCCAGCGGCCAGGAGACCCGCCAGCAGCTCTACACGATGATGACCCGCGGCGCCCTGGGCAACCACATCTACCTGCAGGTCGTCGGCGACGGCGACCCGCACAGCGTCATACGGCCCGAGACGGTCCGCCCGCTGACGCCCACCGACCTGCTCGAGGGGATGCTCGCCCGCGACGACGCGCCCCGATCGGCGACCACGCTTCTGCGCGCGCAGGCCGACCCCGCGACCTGCCTGGGCCAAGCCGCCCAGCGGTACGCCGATGCCCTCTATGTGGCAGCCGAGGACGTCGTCGGCCGCGACGTTGTCCAGACCCTGGACGCCTCCGCGGACCAGGTCGTCCCCGGTTTGTCGCAAGAGCCCGCGTGGCCCGCACTGCGCGCGCACCTACTGCTGCTCGGCGCCCATGGGGCCAACCCGGTCGAGCATCTGCGCGCCGCCACGAACGAGCGGCAGCTGGACACTGCCGGCGACAAGGCCGCAGTCCTGGACTGGCGACTGGACGACACCGGGCTACGCAACGCCGGCCGAGGACCCCTGCCATGGCTACCCGGCGTCCCTGAAGCCCTGGCCGCCCACGAGCAGTGGGGGCAGTATCTGGCCGCCCGCTCGGCACGGGTCGTCGGTCTCGCCCAACAAGTGCGCGCCGCGGCCGAAGCCGGATCCGGGCAGTCCCCGTCGTGGGCGCACCAAGGTGGTGGCCGGCTGGCCGCCGGCGTTTTAGGTGACGCGGCTGTGTGGCGGTCCGCGATGCAGGTCGACCCGGCCGACCGCCGCCCAACCGGTGCGCCTGCGATGCAGAAGGCCGCAGCCATCTGGCAGCGCAGCCTCGACCGACGCCTTTCCGGCGCAGTCACCCCGGCCCTGCAGGAGTGGGGCGAGCTCATCGAGCGGGCCGCTCCGGACGTGCATGCCGACGCCTTCGCTCCCATACTCGCCGAGCGGCTTGCCGCGATGTCGCGAGCTGGGGTCGACGCGCGCGGACTGCTGGCCGCCGCGGTCGCCGGTGGCACGCTTCCCGACGACCACGCTGCCGCCGCGCTGTGGTGGCGGATCAGCCGGCACCTGTCGCCGGCAGTGGCCGAACAGATCGACGCCGACCACGCCCTGACCACGTTGTGGACTCCACGGCTGGTCGAGCTCGTCGGGGCCGACCGGGCCGACGCGGTCCAGTCCAGCCCGTGGTGGCCGACGCTGGTGAGCACAGTCGACCACGGCATTGCCCGCGGGTGGCGGCTCGAAGATCTGCTCAGCTCCAACACGGCCTCGACAGCCGGCGACGTCGACGACGAGTGCCTGGCGATGGTGTGGCGCATGTCGGTGCGGATGGACCCCGTCCCGGAAGAGGATCCGCACGACCCGTCTCAGCAGGAGCCGCCCGAGGATATATGGGATGGCGTCGTGCCTCCAGCAGACGCGCTCGGCTTCGCGCAGTGGGATGAACCCGCCAGCCGCGACCGCGCACGGCAACCGGTCGATGCCGTCGACGGGTCACCCGCACCGGATGTCGACCACCTTGATGTCTACGAGCTCGTTGGGGTCGAGTCCGACCTCATGCTGGCGGGGATGCTGCGCGACGTCCTGGGCGCACCTGAGCAGACTGACGCCGACGTCGACGTGATGCTCGCGCGCGCTATGGAGTGGGACTACTGCTCGGTCAGCCGGGAGCGGATGCTTCAGATCAACGACCTGTCGCTGCGGTTCTTCCAGGATCAGTTCCCCGATTCCTGGGGCCGGCCCTACCTGGCCGAGCGGTTCGGCGTCGACCTGATCGAACACCCGCACTTCCGTCCGGGGCAGGCCCCAGCCGGCTGGACGGGACTGGTCAACCACCTGCGCCGCCGCGGTGTTACCGACGAGGAGATGCTCGCAACGGGCGTGGCCACCACAGCCAGCACCGGCAGGCTCATCGACCGATTCCGTAACCGGGTCATGTTCCCGATCGCCCACAACGGCGAGGTCCTCGGCTTCGTCGGCCGCCGACACCCCGACCTCACCGAGGCCGACAAGGGCGGACCGAAGTACCTCAACACCGCCGACACCCCGCTGTTCCACAAGGGCGCGCAACTATTCGGCGCCGTCGGGCCGCACCTGGCAGCCGGAGCCGTCCCAGTCATCGTCGAAGGCCCGATGGACGCGATCGCGGTGACCATCGGGGCCGCGGGCAGCCACTTCGGCGTCGCGCCACTCGGAACCTCGCTGACCAAAGAGCAGGCCGCACAGCTGGGCCGGCTCGGCGTCGACCCGATCGTGGCCACCGACGCTGACCTGCCCGGGCAGGTGGCCGCCGAGCGCGACTTCTGGATGCTCACCCCCTATGGGCTCGACCCGGGCTACGCCCAGTTCCCCGAAGGCCTCGACCCGTCCGACATGCTCGAACTGCGCGGCCCCGCCCGGCTACGCGAAGCTCTCCTCGGCGCCCGGCCGCTGGCCGAGGTCCTGGTCGAGGAGCGCCTCGCGAACCTGCCGCCAGCTCAGGCCATATCCGAGGCAGCGCAGGTCGTCGCCGCCCGGCCCTCGGCCCGGTGGGCCGACGGCACCGACCGGATCAGCTCCCGGCTCCCGGCGAGCCTGGCCACACTCCGGCCCGACCTGCTCTCGGCGGTCACCGAGTGGAACCGCGACCCACGCAAAGCCGCGCAGAAGCCGCTGCAGAACATCACCGAGGTTCGGGCGCGGCTGGCCGCGGCTTCCACCCGGCCGCCGTACGAGCGCTGGGCGTCTCTGGCCGCCGAGCTCGACCCGCGGCTGGTCTGCCAAGGCGACTGGCCTGCCCTCGCTTCGCTGATGCAGGACGCTCACACCCAGGGCCACGACGTCGCCACCGCCGCACGGACGTTGGTAGCCGAGGAACCGCTCGGTGAGCTTCCCGCCCAAGACCTGCGCTACCGGCTGGTGGCCCGGCTCGACGTCGACATCGACGACTCCCCACGGCTGCCTGGGCCAAGGGACTCGTCGCCGGGCACTGCCCAGGAGCGCAAGCAGCCTGCGCCCGCTGGCCCCCGTCCGCCGGGCCGCCACCGCTGACCCGCCACAGTGGGAGCCGGCCACCTAATGGATGAGTCCGCGAACCATCGTTCGTGTCGCCACCGTCCTATCTTGAGGCGGAAAGGAGCCATCCGTGCCGAGTGTCAGATTGGGTCGTGGCCGCCGCGGTCGCCGAGGCGCTGGCCAGGCTGCTGCGCTGCGACCTCCCGACGTTCAGCTTTCGGGACGGTGGACAGCGGTCGACAAAATGCGACCGGACAAATGCGGATGGGCCCGCGTCATCGCCAGGTGCGCCCTGATTCAAATGTCAGAGCAGTCCGACGTCGCCTGCCAGCGGTAGGTGGTTATGGGAGAGGCCCCACACGCGCCACCAGTCGCCGACTTTGATCAGAGTCAGAATCCAGACGTCATCGAACGGTGCGTCGTCGAAAGCCTGGGCAGTCGTGTCGCTCGTGTCGATGAACTTCACGTAGGCGAGCTCACCGGGGCGTTCGTCGGAGTAGATGGGGTGCTGCATAATCGACAACCCCCGGAGGGTTTCACGCGCCTTCAGAAAGTCACCCCAGACCGACGCATCCGCGCTGAGTTGAGCCAGCGCCGTCCGGTAATGATCCGGGTCCCTGAGCGCGAGCCACCACAGCGTGGCGGCCCC
>JABBOX010000023.1 GCA_012927555.1 Phycicoccus sp.
GGGCCGGGGGGGGGGGGGGGTGAGCGCGTGCGGTCTCGTGTCGGCCTTCAGAGGTGAGGCCACACGAGACGGGGAGCTCCGATGGCGGATCAGACGGCAAGGCAGCGGGCTCGGCGGGTGGCGCTGGATGCGCAGGCGCGGATGCGGGCTCGGCGGGTGGAGCGGGAGCGGCGGCGCGACGCGCTCGGGGTGGTGGTCGTCTCGGCGCTGGCGGAGCGGGACGAGGTGGTCTCGGCGTGCGAGGCGCGGGCCGGAGCGGCGCTGGCGCGGATGACCGAGCAGGAGGGGCTGAGCCTGGCCGAGGCGGTCGAGTGGTGCGGCGGGGCCGACCTCCTAACCGTGCGCGAGGCGGCACGGCTACGGAAGGCCGCACAGCCAGCGGACGCCGCCCGGCCGGTCCGGGGGACTTGGACGACGAGCGCGGACGTGGGGGCTGCCGGTGCTAGCAGTTCCCGTGGCGCGATAGCGGCCGGCGGCGGATCGCGTGGCGGCCGTGCGGCTGGGTGAGGCCGGGTCGGCGTCGCTCGCGGCAGGTTGCGTGTCACCGGAGGTCGTTGCGCGGTACCGGGTGAAACTGGTTCAGGTGGAAGGCAGTGGGTGCTGCTGGTGGACCGGCGCGGTCAGCGGCTACCGGGCGAGAGCAGCCGCCTGGGGCACGGCTATGACCGCGCGTTTGCGTTCGGCGGCGGGCTACACGCAAACCGAGCAGTAGAGGCGTTGGTCATTCACCTGGGCGCAGAAGCGACTATTCGCTGCGGTGACGACCACCACCCGGTCGACGTGCTGCAGCAGCGCGATGAGCCGGCTCCCGTGGGCGTCATTCGCGGGGCCGTGTGACGTGCTCCACGAGCTGAACGACGTGGACGTATTGGCGGCCGGTCGCCCGTGAGATGCCCATCTCGCAGGTGCGGTTTGCCGAGACGTAGGCGTCGAAGCGACCCGCTCCGCCGACGTCGGCTGCGGCACGGATCGTCTCCGCGGCCAAGATGTCTGCGGCCTCGGGTCCGGTCGCGGACGCGGTGAGCTCGGGGTGCAGCAGGCCGCGGTCGCCGGCGAACGCGCAGCATCCCCAGGACGGGGGCACGTACATCTGGGTGGCGCACGCTGCTGCGACGGCGGTGAGGTCGTCGACCGCGCTCAGGTGCACGGTTGAGCATGTCGGGTGCACGGCGACTGCGCCGATCGGCTGCGTCACGACAACACGCGGCAGGATGGCGTCGCGCACGAAGGTCACGACGTCCAGAATCGTCAATCGCCCGAAGCGTGCTCGGGCCTCGCCCGTGAGCAGGTCGCCCAGCTCGTGGAGTCCGTGGGTGCACGAGGCGGCGTCGCAGACGACAGGCAGAGACCCAGACTGGGACGCTGCCCAGACAGCTTCGAAAGTCCGCTCCGCCATCGCGCGGTGCCCCTCCGTCAGGCCCTTCGACTGCCAAACCGTCCCGCAGCACAGCCCGGGGATGCCCGCGGGCACGATCAGCCCGACGCCGGCACGGTCGCACAGCGTCGTGAACGCATCCGAGGCGCCGAGCATCGTGCCGTCCGCTCCGTGGTCTGGAGCGAACATCGACCCGGTGCAGGACGGGAAGAAGACCGCCTCAGCGCCGACCGTCGCTGCGCCCGGCGCAGTCGGGCCGCTGACCCGACGGCGCCCTGGTCCGGGCAGATCGGCGCCAGCCAGCGGCATCCAGTCCGGCGAAACCACCCGTCGAAGCGTCCGCGTGATCGTGGTGAGCATGACGGGTGGTAGCCATGAGGCGACGCGGAGCGCCACCCGCACGAGCACGCCCAAGCCGGCCCAGTGCCGTGCCGCCCAGGCTCCCGCCGCCTCGACACCGGGGGTGTGGCGTCGCGCGCGCATGCTCTTCATCACCCGGCCGGTGTCGATCTTGACCGGGCATGCCACGACGCACAGCGAGTCAGCCGCACATGTGTCGACGGCGGCGTAGTCGAAGTCACGTTCGATCGCTCGCCGTTCCGCTCCGGACGCCGCAGCGATCGTCCGCATGAGCGCGATGCGCTGGCGCGGTGTCGTCGTGACGTCCTTCGAGGGGCACCCAGGCTCGCAGTAACCACACTCGACACAGGCATCCACCCGGGAGTCGACCGGTACTGCGGCCTTGAGGTCGCGGACGTGGGCGTGGGGGTCGTCGGAGAGCAGGACACCGGGATTGAGAACCCCGACCGGGTCGAACAGTGCCTTGACCTCGCGCATCACGGCATACAGCTCGTCGCCGAACTGTCGACGGACGAACGGCGCCATGATCCGGCCGGTGCCGTGCTCTGCCTTGAGCGATCCGTTCTCCCCGAGGACGAGGTCGACGAGGTCTTCGGTGAACGTCTCGTAGGCCGTGAGCTCGCGGGCGTCGTCCAGGCGAGGGCTGATCATGAAGTGCAGGTTGCCGTCCTTCGCGTGGCCGAAGACGACGGCGTCCTCGTAGCCGTGGGTGCGGAACAGCGAATTCAGGCTCGACATCGTGCGGGTCAGTGCGGGGACGGGCACGACGATGTCTTCGAGCAGCGCTGTCGTTCCCACGGGACGTGCGCCGGCGACGGCGGTGTACAGCCCTTTGCGCAGCGCCCACAGCGCGGCACGGTCGCGTATCTCGGAGGTGAATTCTGCCGGTGCGACGAGCGGCAACCGTGCCGCGACGGGGCCTAGCCGGTTGAGGACCTCGCTCAGCCCGGCGGCGTCCTCGGCCTGCATCTCGACGAGCAGGGCGGTCTGTGCCTCGATCGGAGATTGCGTGAGCGGATGGCCCGGCGGGAGCGAGGGCGCAACGACGCGCAATGAGGCCGGATCCATCAGCTCGAGCGTCCGAGCCCCGACGTCCAGGAGGGCTTGTAACGCGTCGGTCGCCGCACTGACCTGTGGGAACACCAGCAGGCCGGTGGCGACGGCGGGTAGCACTTTGACTGTCCGGAACGTCGCCGAGGCGACGAAGCCGAGCGTTCCTTCCGAGCCGACGATGAGATGGGCCAAGATCTCGATGGGGTTGGTGAAGTCCGTGAATGAGTTCAGCCCGTACCCCATCGTGTTCTTCATGGAGTACTGATGCGCGATCCGTGCCATGGAGTCGGGGTTGGCGCGCACGCGGTCCCGAAGCCTTTCGAGGCCGGCCGCGAGTGCTGGCTCCGTGGCGCGCAGGTGTTCGCCCGCGTCGAGGGCAGCGGTGTCGACGACCGTGCCGGAGGGCAGCACGACGACGATGGACTCGAGCGTCGCATAGGTGTTCATCGAGGTGCCGCAGGCCATTCCGGAGGAGTTGTTCGCGACCACGCCACCGATGGTGCAGGCGATCTCACTCGCCGGGTCCGGGCCCAGAACGCGTCCGTGGGGCGCCAGGCGGGCGTTGACGGCGCGGACGGTCGCGCCCGGCTCGCAGCGCACGCGCGCCCCGTCGTCGAGCACCTCGACACCCCGGAAGGAGCGTCGAGTGTCGACCAGGATGCCGGAGCCGCTGGCTTGACCCGACAGGCTTGTCCCGCCGGAACGGAACGTGACTGGCACTGCGTGCCGACGGCCCAGTGCTATGACGGCAGCGACATCACTGGCGGACCGAGCTGTCACGGCGGCAACTGGGTTCAGGAGGTAGTGCGAAGCGTCGTGCGCGCGTGCAGCCAGGTCGATTGGCCGGTTGTGTCGGTGCTCGTCGTCGAAGGCGTCGGCCAGGCTCGCCAGCAACGAGACTGGCGCAACCGCGCGCACGTCAGTGTCTCCCGGTCCCGTGCACAGGCTGCGAGGATGTCAACGATCGTATGGTTCGCTCAGGCAGCACGGCGGCCGCCGGGGATTGCAGCCAGGAGCTCGCGCGTGTACTCCTGGCGAGGTGACGTGAAGATCTGCTCGGGAGTACCGCTCTCCACGATCTGCCCGTCCTTCATCACGTGCACCTCATGAGAGATCATTCGGACGACCGCCAGGTCGTGGCTGATGAACAGAAAGCTCAGTCCGAGCTCGCGCTGAAGTGAGGCCACGAGCTCCAGGATTTGCGCCTGGACGATCACGTCCAGGGCCGAGACCGCCTCGTCCAGGACGACCAGCTCCGGTGACAGCGCCAGCGCTCGAGCGATGGCAACACGCTGGCGCTGGCCTCCCGACAGCTCGTGGGGGAGCCGTGAGGACAGCGCAGCTGGCAGCGAAACTTGGTCGAGCAGCTTCGCCACTGCTGCAGGTCGGCTGCGCGCGTCACCGATCCGGTGTACTCGCAGCGGCTCCGCGACGGACTCCTCCACCGTGTAGCGCGGATCGAGCGACGCGTACGGGTTCTGGAACACAGGTTGGACACGGCGCCGGAACTTGAAGAGCTCACGGCGCGACAGCGAGGCGATGTCGATGTCGTCGAACCGCACACTGCCGGATGTCGCGGTCTCCAGACCCAGCAGGATGTTCGCCGTCGTGGTCTTTCCCGATCCGGACTCCCCGACGAGCGCGATGGTCTTGCTACGCGGGATCGTGAAGCTCACGTCTCGGACGGCAGTCAGCTCACTGCTCGAACCCGTCCGCGACGAACGAATCATGTAGCTCTTCGACACGTGGCGCACCTCGGCCAGCGCTGGATCGGGGCCAGGCGCGGCGGCGCTCCTTTCCGTGGCTGAGGCGGCTGGCCGGACCAACCGTCTGGACGTCAGGCTGGGCGCGGCGGCGAGCAGGCGTCTGGTGTAGGGGTCCTGCGGTGAGTCGAGGATCTGAGCCGCGGTCCCGGACTCGACGACCCGACCCTTGTTCATGACGACGATTGTGTCTGCACGTTCTGCCGCCAGTCCGAGGTCATGCGTGATGAGCATGACCGCGGTGCCGAGCCGGGCGACCAGCTCGTCGAGCTGGTCGAGGACTCGGCGCTGGACCGTGACGTCGAGGGCACTGGTCGGCTCATCGGCGATGAGCAGTTGTGGTCGACAAGCCAATCCCATCGCGATGAGCACGCGCTGACGCATCCCGCCAGAGAACTCGTGCGGGAACTGATGAAGGCGCCGTTCGGGGTTCGGGATCCCGACCATGTCCAGGAGTTCGACGACGGCCGCATGCGTTGCCGCACCCTGCGTGCGTGCGTGCACCTCCAACGCCTCTCCGATCTGCCGGCCGACACGCATCAGCGGATTGAGGTTAGACATGGGGTCTTGCGGGACGAATCCGATACGTGCGCCACGCACGGCGATCATCTGGCTCTCGCTCAGGGTCGCGAGGTCCTGTCCCTCGAACATGACGTGTCCGGTCATGATGCGACCGTTGTCGGGGAGCAGCCGGTTGACCGCTGCAGCGGTCGTCGACTTCCCTGAACCCGATTCACCGACGACAGCGACCGTCCGGCCTGGGAACACGTCGATGCTGACCCCGGTGACCGCGGGCACGTCGCCGGCGCGTGAGCGAAAGCTGACTGAGAGGTCACGGATGGACAACAGCGGTGTGGGGTCGTTCACGATGGACCTCGGCTCGTGTCGGGTGGGTGTGCGGTGCCAGGGAAGGCCGCGCTTCCGGCGGCAACGGACGTCGCTGTGGCAAGAAGGTCGCGCAGCAACAATTCGGTCGGCACCGGGGGCCCACCGTGGAGCAGCCGGTTCGTGCCCAGAGCCACGGCGACATCACTGCCGGGAACGAACGCGAACGCGGCGCCGACAAATCCCGGATGGCCCAGGGCGTCGACGGGGTGGCCGCCGAGACGCATCGGGTACCGCCGGAAGCCGAGTGCCTGGTACGGATCGCGGCGCCCTGCGAAGAACTCCTCCGCGACCGTGGGCCGCCAGATCTCCTCATGCTCGACGTAGCGGGCCAACGCGGTTGCAACATCCAGCAGGTCAGGGACGGTGGCGAACAGCCCGGCGTGGCCAGCGGTGCCGCCGAGGGCGTGGAACGCGTTGCCGTCGTGGACCTGCCCCATGATCGTGGTTCGTCGCCACCGCGGGAAGTCTGCGGAGGTGTACGGCACCAGGTATGGAGCACCGGAGTCGATCATCTCGATCTCGACGCGGTCATCGGGCGCGCTGGCTGAGACGGGACCGGACGGACAGGGTCCGTAGGCGATCCCGGGAAGACCAAGCGGGGTGAAGATCAACGAGCGCACTGCCGCGGGTAGCGGCTCACCGGCGACTGCCGACACGATCCGCCCGAGCTGGATGAACCCGAGGTCCGAGTAGTGGTAGCCCTCCTGGGGCGGGTAGCGCAGCGGAAGGCGGTCCACCACGTCGAGGGCGACCTGTGGCCGCACACCGATCCGCGCGGTGGCCATGTACAACGGCCACCACTCGTGCAGCCCACCGCGATGCGCGAGCAGGTCACGGACGGTGATCTGGTCCTTGTGGCCGCCCGCGAACTTTGGCAGGAAGCTGGACACGGTCGCTTCGAGGGCGAGCGACCCCTCAGATACGAGCCGCATGAGGGCCAAGGTCGTCGGGCGCGCCGGGGGGGGTGGTGGAACGGGGGGCGCGCGGGGCCGCCGC
>JABBOX010000110.1 GCA_012927555.1 Phycicoccus sp.
ACAACGTCCAGAACGACATCGCAGGCACTCGAGTAGCCGCGCGCGGTCAGCGCCGCCCTGACGTCGATCAGCCGCAGCCACAACGAGTCGACCGTTGTCACGTCCATAGCGCGCGGGCCGCCGGCCCACCACACGATGGGGTCGTCGATCCCGCGGGCGTTGATCGTGGTCGTGGCGGTCAGGTCGAAGTCCACCAGCCGTCGGGCCAGGGCCAGCAACGTCGCCGGGTCCGCTGCCGCCAGCTCGCGAACCTCGACCGTTCCCTTGGCCCTGTAGTCCTCCCACTTCGACTGGCGACCGAACACTGCGTAGCCGGTGGCCCCGCCGTCGACGTGGGCGAGGAGCACCTGCCACGGCTCGCGCCCCTGACGGGTCAACGGGAGGTCGGCGAACAGCGGTCGGGCCAGGTGCTCAGGCCGGGTGACCGTGCCCAAAGTGGTCTCGGCGCAATGGAGGTGGAGGGCATGGACGACCTGTGCCACGTCGTCGGAGTCCGCCGCGGCGAACCGGGTCGTGACCCGGCCCGCAGCGTCGTCCAGGGAGGGAGCGGTGAAGATGGCGCCGCGCGTCAGCGTCAGCTCCAGCTCGACCGAGCTGGTGCCGTACCCGAACCGCCTATAGATGGGTACCTCGGCCGCATGCAACCCGCTCAGGGCTGAGCCTTCCTCGTGCAGCCGGGCAAAGTGGTGGGCCATCATCTCGCGCAGGACACCACGGCGACGATGGTCGGGGTGCACGGAGACCCACGACAGCCCGGCCATGGGAACCCGGGTCAGTCCGTCCAGCGGCCCGGGCGCGGTCAACGCCATGTCGTATGACGTGTAGACGCCGATCAGGTCGTCGCTGCCCTCGCGGGTCGCGCCGAAGGTGCGCGTCCAGTCGAAGTGGCTCGTGACGATGTCGACCGGATGGGCCTTCGGGTCGAAGAAGAAGGCTGCCATGTCGACGTTCAACAGCCTCTGCCTGTCCGAGGAGGCGAGGGGCACGACTGTGACGGTCATGTGGCGAGCCTTGCTGGACAGGCATCCGAGCGCAACCGTTTTGCGCAAGCAGGCGTCTTTGGTTCGGCAGGTGGCCAGGTGCTCAGCTCGCGGTGACCTGACGACCCACGTTCGGTGGGCTAACGTATCGAGCCAAACATTGAGGGGGTGTCCATAGAAGACGAACCGACACCGTTCAGCGCCCAGACCGGACCCTTCTTCCATGGCACGAAGGCTGACCTGAAGCCGGGGGACTTGCTCGAACCGGGCAATCGCTCCAACTACGGCGAGCGGCAGAACGCGAACTACGTCTACCTGACCGCAACTCTGGATGCGGCCACCTGGGGAGCAGAGCTCGCGGTGGGCGAGGGACCCGGCAGGATCTATCGCGTGGAGCCCACAGGCCCCTTTGAAGATGACCCCAACCTGACGGACAAGAAGTTTCCAGGCAACCCGACAAGGTCCTACCGCACCCAGCAGCCACTGCGAGTCATCGAAGAGGTCGTTGACTGGGAGGGACACTCCCCTGAAACGCTCCAGGCCATGCGGGATCGCGTTGGAAGAGCCGAGCGGCTCGGCATCGAGGCAATCAACGACTGACTGATCCGGGTGGCCAGACCCGCCGAACCCGTATGTAGTGTCCGTGGTCTGGCAAGTCGGTCTAGTGACGGAGATGTAGGGCATGCTGTTCTGCGCGCTTGGATCCCGGGTATGACGCTCGACCTCGTCCACCCGCCCAAGGCCCGGCTCGGAGATCGCATTGCGGTCCTCTCACCGTCGTTTGCAGCGGCTGGCGCGTTTCCCGAGGTGCATGAGCAGGCGATGCGTCGACTCACCGAAGTGACGGGGCTGATCCCTGTCGAGTACCCCACGACGCGTGAGGTCGGAGCGGCCCCGGCGGCACGTGCCGCCGACATCAATGCCGCCTTCGCCGACCCAGATATCCGCGGCATCCTGGCCGTCGTCGGTGGGGACGACCAGATCGCGGTGATCCCGCACCTGGACGCCGATGCCGCTCGGCGAGACCCCAAACCGTTCTTGGGGACCAGTGACAACACCAACCTGCACCACTGGCTGTGGGCGAACGGCATCGCGAGCTTCTACGGCGGCGCGTCCCAGGTCCACCTCGGTCCGGGACCGAGCGTGGATGACATCCACGTGCGGTCGCTGCGAGCCGCACTTCTGACCGGCGAGAAGCTCGAGATCACCGATCCGGGCGAGTCCGAGGACGTCGGCATGCACTGGGCCGACCCACGGGCCCTGGACTCCTTCGGTGAACGCGAGAGCACCGAACCCTGGAGCTGGTCCGGGCCGGCCCGGTCGGTGACCGGTCGCACCTGGGGCGGATGCCTCGAGGTGATCGAGTGGATCCTGGCCGCCGGGCGATTTCCCTTCACCCCCCACGTCCTGCAGGGTGGCGTGCTCGTCCTGGAGACCTCCGAGGAGCTCCTCCCCGCGCGCAACGTCGGCTGGATTGTCCGCTCGCTCGGCGAACGCGGCATCATCGGCGCGGTCGACGCCATTCTCCTGGCCCGGCCGCCGGTCTCCGACCACAGCCGGCAACCGCCTGCCCAGGACCGAGCGCGACTGCGCACCGAGCAGCGTGATGCCGTCGTCGAGGTCGTGGACCATTACAACCCGGAGGCTGTCGTCTGCGTGGGAATCCCCTTCGGCCACACCAGACCGCAATGGATCCTCCCGCACGGCGGCACCATGACCGTCGATGGGACCGAACAACGGGTTTTCGCCGACTACACCTAACGGTCCCTGCGCCCGAACAACGCCCGCAGCCAAGGCCTGCCGCGACCTAGTCAGGACACTCGCACATCGCCACGATCGTGTGCACCACAGGTGGCGATAGCGGGCGTTGCGCGAGGGTGGGACGGACTCGCTGGTTCAGAGTCGCCTAGTGCTCGGCCTTGATCACGAAGTAGGACCCGCGGATCGTGCCGGCCAGCTTCGACTTCTGCCTCGCGAACTTGAAGCGCGACGCGAGCTCTTCGGGGACCTCCATGCCCTCGGACAGCTTGAACCCGACCGCGCGTTTCTTCCCGTCCTCGAGGCCGTACATCACGTTGATGGACAGGCCCGACTCATAGAACACGTAGGCCATCCGGATCCCGTCGACCACGAAGGACGTCGCCTCGAGAGGGCGGGCAGAGATCACGATGTCGCGTTCGTCCTTGAGGATTCCGTGGACCCAGTCGATCGTCTCTGTCGCCTCGCTCGCCGGGTCGACACTGAAGACGTGGTCGTACTTGTTCTTGAAGTAGCGCGCCTCGTTGGCTCTCAGCCCGGCGAGAGCCTCCGCCACCGGGGAGGATTGCAGCCCGATGGTGGACACATCTTTGAAGTCGACGATCTGCGGCACGTGAAACCTCCAAGCGAGAACCTGACGCGGTGAGACTATCCGCCGACCTCCCGGGACCTGGTGTTCGCGTGGCGCCAGAGGGCTCCCGCGCGAACGCACGGTTCTGGGCAAGAGTCTTCACGGGGCGGAAACCATCGGACGGACTCATTTTCGGGTGGCAACGGGGGAGCCATTTGGCGCGGGGGGGGGGTACCGTTGATGTCGAGATTCCGAGTTTCTTGACATTGCGGATGCCCCGTCACAGTTCGAAGGTGATCGAGATGGTTGCGATGGCGACGACGTTCGAGAGCCTTCTAGAAGCGGTCCCTGACGCGCTGGTGGGGATGGATACCTCAGGGGTGATCGGGTTTGTCAATCACCAGGGCGAGTTGCTGTTCGGCTGTGAGCGCGACGACCTGGTCGGCAAGCACATCGAGACTTTGGTGCCGGAGGGTTTGTGGCAGGTCTATCTGGCGACCCGGAAGGACTACTTCGCGGACCCTCGGAGTCGGGCCCTGGGGCTTGATCTGGAGCTGAGGGGACGACACCGGGATGGCAGCGAGTTCCCGGTGATTATCAGGTTGTCGGGTCTCGACACCGGGGACGTTCTGTTGGAGTTCGCGCCGATCTGCGAGCTGGCCAGGAGGAAGCGGGCCTTCGACAAGGCCCAGCAGATGACGGCGATCGTGGAGAACTCTGAGGATGGGATCATCGGCAAGACGCTGGGGGGCACCGTCTTGAGCTGGAACGCGGGCGCCGAGAGGATGTTCGGCTACTCGAGTATGGAGATCATCGGCAGGTCCATCGACTTGCTCGCGCCGGCGGATCGTGCCGGTGAGATCGACGCCATGTCGGACCGGATCACGTCGGGCAAGTCGGTTGACCACTTTGAGACCATCCGTCTCCGCAAGGACGGATCGGCGATGCGGGTTTCGATCAGCGAGTGCCCCATCCGCGACGAGGACGGCGTGGTCGTCGGGTCGTCGACGATTGCCCGCGACATGACCGAGGCGAGGCGGGCGTACGAGGCGTCCCGGGCGATGATCGAGGCGAGCCAGGACTCGCTGGTCTCGATCGGGCCCGACGGCAAGATCACCGATGCCAACGCGGCCACGGTCACGGTCACCGGCGTCCCCCGTCACGAGCTCATCGGGACTGACTTCTCCAACTACTTCACCGACCCGGCCAAAGCCCACGAGATCTACCAGCGGGTGTTCACCCAAGAGGTGGCCGTCGATGACTACGCGCTGACCATCCGCCACCGGGATGGGACGCTGACCGACGTCAAGTACGGTGGCTCGGTGCACCGCGGCACCGGCGGTGACGTGCTTGCCGTGTTCGCTGCCGTTCGCGACGTGAGCAAGCTGACGGAGGCGTACGAGGCGGCCCGGTCCATGATCGAGTCGAGCCTGGACTCCTTGGTGGCGATCAACCCGGACGGACTCATCACCGACGTCAACGAGGCCACGGTCAGGGTCACCGGGGTCTCGCGCGATGAGCTGATCGGGACGGCGTTCTCCGACTACTTCACCGACCCCGCAAGGGCTGAGCGGGTCTACCAGCTGGTCTTTCACGAGGGAATGGCGGTGGACTACCCGCTCTCGATACGCCACCGGGACGGGAGACTGACCGAGGTTCTCTACAACGCTTCTGCGTACCGCGACGCGGACGGGAATGTGCTCGGCGCGTTCGCCGCAGCCCGCGACGTGACCAAGCAGATGCAGGCCCAGCGGAGGAACGCCGAACAGCAAAACAAGGAGCGCGAGCAGCTGCTCGAGCTTCAGGCGTTCCAGCGGCTCACCGTCGGGCGTGAGCTCAAGATGACCGAGATCAAAAAGGAGAACGAGCGTCTCAGGGGGCTCCTGGCCGACGGTGGCGTCGAACCAAGCGACCAACGCTGATAGCCAGTTGCTCGATCTCTCCGCAGTCGTCTCACCTTGCTGCCGTACCTAGCTCGCGGTGAGAGCGTCTCTCATCGGCACGAACTTGGCGTCGGACTCGGCCAGCTCTGAGTCCGGGTCGGACCCTGCGACGATGCCGCAGCCGGCGAACAGCCGCATCCGACTCGGGTCGACGTTGTCAAAGACGCCGCACCGCAACGCAATTCCCCACTCACCATCCCCGGCTGCGTCCATCCAGCCCACCGGGCCGGCATAGCGTCCACGGTCCATCTGCTCCAGCTCGCGGATCGCTGCATCTGCCACGCGCGTCGGGGTCCCGCAGACGGCCGCGGACGGGTGCAACGAAGCGGCCAGGGCAAGCGATGTCGAGTGGTCGGTCAGGACGCCGGCCACGTCAGTCGCCAGATGCATGACATTGGACAGATGCAGGACGAAGGGCGACTCGGGGACGTTGATCGACGAACAGTGCGGCGCGAGAGCCTCGGCCACGGATCGAACGGCGTACTCGTGCTCCTCGAGGTCCTTGGACGATCTGGCGAGCGAGGCGGCGAGCGCGAGGTCGCGCCCGTCATCGCCGGTGCGACGGATGGTTCCGGCCAGCACACGTGAGGTGACCAGGCCTTTCTCCAGCTTCACGAGCATCTCGGGCGTGGCACCGACGAGCCCGTCGACCGCGAATACCCACGTGTTGTCGTAGCGCTCGGCCAGACGATGCAGGAGCCAGCGCGGGTCGATCGCCGAACCGGCGTCCACCTCGAGGTCGCGGGCCAGGACCACCTTGTCCATCTCTCCGGCGCTGATGCGTTCGACGGCGCGCGCCACGACGGCAGACCACTGCGCCCCCGACAGAGCACCGTCCGCGAAAGCCACGTCCTCAGGTGGCTCCGGGGGCAGCGTTGCAGAAGGGATCAGAGTGCCCGGCAGATGTGAGTCGACTCCGATCGTCGTCAGCCACCACCGCGAACCCTTGTGCCCCACAAGGACTTCAGGCACCACGAGAACAGCACCAGCGGGGGAGTCCGCGGAGAACGAGATGGAGCCGAAAGCCACCGGGCCGGTGCCCGGCAGGCTCAGGTCGTCGCGTACGACGGCGCGTTCCACCACTGACTTCCACCAGGCCTGCGCCTCGGCGAACCGCCCCGCCCCGCCGGCGTGGAACTCCGTCGCACGGCCCCAG
>JABBOX010000159.1 GCA_012927555.1 Phycicoccus sp.
CACCAGCGCGACCCCATGAACACCAAGGCCCCGCCGGAACCAACCGGCGGGGCCCTTTTTCAGCTCAACACGTCCTCACCCACCGCGACGCCGCCATCATCAACAGACGCGACCGGCAACAGCGCGGCCGCCTCCCTCGTCATGGCCGCATTCGCGATGATGGCCGCAGCGACCTACCAGAGCTCGGGGTTCTTCACCCCGCTCTACCACATCGCCTCGACGTTCATCTCTCCCAGCACCCTGATGACCTCAATGCAGCAGGCCATGGACGGCAACACGTTCTACTTCGCGTTCGGTCCGGCGGTGCTCGGTGCGATGATCCACATGATGATTGGCGCCATGTACGGCGCCATCTTCGCGACCGCAGCGGCACTGTTGCGGTGGCGCGGTCCAGCACTGATCGCAGCCGGCGCCGTATGGGGTGCCGTCGTCTTCGTCATCAGCTCCTTCATCGCGCTTCCCATGGCGGCCGCGGTGTTCAGCAGCGGCGACCAGATCTCGCAGATGGCGTCCAAGGTCGGCTACGGCACCTTCCTCACCGAGCATGTGCTGTTCGGGCTCGCGCTCGGCGCGCTGCTGGCTTCACGGCGCCCATTCGCCCGTCGATGACAGCGGCCTGACCACAAATGCCCGGTCGCTGCCGACGGGTCTTGTAGATGCAGGTGTACTGACCGTGTCGCTAACCTCCGTGGTCAGTACACCTACGACCAAACGATGAAAGCAGGCACGATGCCCGGATCTTGTGTGAACAGCTGTCCCGTCCCTGTTCAGGCCTGCTGGCGCGCGTGCTCCCGAGCCGCGTTTGGGAACTGGCTATGACCACACCGGCTATGACCACACCGGCTATGACCACACCGGCTATGACCGCGTCCCGCCATGTGAGGGCGGCATCCAGCCAGCGGGTGGAGTTCCCCGGCGCACTGGGCGACCTCCTCGCGGGACGGCTGGACCTCCCCGAAGGCCCGCCCACGGCGTACGCGCTCTTCGCGCACTGCTTCACCTGCAGCAAGGACGGGCACGCGGCGGCCCGTATCTCGGCCGCCTTGACCCATCACGGCGTGGCGGTGCTGCGCTTCGACTTCACCGGGCTGGGCCAGTCCGGTGGGGACTTCGCCAACTCCAACTTCTCCTCCAACATCGCGGACCTGCTCGCTGCGGCGAACTGGATGCGCAGCCAGGGACACGCCCCATCGGTACTGGTCGGTCATTCCCTGGGCGGCGCCGCGGTTCTGGCAGCGGCGGGTGACATCGACGAGGTCGTGGCCGTGGCCACGATCGGAGCGCCATGCAGCCCCGAGCACGTCGCCCACCTGATCGTCGAGGCTGAACCTGGGCTCGCGACGAACGGACAGACCCGGGCGAGTATCGGCGGACGCATCTTCTCGATCAAGGCAGACTTTCTGGAAGACATCGCCGCACAACCCCAGGCCCAGCGCATCGCCGCCCTGGGGCGTCCCCTGCTGGTTCTCCACTCGCCGCAGGACGAGATCGTCGACGTGGACAACGCCCGGACCATCTTCGATGCCGCTCGCCATCCCAAGTCGTTCGTCGCCCTTGATGGGGCCGACCATCTGCTGACACAGCAAGCCGACGCGACGTTTGTCGCGTCCCTCATCGCAACCTGGGTTCGCCGCTACCTACCCCAAGGCCCCTCGACACCGGACGTCCCCGCCTCGCAGCAAGAAGCTCCCCCAGCTCCGGCTCCCGCCGTCTCCGGCGTCGTCGTCGCTGAGACGGATCGGGGTCAATACGTTCACACCGTCAGTGCAGGTGAACACACCTGGACCGTGGACGAGCCCGAGAGCTCCGGAGGCCAGGACGCCGGCCCGACGCCATACGACATGCTTCTGTCGGCGCTGGGTGCGTGCACGTCGATGACGATGCGCATGTATGCCGACCGCAAGGGGTGGGACATGGGCCCCACTACCGTGCGTCTGCAGCACAGCCGAATCCACGCTCGGGACTGCGATACGTGTGAAACCACCAACGGACGCCTGGACCACATCGACCGGGAGATCACCCTCGATGACTCGCTGAGCGCGGAGCAACGGGTTGCGCTGCTGGCCATCGCCGACAAGTGCCCGGTGCACAAGACTCTCACCAGTGAGGTCAGCATCTCTACCGTCCTGAGCGGTGCCGGGCTGGCTACCGACTGAAGCACCCGGAGTACCGCCACGCTGAACCCCACCGGCTGCCAGCCTGCAACCGGTGAGTTGTGAGAGCGAGCTCGCTCACTCCGTGTCGGCGGTCCAAGCGCGATGGGCGAACGCCTTGTCGAGCGGGGTGTCGAAGACGTGGTTCGTGTAGTTGCTCAACGTCTTGACCGAGATCGCGAGGAGGATCTCCAAAACCTGGGTCTCGGTATACCCAACAGCCAGGAACTCCTTCAGCTCAACGTCCGACGGGCGGCCTCGGGTGGCCACCATGCTCGTGGTGAAGAGGTTGAGCACCTCCAGCTTGGCATCGCCGATCGGCTCGCCTGTACGAAGCGCATCGGTGACCTCGGTCGGCACCTTGTTGCCGTCGGCGATCACGCTGTGCGCCCCCATGCAGTACGCGCAGCCGTTGTAACGGCTGATCGCCAGGAAGATGACCTCCTGCTCGGTCGGGTTGAACCCCGAGAGGCGACGGAACTGGTCGTATCCAAAGCGATAGGTGCTCAGCAGGCCAGGTGAGTGGGCCATCTCGGCGTACATGTTGGGGAGCATGCCCAGCGTGGCACTGGCGTCCTCCAGGAGCTCTCGGCTGCCTTCGGGAGCCTCTTCTGGGGTCAGCAGGTCGAGCGTGGTGAGGTGCGCATGTGTCGTCACAGTTGAAACCCTTCGTCCAGACTATTTTCGAGCGATCGCTACATAACTAGGTCTATCACGAGACCAAGGACGTCCGTCACCCGGCCACGGGCATTGTCGAGCAAGCGCTACACAAATCGTTCATTGCTCGTTAGCATGAGCGCATGCCAACGTCAGTGGTCAGCCAAATCGGGCGCCCCAGGCAGTTCGAGCTCGACGACGTCCTGTCACAGGCCCTCAACCTCTTCTGGCGCAAGGGTTACCGCCATACAACGACCCGCGCGCTCGAAACCGAGCTGGGCATCACGCAGTCGAGTCTCTACAACGTGTTCGGGTCCAAGGCCGGCCTCCTGGACGCCGTCCTCGACCGCTACCAGTCAACGGTGGACGAGGGACTCCTCCGTCCGCTGCGCGTTACCGCGGATGGACGCAGCGCCCTCGAGACATTCTTCCGTGACGTCGGCGCCTGGATGGCCATCGACGGCCGCGGATGTTTGATGGTCAACCTGATGGCCGACGAGGCTCCCACGAACCCCGCCGTTGCCGCCCGGACCAAGGCACACCGGGACCGGGTCCGCTCGGCGTTGCGAGTCGCCGTCGACCGCGCGTGTCCGACGGCAGGTGGCGACGTGGTCAAGCACCGGGCCGATCTCCTGCTCGCCGCCACCCTCGGCCTGAACATCGCGGCCCGCGCCGGCGCCTCCCGCACCGAGCTGGGCCGGATCGTCGCCGGCGTCCAGACTGAGATCGCGTCCTGGATGACTCCGTGACGCGCCTCCCCGCGGTCATCGTGTTCGACGTCAACGAGACCCTCTCGGACATGTCACCGATAGCCAAGAGGTTCGTCGACGTCGGTGCTCCTGCCCACGTGGCCGCGACGTGGTTTGCCGCCCTCCTCAGGGACGGCTTCGCCCTCACCGCAGCCGGCAGCATCGCACCATTTGCCCAGCTCGGAACCGGCGTACTGCGTGCCGTCCTAGGTGGCTTGCCCCTCAACCGCACCGTCGACGAGGCGATCGAGCACATCATGGGCGGCTTCGACGAGCTCACGGTGCACAGCGACGTTCACGACGGCATACCCGCCCTGACTGCTCTGGACATCCGCCTCGTCACCTTCAGCAACGGGGCCGCCAACGTCGCGCGGCGCCTCTTGCAACGGACTGACCTCGAGCAGCACTTCGAACGGCTGCTCTCGGTCGAGGAGGCTGGCGTATGGAAGCCTGCGCCCGGCGCATACGCCTATGCGGCGCAGCAGTGTGGCGTCGAAGCGATCGACATGATGCTCGTGGCCGTCCACCCGTGGGACATCGACGGCGCTGCTCGTGCAGGGCTTGGCAGCGCCTGGATCAACCGGACCGGGGCGTCCTACCCCGACTACTTCACGGCGCCCACGCTCGAGGCGACCTCCATGCTTCACCTGGCGCAGTTGCTGAGCTGACATACCCCATAGGGGTACGGTTCAACGAGAATCTGCGGAGCAATCGAGAGGGATCGAGCGGGCATGAGCGCCATCGGACACGCACTGTCACTGGCCGGGTCAATGACCTGGGAGATCCTGTGGGCCCTGATCCTCGGATTCGCCCTCTCGGCCGTCGTCCAGGCGGTAGTCCGACGCGCCACCGTGGTTCGGCTCCTGGGCGATGATCGGCCCCGGGCCATCCTGGCTGCAACCGGGTTCGGGATGGCTTCCTCGTCGTGCTCGTATGCCGCCGTGGCGCTGGCGCGTTCGTTGTTTCGCAAGGGCGCCAACTTCACTGCGGCCATGGCGTTCGAGATTGCCTCGACCAACCTTGTCCTTGAGCTCGGCGTCATCATGTTCCTTCTGCTGGGCTGGCAGTTCACCCTCGCCGAGTTCATCGGCGGCCCGATCATCATCGTGCTGGTCGCGCTGATGTTCCGGATCGTCCTGCGCGAGCGGCTCTTGCGCGAGGCGGCCGAGCAAGCTGAGCAGGGCGTTGCCGGATCGATGGAGGGCCACGCCGCGATGGACATGTCCATCAAGACCCAGGGCAGCTTCTGGCACCGGCTGGCTTCCGCAGAGGGGTTCACCTCGGTGGCGCACGTGTTCGTGATGGAGTGGGCCGCGATCTGGAAAGACCTTGTCGCGGGCCTGCTGATCGCCGGGGCGATCGGCGCCTGGGTGCCGGACGCCTTCTGGCAAGGACTCTTCCTGGACGGACATCCGGTGCTCTCCGCGATCTGGGGTCCGCTGATCGGCCCGTTCGTCGCCATGCTCAGCTTCGTGTGCTCGATCGGCAACGTGCCCCTGGCCGTGGTCCTGTGGAGCGGCGGCATCAGCTTCGGCGGGGTGATCTCGTTCATCTTCGCCGACCTGCTGATCCTGCCGATCCTCAACATCTACCGCAAGTACTACGGGTTGAAGATGACCGCAGTGATCACCGGCGTGTTCTATCTGGCCATGGTTGCCGCGGGCTACGCCGTGGAGCTGATCTTCGGCCTGACCGGCCTGACCCCCGACCGCGCCAGCGCCCAGATGCCCGACGCGGGCATCACCTGGAACTACACCACCTGGCTCAACATCGCCTTCCTGCTCGTCGCCGCACTCCTGACAACGCGGTTCTTCCGCACCGGCGGTCGCCAGATGCTCACCATGATGGGCGGCGCGCCGAGCACCGACACCCAATCCGGGTCCGACCACCAGCACCACCACTAGCGGCTGGGCGATCAACTCTAGGACGACCCCGCCAAACCCGCCCCACGACGTCGAACCGCTCAAGCACCCCACCAGCCAGCACCCCAGGTACAACCGCGCTTGTGGACGGCACACGCGGGCCTTCGAATCGGTGGGCCGCCTTGAGCAAGTTCCGCATGGAACTCCTGTGTCGTCTCTATCCGAGATGTGCCGACCGACGGATAGCGCTCAAATCGCTCAAAACAAATACTAAGTACGCAGACCCCAGCGTCGCGGCCAGGTCCGGAAACAACGAAGCACGCGCGGAGTGAGTCGTCAGCAGGTGTCACCGGCGGTCGTGCAGCCCCGGCCGAAGTCCAAGCATGAGGGGCGCGCGATGCATCCACATGATCACCACGTCAACCAGAGGATTCAATGATGATCACCCGACTCGCACCAACAGTCATGAAGCGTGACAGCACTCGGGGGCGCAGAGGTCAGACGCGCTTCATCGTTGGCGCCGCCCTGGTCGCCGCGCTCCCCTTGTCCGGGTGCAGCAGCCAAAGCGCCGCCCCGGAGCCCAAGAGTGTCGCGGCCGGGACGCTGCCGGGCGAGCATGTTCACGGCATCAGCCGCGACCGCAGTGCCAAGGTCAACCTCGCGACCCACGAGGGGCTCTTCGTGCTGCAGCCTGACGCGAGCTGGCTGCAGGTCGGCCCGACGGTCGACTTCATGAGCTTCGCGATCACCGGGCCGGGCACCTTCTTTGCTTCCGGTCACCCTGGTGTAGGGGTTGACCTGCCAGCACCCGTGGGACTGATGAAGTCCACGGACGCCGGGCTCACGTGGAGCGTGCAGTCCCTGGGCGGCCAGTCGGACTTCCACGCGCTGGCGGCCTCATCCAAGGG
>JABBOX010000151.1 GCA_012927555.1 Phycicoccus sp.
GGCGCATCGCCTGCCCGGCGTGGCCCCCGACACTGCACCCAATCAGACCGGGGCGCCGGGACGTACCAACGCCACGAAAGTCCCACCGGGCGCGAACAACAAGGGCTGCCCCGCAGCATCCGTGAAGGTTGTGGGGGCGCCGATGCTGGCACGCGACCACTTGCCTTCGATTCGCTTGCCGTCGCGGAACAGCACGACACGACCAGAACCGATGGACTTGGTGAACATCGAGGGGTTTCCGTTGACGTCAACGTCGGAGCGGTCCGGATTGATCTTGCAGAACTGGACAAGCACGTTGGGTTTGGCCACAGGAGCGCCACTGGCCGCGAGAATCCGCCGGCCCGAAACGGTGCGCACGTAGCGGGCCAGCTTGGCATCCCAGACGAACCCCACAGGCGTGGATCCCACGCGAGTGCTCACGGTCACCGCAGCCTTGGCACTTGCAAGGCGAGGGTCACTGGCTGCCCAGGTGAACCCCACGTTGCGGACACCGTCGGCTTTGACAGCGGCGCTCACCTTGGCCAGGTCGGAGACGACGTTGTATGGCGCAGGGTGTGACCTGTCACGGGAGAATCCCACCTGACCGCGGTCGTGGATCACGCCGTGCAGGGTTGACCGGTCCAGATCATGCAGGGAGTTGCCCCCGCCTCCACTGGCGACGATAATGATGCGCCCATATTGACCGAGGAGCTCGGGGTCGCTGGAACGAATGCTTCGGACCGCCCGGACCTTGGGTTTGACGCTGGCGAAGATCCCCACCATCCGGGACAGACCGCCCTCGGCCTCCTCGATGTAGATCACGTCGGCCTTCTCCAGGCCCAACGAAGGCCGGCTGACCGCGGTGTCATCAATCTTGACAGCAATCACGGGGCCCTTCGGCGACGCCCCGACCCCTGTCAACGGATTGGTGATAGGGGCTGCTGGGGGCGGTGGCGTCGTCGGGACGGCAGTGGTCGTCGCCGTCGTAGAAGGGGTTACGACCTTTGGCTTGGCATCGCTGCTGCACCCCCCGATGGTTGTTGCCGCCAGCGCGCTCACGGCGACGGCCGTGATCACCCGAACGACAAATCCGGTGCTCTTGTCTGACCCAACACTGCGCACGTCGTTCCCCACTCGTAGACGATTGGATGTCCGAATTCAACCACGCGTCGGTCTCTGGCCGACCCGTGGGCTGTCAACGAAGGAGTGGTCCGACGAGGGCTGCCGCCAGCATCGCGGCGAGGGCGATGAGCACGATGCCACGGCGAAATCGAGGAGTCATCAGCTGGTCATCTCAGGCGCGGGCTCGATGATGTCACCGCGGGTGACGCGTAGCCGTGGACGCTCATGGCGGTGGAAGGTCACGCGGACGTTTTCGCTTCGCACGAGGTACAGCATGGCGGCAAGGACGGCCATCCCCGTGGTGATACTGCCAACCAGGATGGTCCAGCGGGGACCCCAGGCCGAGCCGATCCACCCTATGAGCGGCGAGCCAAGGGGCGTGCCACCCATGAAGACCGCCAGGTACAGCGCCATGACCCGACCGCGCATGGCCGGAGCGACGCTGAGCTGGACCATGGCGGTGGCCGTGGTGATAACCGTGAGCGCAGTCAGCCCGACCGGGATGAGCAGAACCGCGAACCAGACGTATGAAGGGGCGAGCGCGGCGGCGGCCGAGGCCACGGCGAAAGCGCCATAGGCCACCAGAAGGACACGCAAGCGCGGGTTCGGGCGCCTCGCCGACAGCAGCGCAGCAGAGAGGGATCCGACGGCCATGATCGAGCCCAGCAAGCCATATCCGCCTGCGCCCTTGCCGAACACCGCGGTGGCCATGAGCGCGGTAGTCATCTGGAAGTTCATCCCGAAGGTGCCCAGCACGAAGACGAGCGCCATGATCAGGATGATGTCTGGACGGCTGCGGACATAGCGAAGACCCTCGCGGATCTGCCCCTTCCCGCGTTGTCGCGGCGAGATATTCAGCTCACCCGTCCGCATCCTCGCCAGCGCGAACAGCACCGCCGCGAAGCTGAGCGCGTTGAGGAAGAATGCTGGACCGGTGTCGAACGCTGCGATGACCAGCCCTGCCAGGCCTGGTCCGATGAGGCGGGCTCCGTTGAACGATGCGCTGTTGAGGCCGACCGCGTTGCTCAACGAGTCGTGCGGCACCATCTCGGACACGAAGGTCTGGCGGGCCGGGTTGTCCAGCGCCGTCGCGACTCCCTGGACGAACGCCAGAAGGTAGATGTGCCAGAGCTGTACGGCACCGGTGACGACCAGAATGCCGGTCAGCAGCGAGGTCAGCGCCATCGCGCTCTGGGTGGAAAACAAGATGCGTCGCTTCGGGAAACGATCGGCGATCATCCCCCCAAACGGCGCAAAGAGCGCGAGGGGAGCGAACTGCAGCCCCGTCACGATCCCCAGCGCGACCGGTGGCGCCACAGACGTGTGAGGGGCCAGAACGGTCAGGACCAGCCAGTCCTGGGCAACCCGGCCCATCCAGGTCCCGGTGTTGGAGACGAGGGCACCCGCGGCGAAGAGGCGGTAGTTGTAGATGGACAAGGAGGCGAACGTGGGACTCATTCGCTGGCCACCCGGGTGAGGATCGCCGTGGCCTTGATCAAGACCTCACGCTCGTCGGCCGTAATCCCCTTGAGCCTGCTCGCCATCCAGGCATCGCGCTGGCGGCGGGTCTCCCTGAGCAACGACGCTCCCTCGGGCGTCAACGAGATGAAGACCTGGCGCCCGTCCAACGGGTCGTCCTGGCGCGTGACAAGTCCACGCTCGACCAACGTTGCCACAGTGCGAGTCATGCTCGGGGGGCTCACCCGTTCGATCTCGGCGAGCGCGCGAGGCGTCAACACAGTCTTGTCGAGCCGGGCCATGACACTGAGCTGGTGGGGCGCCACGACCTGAGTGCTCTCGAACCGAACGCGTCGGCTGATTCGCATGCACGCCAGGCGAAGGTCGTTAGCGAGGTGTGCGAGCGACATCGATGGTGCGGGCTGCCTTGACCGCACCGGCGAGGTCGTCGGCGCCGGCTGTGGTGTCTGAATCAGTGGTGTTCGCATCCTGGGTGGCATGATCTCCGTTCGGTCTATTTAGCCTAACTCATTACTCAGGCTAAGTATTCCGAACGCCACATAACCGCGTGCCGGCTCGTGGACATATCCACGGGCCGGCACGCGTACCGCTCTGAGGGTCAGCCCACTCCGAGAATGCTCTTGATCGGATCGAGCGCGAAGTACACGACGAACAGGCCGGCGATCCCCCACATCAACGGGTGAATCACCGAGAACTTGCCGCGCACGACCTTGATCACGACGTACATCACGAAGCCAGCGCCGATACCGGCCGTGATCGAGTAGGTGAACGGCATCAAGACGATGGTCAGGAAGGCCGGGATCGCGATGTCCAAGTCGTCCCAGTCGATGTTCTTGACCTGCTGCATCATCAGGAAGCCGACCACCACGAGCGCCGGAGTCGCAGCCTCATAGGGAACCACCGCAACCAGCGGCGCCAGGAACGTCGCGAGAAGGAAGAGCAGGCCGGTCACGACCGAGGCGAGGCCTGTGCGTGCTCCCTCGCCGACTCCCGCGGCCGACTCGATGTATGACGTGTTGCTGCTGACGCCGCTCGCGCCACCGGCGACAGCGGCCAACGAGTCGACGATGAGGATCTTCTGGGAGTTCGGCGGGTTGCCTTCCTTGTCGAGCAAGCCGGCCTCGGCGCCGATGGCGACCATCGTGCCCATCGTGTCGAAGAAGTCGGCGAGCAGGAGTGTGAAGACGAGCAGGATCGCGGACACGGCCCCGATCTTGCTGAAGGAGCCCAGCAACGAGAAGTGCCCCAGCAGGCCGAAGTCGGGGACGTCCACCAGCGTCGAGGGGAACTTCGGGACGTTCAGGCCCCATCCCTTGGGGTTGATCATCTTGCCTGCGTTGTCGAACTGGCCGCCGATCTTGCCGATGGCCTCGACGACGATGGCCAGGAAGGTGGCGCCGATGATGCCGATGAGGATCGCGCCCTTCACCTTCTTGACCAGCATCACGATGATCGCGACCAGTCCGAGGACGAAGATGAGCATGGGCCAGCCGGCCAGGAAGCCGCCGACCCCGAGCTCGACGGGAACCGGACCTCCGGAAGGCTTGCGCACGATGCCGGAGTCGACGAGGCCGATGATCGTGATGAACAGGCCGATGCCCACACTGATCGCAATCTTCAGCTGGGCCGGGATGGCGTGGAGAACGGCCTTGCGGAAGCCGGTCAGCACAAGGACCGTGATGATGAGCCCCTCCATGACGACCAGCCCCATGGCGTCCGGCCAGGTCATGCCGGGCAGCTTGGCGATCCCGAAGGTCACGAACGCGTTGAGGCCCAGACCCGTCGCGAGCGCGAGCGGGTAGTTGGCCACGACGCCCATGAGCAGGGTCATCACGCCGGCCACCAGGGCTGTCGCCGCGGCCACCATCGCGAGGTTGGGGTGGCCACCGCCGCCGAGAAAGCCACCGGTCGCGTCGGCCTGGGTGCCGATGATCAGGGGGTTGAGGACGACGATGTAGGCCATGGTGAAGAAGGTGGCGAAGCCGCCTCGGATCTCACGGCCGGGAGTGGAGCCTCGTTGGGTGATCTGGAAGAAGGAGTCAATCGCGCCGCGCACGCCGGCGGTCTTCTTGGAAGTAGCAGTCGATGGCATGGCGCTCAGCGTAGAGCGTCCACGGCCTTTCTTCGCGCTAGGACACATAGGGTGTCGATGTGAGTCCTCAAGAGCCGGAGCCGATCGCCATCGACACCATCAAGGTGATCGAGATCGGCATCGCACTCTGGGTCGTTGCGCTTGGTGTCATCATGATCGTCCCGGCGCTTCACCTGGGCGACAAGCACTGGTGGCCGTGGGCCTGTGTCTCAGGCATCGTCGGTGGCGGGCTGGCACTCTGGTACGTCCGTCGCGGCCGCGGAAACGCAGCAACCGCACTTCGCGCGCGCACCCCATGACCCGGCGTTGCCCAAGCCTCACAGCGTCGCCCAGGCCACACAGGGAGGCCGGCAACGTGAACGCAAGCGCTACCAGCGGTATTCGACGCCGGTCAAGTCCTCACTGACCTGCCAGAGTCGGGCGGCAAGCTCCTGGTCCTGGGCCAGCGCGCTCAGCCGTGCCGGACCCACCGGCCCGCGAGTCTCTCGCAGCCACGTTGGTCCTGTATACGAACCGGGCGTGGCCGCGGACGCCGCATAGAGGGAGGGGTTGGCCCCCGCGGCGGCTGACTGGAAGATGACCCGCATCGCCCAAGGTGCCGCGACACGCACCACCGGGTTGGCCCCCATGCCCTCAGGGTTCGTCACCAGGCCGGTCGCCGAGACTCCCGGGTGGGCCATGGTCGACGTCAACGCCGAAGTGTGGGCCACGGCGCGCCGCTGGAGCTCGGCGCCGAAGAGCAGGTTGGCCAGCTTCGAGTTTCCGTAGGCTCGCTCGGGCTGATAGCTCTGCGCAGGGTTGCCGTCGAGCAGGTCGGCACTGCCGCGGTGATGGGCGATCGAGGCCACCGTGACGACACGGGGCAGGGAGGCTGCCTTCAAGGCCGTCAGCATCAACCCGGTCAGCGCGAAGTGCCCCAGGTGGTTGGTGCCAAACTGCAGCTCGAAGCCGTCCGTGGTCGCCACCCACTTGCGCGGCGCCATAACCCCGGCATTGTTGACCAGCAGGTTGAGCGGACCCTGCCACGAGTCCGCGAAACGGCGGACCGAGGCCAGCGAAGACAGATCCAGCTCGGCGACCCGAACGTCAACGCCAGGGCCGCCACCACTTGGACCACCAACCCCTCCGCGGATCAGCTCGGCGGCCTGCTGGCCCTTCGAGACGTTGCGGCAGGCAATCGTGACACTGGCGCCGTGGGCGGTAAGGGTTCTGGCGGTCTCCAAGCCGATACCAGAGTTGGCGCCGGTGACCACCGCGGTCGTCCCGGTCAGGTCAGGCAGGTCGTTCGGGGTCCACGTCATGGCAGGAGGCTACGGCAGGAGGCCAGGGCAGGAGCGGGTTCTGCTCAGAACACGTCGACGGCAAACTCGTCGAGGACATGCTCCTCGGGGGGCCTGGGGTCCTCGCGGACCACGTCGATCTCGCTGTGCGCGCCACAACCATGGTCAAGGCTCACGACGCGACCGTCTGAGGGTGACCAGGCGTTGGCGCATACGCCGAAAAAAGATCGAAGTGCACCCGCCATCGGGACGAAGAAACCGCAGGATGAGCAAGGCGCAGGGGACTGTTCGGCGACCGGCGACTTGGGCCCGTGGTCACCGTCATACCAGCGTTGGGCCGCAACCTCGCGGCCCTCGGCCGACAAGACCCGCTTGCGACCCAGGCCCAGCTCCCAACGAGCCGCCGCGTCGACGTCTTCGTCGCCTGTTGCTTCGTGGCCTGGCTCGAGACGCTGGTCGTCCTCGATGTACGGAAGCACGTCGCCGGCTCCGAGGTCGCCGGGCGCCAGCCGCTGGTCGTACGGCAGCCACTCCGGCGAGAGCAGCGCGCCCTCGCCCGGCACCAGGTTGGTCTCGCAGACCGTGGCCTCCTTGCCGCGGGGAACCCGCGCCAGGGTGATCGCCCAACGCCATCCCGGGTATGCCGTGGCGGTGCAGGCGAAGTAGTGGGTCGCGAGACGTTCCGCGTCCATCACGGCACCCATGTGCTCGCCGACCATGCCGGGTTCAGCGATGCTCTCAGCCGCCTCGCGGGCCCGGTCCTTTGCGGCGAAGAGGACGGCGTCGGCCTTGATCGCCATCTGCTCAGGCGCCGGTCTCGAGCTGGTCCGCGATCCCGTGCAGCACCTTGGCGACCTTGGCCGCCGATGCCTTGTCCGGGTACTTGCCGCGGTGAAGCGTGGTGGAGACGCTGTCGAGCAGCTTGATGACATCCTCCACGATGACCGTCATCGCCTCGGGCGAGGTGCGGTTCTTGGCAGCGACAGAGGCAACGACCGACGGAGCCGCGTCAATCACTCGCAAGGACAGCGCCTGCGCGCCGCGCCGGCCCTCAACCACGCCGAACTCGACTCGCGTGCCGCCCTTGAGGGTCGTGACCCCGGCCGGCAAGGCATCCGCGTGCAGGAACACGTCGGTGCCGTCGTCGTCGCTGAGGAAGCCGAAGCCCTTCTCCGCGTCATACCACTTGACTTTGCCTAAAGGCACAACACACCTCTTGCTCATGGGTCGACCGCCCCCACCAGAAGAGGGGACAGCACGGTGGCGCACGTTGCGCTGACCACAAGGCTATCCGTTACCGCCACCCAGTTCTGACGGCCTCCCGGTCTGCTCGCCCCAAAACTGTCCCGAGGACCGAAACCCGTTTGAGGAGTGTCGGTGGTCTTCGCCATACTTGGGCGAGTGACCTCCCCAGCACGCGATCGCCCGTCCTTGGCGTCGTTCTGGAACGACCTGCCGCGCGACGGCAAGTTCCTGCTGTCCACGGTCGCGGTCGAGACGCTGGGCTCCGGGCTGGTGCTGCCGTTCGGCTTCATCTACCTGCATGAGGTGCTCGGGTTCACGATCGAGACGGCGGGCAGCCTGCTGGCCGTGCCAGCCATCGTCGCCATGGCCGTCGTGGGGCCGGCCGGCGCGCTCATCGACCGACTCGGCGCGCGACGCATCATCCTCGGCGGTATGACAGCCCAGATGCTCGGCAATGTCCTGCTCGCGTTCGCCTCCACCCCCATGTCCGCTGCGCTGGCCCTGGGCCTGCTCGGTGCTGCGGGCGGCGTCTTCTGGCCCGGCTTCAACGCCATGATCGGCGCCGTGGTGCCCTCAGCCATCCGGCAGCGCTACTTCGGGGTCAACTTCACCTTGGTCAACCTGGGCATCGGCATCGGGGGGCTGCTGTCAGGGTCCATCGTCGACGTCCATCGACCGGGGACGTTCGTCGCCATCTATCTCGGCAACGCCCTCAGCTTCCTGGCGCCCCTTGCAGTTCTTCTCGGGCCGCTTCGACACGTGAGCGGCAAGGTCGACCACCCGGTCAACGAGCTGGACGGCTCACCGGTGCGGATGTCATACCTCGACGTCCTGCGGGACAAAGCGGTGGTGCCGGTGATCGCGCTGACCTTCCTGTCCGCGTTCGTGGGCTACGCGCAGAACGAAGCGGGCTTCACCGCCTACGCGCGGTTGGTGGGGCAGGTCTCCACCCGCACGATCGGCTATGCGTTCGCCGCCAACACCGCGACCATCGTGCTGCTGCAGCTTCTGGTGCTGCAACGCATCGAGGGACGTCGTCGAACCCGCGTGATCCTCGTCCTGTCAGGGCTGTGGGCAGTGTCCTGGCTGATGACCGGCCTCACCGGCGTGCTGCCCGGCAGCTCAGTCGCGACGGTGCTGATCATCGGCGGCTTCTCGGTGTTCGCGCTCGGCGAGACCCTGCTCCAGCCGACGATCCCGGCGATCACCAACGACCTGTCGCCGGATCACCTGCGCGGGCGTTACAACGCGGTCATGTCCGGCGCCTTCCAGCTGGCTGCTGTCACCGGGCCCGTCGTGGCCGGGGTGATGCTCGGCGCTCGTCTGCACGCTGCGTTCATCGGAATGCTCATCCTTGGCTGCGCCGTGATGGCCCTCATCGCCTTGGCGGTCGAGCACCGGATCCCTGCCGAGGCCAACGGCATCCACTCTCCGGCGACGGAGCTCAGCCCGGTGTGATCCCCCACGGCGCGGCGAATGCCTGCCCTGGCTGGAGAACAAGCAGGTCGTCACCAGAGTTGAAAGCGTCCGGAGGGCAGGTCATCGGCTCCACCGCGATGCCGCTGGTGCGCCGGTGGGCACGTGGCAGTGAGTCGCCGGTGAAGACCTGCAGCCAGGGGTATGCCGTGGCATCCGCCCAGAGGGTGACTGCCTGTCCCGTGCGTGGGTGGGTGAGAGTGACCCGCCACCGCCCGTCGGCGTCGGCGGCGATGTCGGTGAACGCGGTGTCGAGGCCCAGCCCTCCCAGCACTCTGGGCTCGCGGAAGTCGTGACTGGTGCCGTCCACCGGCGCCAGCCCCGTGGGCAGCAGGCGGGCGTCCACCTCGAGCATGGAGGCCGCCGGTATGCCGAGCACCACCTCGTCCACGCGGGCCTCACCCACGCTGAGATAGGGGTGCGCCCCAAAGCCGAAGGGCGCTGGGTCGGCCCCGACGTTTCGGGCGCCGGGCGTCACGGTCAGACCTGACGCCGTCAGGGCGTAGGTGACCGACAGATCAAGGCTCCACTCCCACCCGGGTTGCGGGCGGAGGCGACATCCGAGAGTGACAGTGTCCTCGGACTGCTCCAGCACCGACCAGCTCGCCCAGCGCACCAGCCCGTGCGCCGCGTTGCCACGATCCGGCTCGGTGAGTGCGAGCTGGTGCTCCGAGCCGGCGAACGAGTATCTGCCGTCACGGATCCGGTTGGGCCACGGCATCAGCAGCTGACCACGCCCGGCCGAGCAGCGGGCGTCCGGCGAGTATCCGGCCAGCACGTCCTGTCCGCGAAAGGCATAAGTGCGTAGGCCGCCGCCGACCTCAACCACGACTGCCTCGTGATCACCATGTCGGATGGTCCATTGCTCACCGCTGGGAAAGACGCTCACGTAGGGAAGATACGTGGTGCCGCTCCCGGTGCCGCGCGCTCTCGTCGCACAGCCGCCTCGACGCGCGGCGCGCTCAGTTGCTCGGCCCGACGCCAGCCATGTCTGGCATCGCTATGACCGTGATGGCCACCTTGTCCGAGGAACGCGCCAGGACGAACGCCTGCCCACCCTTGACGGGCGCAGCCCCTCTGGACCTGCTCGTGGCGTTTCGGCCGTAGGTGCCCTCGAAGCCGTCCGCGTTCTTGAGCGTGATCGAGGTGTCACTCACCGCGGTGACCTGGCCCCGCTGGAAGACAAGCGTCTGCACGGAGCCGTTCAGGGGCGCGGTGACGGCACCGTGAAGATTCGTGTCACCCAACAGGCTCCCCAGACCACCAAGACCTTGGCCCGGGCCCGGGCCCTGACCACCCGGCATACCTGGAACCTGCATCTGCTGGCGCTGCTGCTTCTGAGCCTTCCGGTCCTGCTTGCCGCTTGCCCAAGGCCCCTGGCCGTCGCCCCGACCGTCCTGACTGAGCAGCTGGCGGTCCTGACGGTTCCCCATCAGGTTGACGCGGTCGTGGCTGCGCAGGATCGCGATGCTGGTAACGCCTACCCCCAGAATCATCAGACAGACGAGGGCACCGGCGGCGATGGCCAGCCCCCAGCGCCCGCCGTGGGTGGACGTCGCACGGCGCCACAGGCTCGGCCGGGGCGCGTAGCCCGACGTCGGTGCGGCAGGCGAACCAACAAACTGCGTGGGTGGCCCGGCAGCGGGGGAAGCCGTCTCAGCAGGAGCAGTGGATGGCTCAGCAGGAGGACCTGCAGCAGGCATTGGCTGAGTCGGTGGGGTGCTCGCTGCCGGCTGATCGGGCGGCTGGACCGGAGGCTGTTCTGACATGGGGGATTCCTTTCGCTCCCCTCATCATCCTCCAGGCAGCCGAGAGACGCCCGTGAGCAACCTGAGAGTTGTCTATGAATGAGTGTCAGCCTCTGAATACGCGTCCGTCTATGAATGAGTGTCAGCGAGCCCGAGAATCTCCACGGCTTCTGCCCGCATCTCCACCTTGCGGATCTTGCCGGTCACGGTCATCGGGAACCCGTCCACGACATGGACATAGCGCGGCACCTTGTAGTGCGCGAGCTTGCCGTGGCAGAAGGCGCGCACAGCCTCGGCAGTCAATGGCTCTGCACCCGGACGCATCACGATCCAGGCCATGAGCTCCTCGCCGTATTTCTCGTCGGGGACGCCGATGACCTGGACATCGACGATGTCAGGGTGGCTGTACAGGAACTCCTCGACCTCGCGCGGGTAGACGTTCTCGCCGCCCCGGATCACCATGTCCTTGATCCGGCCGACGATCGACAGATAGCCGCCCTCGTCCATCGTGGCCAGGTCGCCGGTATGCATCCAGCGGGCCGAGTCAATGGCCTCGGCGGTCTTGTCCGGCTCCTGCCAATAACCCAGCATCACGCTCGGGCCACGCGTGCAGAGCTCGCCAGGCAGGCCCCGAGCCACAGTGCGGCCGGTGAAGGGGTCGACAACCTTGACTTCCAGGTGCGGCATGACCCGGCCAACGGTTTCGGTCCGACGCTCGAGGTCGTCGTCGATCCTGGTCATGGTCGAGACCGGCGAGGTCTCGGTCATGCCGTAGGCGATGGCCACCTCGGACATGTTCATCTCCGCCACCACCCGCTTCATCACCTCGACGGGACACGGCGAGCCCGCCATGATCCCGGTGCGGAGGGAGGACAGGTCGTACGTCGCGAAGTTCTCTAGAGCCAGCTCCGCGATGAACATGGTGGGGACGCCATACAGGCTCGTGCAACGTTCCAGCTCAACGGCTTTGAGCGTGGCTGCAGGGTCAAAGGCCGGAGCGGGGATCACCATGCAGGCGCCGTGGCTCGTTGCCGCCAGGTTCCCCATGACCATGCCGAAGCAGTGGTAGAAGGGCACCGGGAGGCAGATACGGTCCTGCTCCGTGTAGCTCACGAGCTCGCCGACGAAGAAGCCGTTGTTCAAGATGTTGTGGTGGCTCAGCGTGGCGCCCTTGGGGAACCCCGTCGTCCCAGAGGTGTACTGGATGTTGATCGCGTCATCGGAGCTCAACGTCGCCATACGCCCGGCCAGGGCATCCAGCTGATCCACAGTGGGGGACGACCCGGCCGCAGCCAGCAGGTCCCAGCTGTCCTCGCCGATGTAGACCACGTCGTGAAGGTCGTGACACTCGGGCCGCACCTCGTCGATCATGGCCCGGTAGTCAGACGTCTTGTGCTGGACCGCGCTGACAAGCATGCGCATCCCCGACTGCCCCACGACATAGGCGAGCTCATGGCTGCGATAGGCAGGGTTGACGTTGACCAGTACCGCGCCGACCTTGGCCGTGGCGAACTGCAGCAGAGTCCACTCAGGACAGTTCGGCGCCCAGATGCCGATCCGGTCACCGACGTCGATCCCGCCGGCCAGCAGGCCCAGGGCCAACGCCGTGACGTCGGCATCGAGCTGGGCATACGTCCAGCGGCGACCGCTGGGGACGTCGACCAGCGCTTCGGCATCGGGCAGACGCGAGACGGTTCGCGACAGGTTGTCGCCGATCGTGTCACCCAGCAGGGGCGTGTCGGAGGTTCCTGAGCTGTAGGACAAGAATGCGTGAGCCTTCACAGTTCCTCCGCTTTGGCGTGACGTGGTTGCGCTCATCCTCGCTACCAGGGGGCGAAGCGGCAACCGAGAGCTCAGATGCCAACTACCGTATGAGGTGTGTCCGTGCCCCTGTCCCGACCACCGTCCCCCGCCAGGAGCCTCGCCGATGACGTCCGAGGTCGAACCGACGAACAGCTCCGTAGGTTGGTCCGCCGACGACCCGATCTGGCCCGGCCCGCTCCGAGCGATCTGACCTCGCTGGCCGCTCGGGCAAGCACGCGTTCCAGCGTTCAGCGGGCGCTCGACGGGCTCGACCGCGGCCATCTGCAGGTCCTCGAGGCGTTGGTCGTCAGCGGCGATCCGGTCGACCTCAGCCAGACGGGCGCGCTGCTCGGCCAGGCGGTCCCGGAACTGGAGGGGTTCGTCCAGGATCTCTGGGATCGCGGGCTCCTATGGCGCAGCGGCAACGAGCACCACGTCGTGCGGGCGGTCACCGAGGTGCTCGGTCCGCACCCGGCGGGTCTCGGCCCGGCCATTGTCGACCTGCGCGGCTCGACGCCGGCGTCGTACGCATCCCCGGAGGCGCTCGACGCGGTCATCGCATCTGCACCCCCCGATGCCCGAAACATCCTCGACAAGCTCGCTTGGGGACCACCGATCGGCACCCTGTCGCCCGACGGCCCCCTGGCCTCGGTTGGCGCCTGGCTGCTGTCCCATCAGCTGATGACCGCGCTGTCCGCTGACCACTTCGCCCTCCCCCGCGAGGTCGCCCTCCGGCTGCGCGGGGGCCGGCTGCACCGTGAGAGCGCGCTGACCGCCCCAACCCTGGTCGTCACTGCCCGCAAGCAGTCCTCGGTGGATGACGCGGCCGGTGGTCAGGCTTCCGAGCTGCTCGGGCTCGTGGACGAGCTTGCCGCCGACTGGGGGCCTCGCCCGCCCAGGGTTCTGCGTGCCGGCGGACTCGCGGCACGGGACTTCAAACACCTCGCCGCGATCCTCGATGTCGATCAGCCACATGCCGCGTTTGTCGTCGAGGCTGCCTATGCCGCAGGCCTGCTGGCCGACGACGCATCGCTCGAGCCGGTGTGGGCACCGACCCCCAGCTACGACGAGTGGCAGCAACGTCCTTCCGCGAACCGATGGGTCCGGCTCGCCCAGGCCTGGCTCGCGTCCGGGCGGGCACCGCACCTCGTCGGCACAACTGCCACAGGCGGTGGCAGTCCGATCAACGCGCTGAGCGGGGATCTCGCCTATCCGCCCATGCGCCAGCTCCGCGGCGACATTCTCGCCGAGCTTGCGGCACTGCCCGAAGGCCAGGCACCCGATCTGGCCAGCCTCAGTGAGCGCATCCGCTGGCGCAGGCCGATGCGGCGGGGCGAGATCATCGACACGGTCACAGCCGCCGTGCTGCGAGAGGCCGAGTGGCTCGGGGTATCCGGGCGCGGAGCACTCAGCACCGCGGGGCGTCTCCTCTTCGACTCCACCGCCAACACATCTGCGGCCGAGGAAGCGATCAGCACCCACCTGCCGTCGCCCGTCGAGCACGTCCTGCTGCAGGCGGATCTGACGGCGGTTGCGCCAGGTCGACTCGAAGGCAGCCTGGCGCAGTTCATGCGCCTCGTCGCCGACGTCGAGTCACGAGGTGGCGCCACCGTCTATCGCTTCTCCCCCGAGAGCGTCCGCCGGGCCCTGGACTCGGGATGGTCGTCCGCGCAGGTTCTCACCGCACTGCAGGACGCAAGCCGTACGCCGGTTCCGCAGCCACTGGAGTACCTCGTCGGCGATATCGCCCGGCGCCACGGCCAGACCCGGGTGGGATCGGTCTCGGCCTACATCCGCAGTGACGACTCGGCGGTCCTGGACAGCATGCTGGCCGATCGCGGCCTGGCTGCCCTGCAGCTGAGGAGGGTCGCGCCCACTGTCATCGTGTCGCCGGCACACACGATGGTTGTCCTGGAGATGTTGCGTGAGAATGGCTTCGCGCCAGTTACCGAGACGACTGATGGCGGGGTCATGGTCCCTGTCGTCTCACACCACCGGTCCCCCGCCAGACGGCCCCTCGCCTCGTCCGCAGTTCCGTCGGTCGTCGATGACGAGCTGACCGAGACACTTATCTCGGCACTTCGGGCGGGCGAAGAGTCCGCGGCATTCGAGCGCGCGCGAGAGGAGTCCCAGCCCGGCCCTCGACTACCGTCCACCGAGCCTGCAGTCGCCCTGGGGCTCCTTCGAGCGGCGTCGGCCGACAACATCGGACTCTGGATCGGCTACGCCGACGCTGACGGGCGGACAACGCGAATACTGTTCTATCCCAAGCGAATCGAAGGCGGACGCGCCTATGGGTCAATCGAAGGATCCGAGGTTGAACGTGCCTTCTCGATCCACCGGATCACTGGCGCAGCATTCACCTGACCGGATCACTGACCTGGCCGGATCACTGGCTTGGCCGGACTACTCAGGTCGGTATGACTCTCCTGCCACAGCTCTCGCTCCTGCTTTCTCCAGTCGCTCGACCACGCGGTCGGCACTGGCTTCGCTGATGCCCGACACCACCACGACGGGAGCGTCCCTCGCGAGATTGCTGGCGGACACAAGGTCGAGCCCGGTCGCCTGACTGATGATCGCCATGACCTGGACGGGTCTGGGGCCGACCTGCTGAAGGACGACGTGGCGCTCCCCGGGCTCGGTGAGCTCCGAAGACGCTCGCCGGGGCTTGGTCAACATGGTTTCGGCGCGCCGCTGCAAGAATCCCCTCCACCCCTTGGCGGGCGCAGGCTCGATCGGCGGCCGGTCGAACTGCTCCGGGTCGAACTGCTCCGGGTCGAACGACGTCGGGTCAGACATCGCCACCTGCCAGCGCCTTGACGACCCGCGACGGCGAGGGCCGACCCAGGTGGCCGGCCATCCAGACACTGGTCTCCACGAGCGCCTCGAGGTCGATCCCAGTCTCGATCCCCAGCCCATCGAGCGCCCAGACGAGGGCCTCCGTCGCCAGGTTGCCGGTTGCGCTCTTGGCATATGGGCACCCGCCCAGACCACCAGTCGAGGCGTCGACGACAGTGACTCCATGCGCCAGCGCAGCCAAGGTGTTTGCGAGGGCCTGGCCATAGGTGTCGTGGAAATGCACCCCGATACGATCTGGGCCAACTCCGTTGGTGTCCAACGCATCCAGCAACCGGTGAACGTGGCCCGTCGTCCCGGTGCCGATGGTGTCGCCCAGGCTGAGCTGGTCGCAGCCCAGATCCATCATCCGCGAGGCAACCGCCACGACCTGGTCAATGGGAACGTCGCCCTCCCATGGGTCCCCAAAACACATGGAGACGTAGGCACGCACCCACAGACCCTCGACCCGCGCTCGCGCCACGACGGGAGCAAACATCGCAATGGACTCATCCACGCTGCGGTTGAGGTTCTTCCGGGCGAAGGTCTCGGTCGCGCTGCCGAAGATCGCGACGGCTTGGACGCCCTGGGCGAGCGCTGCGTCAAGACCACGATCGTTGGGCACCAGCACAGGTCGGTTGCGACCACGGCCGACGTCACCGAGCAGAGACAGCAGCTCCGCAGAGTCGGCCAGCTGAGGGACCCACTCCGGCGATACGAACGACGTCGTCTCGACGGTGTCGAGCCCCGCGCTCACGAGCCGTCTGACGAACTCAGCCTTGACCTCCACCGGGACGACGGTCTTCTCGTTCTGCAGACCGTCGCGCGGTCCGACCTCGTAGATGGTGACCCGTCCGGGCATACCCGACTGAGCTTCGCGCTGCGGTCCTCGCATCTGTTACCTCCATGTAGCGGCCCCTATCGTGTCAGCAACGCCACCGCATCACCATGCACTCCACCGCGGAACGGACTCGGCAGCGGGATGGACTCGGCAGCAGACCCGACGCACGGTTGATACCTTGGCTGCCATGGCTCAAGAACGGGCCGGACGATATGGGAGAGACAGCATGAGCGAGCCAACCGGCGACGGCAAGCAGCAGCCCGAGACTGCCCCCGGCAACACGCAGGACGAGACGTCGGGATCTGTCTTCAACGACCCGACCGCACCTGTCTGGGCGGATCCCACAGCACCAATCACCACAGCACCAACAACCACAGCACCAACAACCACAGATCCGATCCCCGCCACGCCAGCCGCCGCCGTGCCTTCAGCCTGGGTGCAGGACACCCCAGAGCCGCCGCTGGTGCCTCCGGCTCCTCCGGGCGTGTCACCCGCCTACGGCCAGCAGCCGCCAACCCCGCAGGCAGTCCCGCCGGTCAGCAACCCCTACGCCCAACAGCCGCCGGCACCGCCGTACGGCCAGCCTCCCGCACCGCCGTACGGCCAGCCTCCCGCACCGCCATACGGTCAGGAGTACCCGGGATACGGCCAGCAGTACTACGCAACCGGCGCGCCGGCGGTTCCGAGCAACACGTCCGCGATCGTGCTGACCATCGTGTCCGGGGTGTCGATGTTGAGCACCGCGTTCTTCGTGGGCATTCCCAGCCTCATCTTCGGCATCATGGCCCTGACCTCCAACGCCACCGACCCGGTGGGCTCGCGCAAGAAATCCAGGATCGGCTGGATCATCTATGCCGTCAACGCGGGCATCATCATCCTGCTCATCATCGGTCTCATCAGCCTCTTCGTGATCAGCGGAACGTCCAGCACAACCTTCAACTCCGGATACTGACCGACGAAGTCGCCCGTGCCAGGGAACACCCACATCCGAGATATCGTTGACGCACACCATGGCTGACGGACCCCTGATCGTTCAGAGCGACAAGACACTTCTCCTCGAGGTCGACCACCCCGACGCCGTGGCTGCACGTCGGGCTATCGCGCCGTTTGCCGAGCTGGAGCGCGCCCCCGAGCACGTGCACACCTATCGGCTGACTCCGCTCGGCCTGTGGAACGCCCGAGCCGCCGGACACGACGCCGAGCAGGTCATCAACACGCTCATCACCTACAGCCGCTATGCGGTGCCACACTCGCTGCTCGTCGACGTCGCCGACACGATGGACCGCTACGGCCGGCTCACCCTCGAGAAGGACGGCGACCAGCTCATCCTTCGCAGCACCGACCGTCCAGTTCTCGAAGAAGTGCTGCGACACCGGAGGATTCAACCCCTGCTGGGCGAACGGCTGGACGAGTCGACCGTCCTGGTTCACCCCTCAGAGCGGGGCCAGCTCAAGCAGCAGCTGCTCAAGATCGGCTGGCCTGCGGAGGACCTGGCGGGCTACGTCAACGGCGAGGCACACCCGATCTCGCTCGTCCTCGATGACTGGGAGCTACGCCCCTACCAGCAGCAGGCGGTCGACGGCTTCTGGCACGGCGGCTCAGGCGTCGTGGTCCTGCCCTGTGGCGCGGGCAAGACCCTGGTCGGCGCGGCCGCCATGGCCCAGGCGGGCGCCACCACGCTCATCCTGGTCACCAACACGGTCGCAGCCCGTCAATGGCGCGACGAGCTGATCAGCCGCACCAGCCTGACCGAGGATGAGATCGGCGAGTACTCCGGCGCCCGCAAGGAGATCCGTCCGGTCACGATCGCGACCTACCAGGTGATGACGACGAGGCGCAAAGGCGTCTACACCCACCTCGACCTGCTCGATGCCAAGGACTGGGGACTCATCATCTATGACGAGGTCCACCTGCTTCCGGCGCCGATCTTCCGGATGACCGCCGACCTGCAGGCCCGTCGGCGACTGGGCCTGACGGCCACGTTGGTCCGCGAGGACGGGCGCGAGGCTGACGTGTTCAGCCTGATCGGGCCCAAGCGCTTCGACGCCCCCTGGAAGGACATCGAGGCCCAGGGATACATCGCGCCCGCCGACTGCGTCGAGGTCCGGGTCACCCTGCCTGAGACCGAGCGGATGACCTACGCGATGTCCGAGGCCGAGGATCGCTATCGCCTGGCATCGACGAGCACGTCCAAGGACCGGATCGTCGAGGCGCTGGTCGAGAAGCATCGTGGCGAGCCGACGCTGGTGATCGGCCAGTACCTCGATCAGCTCGACGTGCTGGCCGCCCGGTTGAACGCCGACCTGATCACCGGCGCGACGTCGGTGACCGAGCGCCGCAAGCTCTTCAAACAGTTCCGCACGGGCGAGGTCGACCTGTTGGTGGTCAGCAAGGTCGCCAACTTCTCGATCGACCTGCCTGAGGCGAGCGTGGCCATCCAGGTGTCGGGGACCTTCGGCTCGCGACAGGAGGAAGCCCAGCGGCTGGGGCGGATCCTGCGGCCCAAGAGCGACGGCCGCACCGCACACTTCTACAGCGTGGTCTCTCGCGACACCGTCGACGCCGACTTCGCAGCCCACCGTCAGCGCTTCCTGGCCGAGCAGGGCTACTCCTACCGGATCATCGACGCCGACGACGTGCTGAACCCCAGCTGAACCCCGGTCGCCCAGCCTGACTCGCCCCTGCTCATTTCTGCGCAGGACATTCACAGGAAACTCCCAGACACGGCATGCAAACTTGGGGCCGTGACCACTAGCCCCCCCGAGGCCAAGCTCCTCGTCGTCGAGGACGAGCCCAACATCCGCGAGCTGCTCGCCACCTCCCTGCGCTTCGCCGGGTTCGAGGTGCACGTGGCCGCCGATGGCGCAACGGCGATCAAACAGGCAAACACCCATCAACCCGACCTGGTCGTGCTCGACGTAATGCTGCCGGACATGGACGGGTTCACCGTCACGCGCAAGCTGCGCGACTCGGGGCGGATCTTGCCGATCGTCTTCGTCACGGCGCGAGACTCTGTCGAGGACAAGGTCAAGGGGCTGACCGTTGGTGGCGACGACTACGTCACCAAGCCGTTCAGCCTCGAAGAGGTCGTCGCCCGGATCCGTGCGGTGCTCCGACGGACTCGCGGCGAGAACGCTGACGACGCTGCCACCTTGAGGTTCCACGACCTCGAGCTCGACGAGGACTCCCACGAGGTCCGACGCGGCAAGCGCGCCATCGAGGTCTCCCCGACCGAGTTCAAGCTGCTGCGCTACCTCATGCTCAACCCCAACCGGGTGCTGTCCAAGGCCCAGATCCTCGACCACGTCTGGGACTACGACTTCCGCGGTCAGTCGGGCATCGTCGAGTCCTACATCTCCTACCTGCGCCGCAAGGTCGACGTCGAGGAGCCGGCCCTGATCCAGACCAGGCGCGGCGTCGGCTACGTCCTGCGGCTGCCACAAGAGTCGACCTGATCAGGCCAACGTGACTCACCCACCCACGCAACGGCCCCGCTGGTCGGCGATCTCGCGAGGCACCCCCCGGCTCGCCGCACTGCCACTGCGGGTGCGCCTGGTCGCCCTGCTGGTGCTGTTGCTGCTGGTCGCCCTCTCACTCACCAGCATCGCCACGAGCGCCGTGATGCGTGGACAGCTGATGGACAGCGTCGATCGCGACCTGAACGCGGCCGCCGAGCCGACTGCCTCCCAAGTCCTGAGCCAGCTGTTCAACCGCAGGGGCGGGGGCATCCCCACCAACTACGCCGTCCTTTTCATGCCGACCGACGGCAGCTCCCCGTTCGGCGTCAACCCCACTGGTGAGCGGCTGCACCCCGACATCCCGACCCTGGCCTTGACCGACCCGCGCGTGGTGAACGGCACCATCTTCACCGTGAGCTCGACCGACGGCGAGATGCGCTGGCGGGTGGTGCCCGGACAGCTGCGCGACGGCTCGGCGACGTTCGCGGTGGCCGTGGCGCTGCGTGGAGTCGACACGACGCTCCAGCGGATGTTGAGGTTCACCACCCTGATCGGCCTCGCCGTCATCGCCAGCTGCGCGCTCCTTGGGTGGTTCGGCGTACGGCGCGCGTTCCGTCCGCTCACCCAGATCGAGGACACCGCCGCGGGCATCGCCGGGGGGGACCTGACCCAGCGCATCCCGGAGCCCACCAGCAAGGACGAGGTCGCAAGCCTGGCTCGTTCGCTGAACGCGATGTTGGCGCAGATCGAGCAGTCCTTCGCCGTCCGTGAGGCCTCGGAGGAACGGATGCGCCAGTTCGTCTCCGACGCCTCGCACGAGCTGCGAACGCCACTGGCCGCGGTGCGAGGCTATGCCGAGCTCTTCCGCCAGGGGGCAGTCACCAAGCCCGAAGACGTCGCCAGCGCGATGCGCCGAATCGAGGATGAGTCCATCCGTATGGGAGGCCTGGTCGAGGACCTTCTGCTCCTGACACGTCTCGACAGCCAGCGTCCGTTCGAGAAGGGGCCCGTGGACCTCACCGTGCTGGCCGCCGATGCGGTGCAGGACGCCCGCGCCCTGGACTCCACCCGACAGGTGCGACTGCTCGGTCTGTCGGGAGACCTCCGACCGACCACCATCGAGGGCGATGAGGCCAGGTTGCGCCAGGTTGTCACCAATCTCGTTGGTAACGCTGTGAATCACACGCCTCATGGAACGGACATTGAGATTGCCGTCGGCAGCGCCGCCGGTCGTGCGAAGCTCGAGGTGCGCGACCACGGCCCCGGTGTCGACCCGGTCAAGGCTCGCAAGGTCTTTGAACGGTTCTACCGCGCGGACGCCTCCCGGGGCCGCGGCAACGGCGGTGGCAATGGACTGGGCCTGGCCATCGTGGCTGCCATCGTGAGCGCCCATGGCGGGCGAGTCGGCGTGGCCGCAACGCCCGGCGGCGGCGCAACCTTCGTCGTGGATCTGCCCACAGCCAATTCCCAGTCATAACCCAGCAACGTTTGAGACTCATCGGATTGAGTAGAGCCATCAACCACCAAGGAGGTCCCGATGACGCAGCAGCCGCCGCCGTCCCCACAGCTCCCGCAGACCCCTCAACCCCCTGAGGGCGCGGCGGAGCCGACGGACGCGCCGGCACTGACGGATGCGCCGGAACTGACAGCGGCGCTCTGGTACGACCAGACACTGCCGCAGCCGCCCTTCTCGTCATTCCACGGGGCAGACGAAGAGCCTCAGGTGGACCCACAGACTCCGGCTGAGCCGCGCCCCGCTGTGTTCACGCAGCCCGGCGTAGAGCCCGCCCAGCCGGCCAAACCTCGCAGACTTGCCGAGCTGGTCACGGTCGCCGTCCTCGCGGCGGCCTTGGCCAGCACCGGAACGTATGCCATCACGCGCGTTGATGAGACCGCCTCACCTGCGGCGCAAACCGGGACCAGGGCAACCACCACGGCAGCGGCGCCGGTCGTGCAAGCCGACGCCTCGGCCCCCAACTGGTCCGTCACGGCCGCCGCTGTGTCACCCAGCGTGGTGGCCATCTCGGTGACCAGCGGCCAGAGTGGCGGGCAGGGCTCGGGAGTCATCTTCGACACCCAGGGCCACATCCTGACCAACAACCACGTCGTGGCAGCCGGGGGGCAGAACTCAACGATCACGGTGACTCTGAACGACAAGCGGACGTACGACGCGACAGTCGTGGGCACCGACCCCACCACCGATCTGGCCGTCATTAAGCTGACCAACGCCCCCGGCGACCTCAAGGCCATCGCGCTCGGCGACGCCAAAGCCCTCACGGTCGGCGAACCTGTCATGGCTGTCGGCAACCCCCTGGGCCTGGCCGGCACCGTCACCACCGGCATCGTGAGCGCCCTCAACCGACCCGTCACCACCTCCGACCAGCAGCAGTCCTCCAGTGAACCGGTCGTGACCAACGCCATCCAGACCAGTGCCGCGATCAACCCCGGCAACAGCGGCGGCGCCCTGGTCAACGCCAGCGGCCAGCTGATCGGTATCAACTCGGCCATCGCCTCGCTGGGGTCCTCCGGCGGTTCATCCCAGAGCGGCAACATCGGGATTGGCTTCGCGATCCCGGTCAACGAGGCCAGGTCGATCGCCGAACAGCTGATCACCACCGGCAAAGCCACGCACCCCTACCTCGGAGTCAGCTCCAAGGATGGTGTCGTGCCGGATGGATCCGCCAAACGCGCCGCAGCCGTCCTCACCAACATCTTCAGCGGGACACCTGCCGACAAGGCAGGGCTGCGGGCCGGCGACGCCATCATCGCCGTCGACGGCAACTCGATCGACGGGTCCTTGTCGCTCGTCGCCCAGATCCGCGAACGCTCGGTCGGCGACCGAGTGACACTCAAGATCTTGCGCGACGGCCAGTCCAAGGACATCGACGTCACCCTCATCATCAAACCCGCCACGAACCAGTAGCGCCGCGGTCCCCTTCACCACAAGCGCTACGGCATACGCCTTCCGCAGGTTGGGCAGCTCGGCTCACCCCTTGCACCCGCCTGCGGAAGGCGCCCTGTCGTCCATGGCTGTCGCCGTCTGTCGCCCCTGATGTGTTTGTTGTCCGGCCGGATCGGGAGGGGTCAGCACCTCGGATGCCGTTGTCTTGACGGCCCATCGAGCGCAGGGCTGACAGACTGAGGACATGCCTGCCCTGATCACCTGGTGGAGTATGGACGTTCGGTCCGTGGCGCCACACGCGCACAACGATGCTGTCGCGCGGTTGGGCGCCGACCTGCTGGTCCGATGGAGTGATCCCGCACGTCGTTATCACACGACCCGGCACCTCGTTGAGATGTTCTGGGCTCTGGAAGAGCTTGAGGACGCCGGCGAGATCAACGACCGTCAGTGCGCGATCGCCCGCCTCGCCGCATGGTTCCACGACGCGATCTACGACCCTGAAGCCAAGCCCGGAGCGAACGAGGCAGACAGTGCCGCTCTCGCCCGAGACACGCTGCAGCTGCTCGGGATCGGCGACGCTGACGTCGACGTCGTCGACCGCCTGATCCAGCTCACAGCCGGCCACGACGCCGATGGCGAAGAGCTGATCGACGCTGCCTTCCATGACGCCGACCTGTGGATCCTGTCTGCTCCGCAAGAGCGCTTCGATGGCTACTGCGCCCAGATCCGCGAGGAGTTCGCCTACGCGCCCGAGGCGGCATACCGGCAGGGTCGTGCGGCCGTTCTCGAACCTTTTCTCCACCGGGACACGATCTATCGCACGTCACACGCCCTGCAGACATGGGAGGTGCCCGCGCGCATCAACGTCGGCCACGAGCTGACCCGTCTGCGCGTCAGGGTCTGAGACAGCCGACTAGATCGGGCCCTGGTCGCGCCGGTTGCGCATCACTGCCTCGTTGGCGCGAGCGTCCATTGCCTCACCCGCCCGCCCCCTGACGTTGCCCTTGCGCTTGCGGTCCATCTTCCAACCCATCACGCAGGCGAATACGAACAAGACGATGATGGTTACCCAGAAGTACATGGCCATCCCTCTCGATGCGTGAGGCGCAGCCCCTGCAACCTCCAACGAGCCCAGTAAAGCACCGCCCGGCCGCGTCAACCCTGTGAATGTTCGTGGGCGAACACCGACACCATCAAAGGCCACCAGAACTCGTCGCCGCAACGGCGCTCGGCCTCAGGCCAGTCCACCCACTCGGCCGCGTCCACGTCCACGTCGTGCGGCGCGATAGCGGGCCGCACGTCCTCCAGCACGGTGGCGAAGCAGGCGATGTAGTTGCGCTTGTTCGGCCAGCGACCGGTCGGGCCCCCGTCCAGCGTCACCCGCACATAGCCGCAGGGCCTCAGCCTCGAGGGGTCGACGCGTAGTCCTGACTCCTCCCACGTCTCGCGGGTCGCACACTCCAGCACCGTCTCGCCCGGCTCGCGTCCGCCCGCCGGAGCGCCCCACGCGTCACGCGCCATGGTGTGCACCAGCAACAGCGCGCCGCTGGCATCCGCGACGAAGACCACTGCGGCTGCAGTGAGCTCGTCAGGCGTCGCGAGCGGTGAGGCAACGACGTGCAGGCTGTGCCCAACCTCGAGATGGGACAGCACGTTGCGGAATGCGGCGAGCGGCCGCTCCCCCTTGCGCTTCTGGAACCGCAGCCCGCTGTCACGCAAGCGGCGGGCAAGGTCCTTGCCCCCCGTCGGCTGGGCGCCGGCCGCAACCAGCCCGGCATACAGCTCCTGCGGCACGTCGAAGTGGTCGCCGTCGAACCCTCGTGCAGGTATGCCGGCCCGCGCGGCAAAGGTCCGCAGCTCGTCATACGACGCGTCGCTGATCAGGTGCGACCACGACCGGCCATGCGCGGGCCAGGCGGGTGGGTCGATCCAGATCGTCATCGCCTGCTCCCTACGGTGGCTGCCGACCCCAATGCTTTCACCACGGGGCAAGCCGGCTCGACCAGAACGCGAAGGGCGGCTCCCCCTCTCGGGAGAACCGCCCTCTGCACTGCGTGGTTGTTGCTAGATGCGTGGGCTCAGAAGCCCATGCCACCCATCTCGTCTCCACCCGGACCCATCGGCGCAGCCTTTTCGGGCTTGTCGGCGATGACGACCTCGGTGGTGAGGAACAAGGCGGCGATGGACGCAGCGTTCTGCAGCGCCGAGCGCGTGACCTTGGCCGGGTCGATGATGCCCTCGGCGATCAGGTCGACGTACTCGCCGTTGGCCGCGTTCAGACCCCAGCCTGAGGGCAGGTTGCGGACCTTCTCGGCCACGACGCCACCCTCAAGACCACCGTTGATGGCGATCTGCTTGAGCGGAGCCTCGGCCGCGACGCGAACGATGTTCGCACCCGTGGCCTCGTCACCCTCGAGGTCGAGCTTCAAGAACGCAGCATCGGTTGCCTGAAGCAGGGCCACGCCGCCACCGGCGACGATTCCCTCTTCAACAGCAGCCTTGGCGTTTCGGACAGCGTCCTCGATGCGGTGCTTGCGCTCCTTGAGCTCAACCTCGGTCGCCGCGCCCGCCTTGATGACAGCAACGCCACCGGCAAGCTTGGCAAGGCGCTCCTGGAGCTTCTCGCGGTCGTAGTCCGAGTCGGACTTGTCGATCTCGGCGCGGATCTGGTTGACGCGACCAGCAATCTGGTCAGCCTCGCCACCACCCTCGACGATGGTCGTGTCGTCCTTGGTGACGACGACCTTGCGAGCCTTGCCGAGCATGTCGAGCTCCGTGGTGTCGAGCTTGAGCCCGACCTCCTCGGAGATGACCTGGCCACCGGTGAGGATGGCGATGTCGGCCATCATGGCCTTGCGACGGTCACCGAAGCCCGGCGCCTTGACGGCGACGACGCTCAGGGTACGACGGATGTTGTTCAGCACCAGGGTCGCGAGCGCTTCGCCCTCGACGTCCTCAGCGATGATCAGGACGGGCTTGCCGGCCTGGCGGATCTTGTCCAGCACCGGGATGAGGTCCTTGATGCTGCCGATCTTGGAGTTGACGACCAGAACGTACGGGTCCTCGAGAACGGTCTCCATGCGCTCTGCGTCAGTGACGAAGTACGCGGAGATGTAGCCCTTGTCGAAGCGCATGCCCTCGGTCAGCTCGAGCTCGAGACCAAAGGTCTGGCTCTCCTCGACCGTGATGACGCCTTCCTTGCCGACCTTGTCCATCGCTTCGGCGATCATCTCGCCGATCTGACGGTCAGCGGCCGAGATCGAGGCGGTAGCAGCAATCTGCTCCTTGGTCTCGACGTCCTGGGCCATGCTCAGCAGCTCGTCCGAGACGGCCGCGACGGCCTGCTCGATTCCGCGCTTGAGTGCCATCGGGTTTGCGCCGGCAGCAACGTTGCGCAGACCCTCGCGCACCATGGCCTGGGCCAGAACCGTCGCCGTCGTGGTGCCGTCGCCGGCCACGTCGTCGGTCTTCTTGGCAACTTCCTTGACCAGCTCTGCGCCGATCTTCTCGTACGGGTCCTCGAGCTCGATCTCTTTGGCGATGCTCACACCATCGTTGGTGATGGTGGGGGCTCCCCACTTCTTCTCGAGGACGACGTTGCGGCCCTTCGGGCCGAGGGTCACCTTGACGGCGTCGGCGAGGATGTTCATTCCCCGCTCGAGACCGCGGCGAGCCTCTTCATCAAATGCGATGAGTTTGGCCATTCGGGTGGTACCTCCCACGCGAAACGGATGTGTGACCGGTTGGTGCCCGCGACGGACGGACCGGATCTGGCGTGCGCCGTTCGCACGCGTTCTCGAGCCCTCACCAAACAGTCAGGATTATCACTCTCATGGTGAGAGTGCTAACCCAATGATTAGCACTCGACCCCCTCGAGTGCAAATGCCGGCTCGGTATGACGGGCAGCGCGGAAAGCATGCGGGCCGCTGACCCTGCTCGCGCCCGCCTGAGTGCAAGGAAAAAGATACGGGCTGCTTGCCCTGCTGGCGTCCGCCTGAAGGCAAGGAAAGCGATGCGGGCTGCTGGCCCTGCTCGAGGGCTCCCTTTATGGGCTGCGCAGCCCCCATCCCGTTCCTTGCCGCACCTCGTGCGACCCCGTTCGCGCTCCTACCGCGGTCCGAACACCGCGGCGGAGATGGTCAGAGCTGGACGCCGAGCCGCCGGGCCGAACGCGCACGCTGACGGGTCGCCCGGAGTCGGCGCAGACGCTTGATCAGCATCGGGTCGGCCGCGAGGGCGATCGGGCTGTCGATCAACAGGTTGAGCACCTGGTAGTAGCGGGTGGCACTCATGTCGAACAGCTCGCGGATCGCCTGCTCCTTGGCGCCGGCGTACTTCCACCACTGGCGCTCGAAGGCGATGATCTCGCGATCGCGGTCGCTCAGCTCGCGCAACGGGACTGTCTCGATCTGTGCTGCGGCGTCCATGTGTGGTCCTCCGGATGACGTGGTGTTCGCGTCCAATGGTAGCCGCCGAATGACACCAATGTCATTCACTTCGAGCGATCCGAGCGACCACCTGATGAAGCCTTTGTCACCCCGGTCTCACCGGTCACACCGGTCACAGAGGCCTCAGAATGCACGGACTCCGAGGCGACTCCCGACCAAAGCGGGGCTCGACAAAGACCCTGAGAGCGGAGTACACCAAAGAATATGGACCGTGCCCGGCGACGTGGCGCCAGCCTGATCGCGACGGTTGCCTTGCTCGCGCTGGGCGCGTCCGCGTGCACGGGAGGCCCGACCCCGACCCCGACGTCGACCACCCCGACGCTGACCACCCCGACCAGCACCATCAGCAGTCTGCCGCCAGGGCCGTCAGGGCCGTCTTGGGCCCCGGCTCCCGTGGCGCTGGGCTCGGCGCACGCGGTGGCCACGACCTCGGGGACGACCTTCGCGCTGCACACGAAGCACGGTGACGTCAGCTTCGTCCCGGGCATGAACCTGGGGGCCACAACACCTGGGCACTACCCGGGCGAGGTGGCGATCGAGGCCGCGGACTACCGCCGCTGGTTCGCGCAGATGGGTGCAATGGGCATTCGGGCCGTCCGCATCTACACGATCCACCGACCCGACTTCTACACCGAGCTGCTGGCCTACAACACGCTGCACCCCGACGCGCCGTTGTACCTGATGCAGGGCGTCTACCCACCTGACGAGTCCTACGTGACAACGAAGAATCTCTTCGACCCGGGGCCGACCAAGGCGTTCGACGCCGAGCTGCGCGACGCCGTGGCAGCCGCGTCCGGCAAGCTGTCCCGCGCCCCTACGCCCGGGCACGCGGATGGCCACTGGACGGCGGACGTGTCGGCATACGTCATGGGCTGGATCATCGGCGCGGAGATGGACCCGGACGCGGTGCTGGCCTCTGACGTGCGCAATGCCCGGCAACCGGGTTTCAAGGGCACCTACTTCGCCAGCACCGCGAAGGCCTCACCCACCGAACGATGGCTGGCCGCCCGGCTGGACGGTGTGGCCGGCGAGCTGACCAAGATCGGGACGCTGGCACCCCTGTCGTTCGTCAACTGGCCGACCACGGACCCGCTGCGCCACCCGAGCGAGCCGATACCTGCCGAAGACCTCGTGGGCATCGACGCCAACAATGTCGCGCCGACCTCCGCCTGGCGTGGCGGCTATTTCGCCAGCTACCACGCCTATCCGTACTACCCGGACTTCCAGCGTCACCAGCCGAGCTACCAGAGCGCGGTGTATGCCGGCCGCAAGGATCCCTACGCCGGGTATCTGCGCGACCTCAAGGCGCATCACGGCACGATGCCCATGATCGTGTCCGAGTTCGGCGTGCCGTCCAGCGTCGGAGCTGCCCACTTCGGTCCGCTGGGGCGCGACCAGGGCAACCTCTCCGAGCAGCAGTCGATGGCCATCGATGCCGAGCTGCTGAAAGCGATCAAAGACCTGGGCCTGGCCGGCGGATTCGTGTTCGAGTGGACCGACGAGTGGTTCAAGGCCACCTGGAACACCCAGCCGCGTCAACTGCCGGCCGACCGTCGGGCGCTCTGGCACGACCCGTGGACCAACGAGCAGTGGTTCGGCGTGGTGGCGGCCGATCCGGCGGAGCGATCACCGGAGCAGCGGTTGGGCGTCGCGACTGCCGGAGTGCGTTCGGTCGACGTCGCCCGCGACCAGGCGTGGCTGTACCTCACCGTGCGCACGGACGCCGCAAAGACTCCGGTGGTGCTGGGCTTCGACGTGCTGCCCGGTCCCGGTGAACCGGCCCAGCTGCCGGCGGGGGCGGGAGCCAACAACGGTTCGGACGTCGTGGTGGTGGCCGACGCCAGCGGGGTGCACCAGCTCGAACGCTCGGACCAGGACGCAAGGGCGCTTGACGGGAAGGGCGTCGTCATCGACCTCACGCCTGGCACCTGGACCGTGCAGAACCTGACAACCAACCGGGCGCTCACCCTGCCGACGACCGGCCAGAAGCTGCCGGCCGAGTACCTCCCGGTCGGCGACCTGCGCGAGGGCGACTGGACGCCGGGTGGCCCCAGCGCCGAATCACGAGCGCAGTACCGCTACACCGACGGCGGCAAGACCCTCCTGCTCCGGCTGGCCTGGGAGTCACTGCTCCTCAGCGATCCCTCGTCACGAACGGCATTGCGCATCAAGGGTGTTGGCCAGGCCACGACCGAGAACATCCCGGGGATCACGATCCGCGCGCTCGCCGGCGGATCGCAGATCGAGGGCTTCTACACCTGGGACACCTGGACCCGGGCGCTCTACGCCGAGCGGATCAAGGACGGCGCCAACCTCCTGGCAAAAGCCTTCAGGGACACCGGCTCCGGCTGACGGCGTCAGGCCATCGTGTCCAGGATCGCGGTGATGTCATCCTCGGTGGTCGTGGGGTTGACGATCGCAAAGCGCGCCACCGTCTCGCCCTCGTGCGAGGTCGGCACGACGAAGGCAAGCTCCTCGCGCAACAGCTCGTCGCTCCACGCCTGGTAGTCATCGGCCTCCCATCCGAGCCGGCGGAAGACCACGACGGACAGGTCGGCCTCACGCAGCGCCTCGAGATAGGGACGTCGGGCGATCTCGGCCTCGGCGAACCGCGTCACCTCAAGGGTCCGCTCGATCGCCGCCGTGTAGGCCGCAGTCCCGTAGGTGGCTAGCGAGAACCACAACGGCAGCCCGCGAGCGCGGCGGGTCAGTCCGATCGAGTAGTCGGTCGGGTTCCACTCCGCATCGGTGAGCACGTCGAGATACGAGGCCTTCTGGGTGTGGGCCGCGCGGGCCAGAGCGGGCTCGCGATACAGCAGCGCGCAGCAGTCGAACGGCGCGAACAGCCACTTGTGCGGGTCGACGATGAACGAGTCGGCGTGCTCGATCCCTGCATACAGACGGCGCACGCTCGGCGCGGCCAGGCCCGCCCCGCCGTACGCCCCGTCCACGTGGAACCAGATGCCGTACTCACGGCAGACCTCGGCGACAGAGGCGAGATCGTCGACGATCCCGAAGTTCGTGGTGCCCGCTGTCGCGACGACGGCAAAGAAGGTGTCGGGTCCCTCGGTCTCAAGGATCGTCCGCAGGTTGTCCCCGTTGAGCCGCTGGTGCTCATCGCTGCGGACGCCCACGAGCTCGGCGTCCATGACCTCGCACGCGGACAGGATCGAGGAGTGCGCGCCCATCTGGGCCGCCACCTTCGTGGGTCGCGGCCCGGTCGAACCCGACGCGGTATGCCGTGCCCGCGCCGCCGTCCGCGCAGCCACCAGGGCCCAAAAGTTGCCGATCGTGCCACCGGGGACGAACACGCCGCCGGCTTCTGGTGGCAGCCCGGCCAGGTCGGCAATCCACCGCAGCGCCGCGTTCTCGGCGAACACTGCGCCGGCACCCTCGAGCCACGACCCTGCGTAGATGCCCGAGGCGCCGACGACCAGGTCGAACATGGCGGCAGCCTCGGTGGGCGCACAGGGGATGAAGGACAGGTAGCGCGGATGGTCGTTCGACAGGCAGGCCTTGGCGAGCTGGTCGCCGAACAGCTTCAGGGCAGCCAGCCCGCCCATGCCCTCGGCGGTGATGGTGTTGCCGGCGACAGCCTGGAGCTCGTCAAACGTCTTGGGCCCGTCCAGCGGCACGGGGTGAAGCCGCATCCGCTTCTCCGCATACATCAGGATGGCCTCGCCGAGGGCCTCGGTGTCCGCGTCGAATCCGTGCATCGCCGGAGTCTACGACCGGCCTTGAGACGGTTGCCCAGCATCGCTGGCTACATTGGCTGACGTGTCCAACGTCCGCGCCCTGACCGAGCTGGTGCATCCGTCATGGGCGGGCGCGCTTGCCCCCGTGTCGGCACAGGTGACTGCGCTGGGAGCGTTCCTGCGTGCGGAGCGGACGGCCGGCCGCGGATACCTGCCTGCGGGAGGGCACATCCTGCGAGCATTCGCACAGCCGCTCGACGCGGTTCGGGTCCTCATCGTCGGCCAGGACCCGTACCCCAGCCCCGGTCACGCCGTCGGTCTGTCGTTCTCGGTCGCCGCGGACGTGGACCCGATCCCGCGCAGCCTGCAGAACATCTTCCAGGAGCTGGGCACTGATCTCGGGCTGCCCCGACCCAGCAACGGAGACCTCTCTCCGTGGGCCGACCAGGGCGTTCTGCTCCTGAACAGGGTGCTGACGGTCGAGCCGGGCACAGCCGGAGGGCATCGCGGCAAAGGCTGGGAAGCCGTGACGGCACAGGCGATCTCGGCGCTCGCTGCACGTGGCGGGCCCCTCGTGGCCATCTTGTGGGGCCGCGACGCCCAGGCCCTTGAGCCCGACCTCGGGCAGGTCCCCTGCATCAAGAGCCCGCACCCCTCACCGCTGTCCGCGCATCGTGGGTTCTTCGGGTCCAGACCGTTCAGCCGCGCCAACGCCCTCTTGCGCGAACAGGGTGCCGAGCCCATCGACTGGAGGCTGTCATGAGTTCTGGAGGCTGCCATGACGTTGAGCCAGCAGTGAGGTGGCGGCACCAGTGAGACCCAGGCCTTTCACCCGCTTCGTCGCCCTCGGAGACTCCTTCACCGAGGGCCTGGACGACCCGCAGCCGGACCAGACGAACGCGTATGTCGGCTGGGCCGACCGCCTCGCCGGGCACCTGGCGAGGAGCGCCAGCGAGGACGACCGCAGCTTCGGCTATGCCAACCTTGCGGTGCGGGGCCGTCTCCTGGACGACATCGCCGGTCGGCAGGTCGACGATGCCCTCGCCCTTGAGCCGGACCTGGTGAGCATCGTCGGGGGCGGCAACGACATCCTGCGGCCCAGAGCCGATATCGACGCCCTGGCCGCCAAGCTCGAGGATGCGGTGAGTCGGGTGCGCGCGACAGGGGCCGACGTCCTGCTCGCCACACCCGTGGATCCCCGTGACGCGCCGCTGATGAAGGCGACCCGGGGGCGTGCCGCGATCTATACCGCGCACATCTGGTCGATCGCCCGTCGCCACGATGCCCACGTCATCGACCAGTGGGGAATGGCCGCCCTGCGCGACTGGCGGCTGTGGGCTCCTGACCGGATCCACATGACGCCCGAGGGTCATCGTCGGGTGGCGCTGAACGCTTTCACCGCACTGGGATTCACGGCTGAGGACGCCGGTTGGGCTGACCCCCTCCCGGCCGCTGCACCGATCTCACGGATCGACGCGGCCCGGGCCAATGCTCAGTGGGCACGGGAGTATGTCGGACCGTGGGTGCAGCGCCGGCTGCGAGGCCAGTCATCCGGTGACGCCATCTCCCCCAAGCGCCCCACCGTCACGCCGTTCGAGGACTGACAGCTCGAGGGCTGACAACCTCTCGTCGAGGTGGCGTTGCAGGTCCAGGACGGCCTGTCGCAGCTCGCCGTAGGTCGCGTTCTCGGCTTCACGGTTCAGCTCGACCGAGATGCTGCCACCCGGCTCCAGCATCGCCTTGTGCACATCCCGCACCGCACTGGCGCCTTGATGGCGCAGGGCCGAGACAACCTCGGGGTCGCGCAGTCCGGTGCGCCGGACCTGCTTCTCCGCAATCTGCCCATCGGCGACGAGCGTCGTCGGGGTGCCTTCGAAGATCCTCGTCGCCCTGGTGGAGGAGGTCGAGATCCGCTCCAGCACGGCGTTGAAACCCACCAGCACGACCGCCCCCAACAGCCCCCCGGCCAGTGAGTTGTCCGGCCCGATCACGGCGTTCTGCACCACGTTGCTCAGGAGCAGCATGACGATGAGGTCGAAGGAGTTGAGCTGGGCGAGCTGTCGCTTGCCGGCCAGACGCATGATGATCGCCAGGCCCAGATAGACCCCGAGGGTGCGGACGATCTTCTCCGTCGCCGGGATCTCGAAGCCGAACATGCTCTGCCAGATCGAGGTTCCTGCGGCTGCTGAGGCGCTGATGGCGTATGTGAACATCGGCATCTTCCTGTTCAGGACGCAGTTGCGGCAATACAGTGGCACTTATGACGCATTTGCGAATCTCCGAGGCCGCCGAACTGCTCGGCGTGTCCGACGACACGGTACGACGGATGGCCGAGTCAGGGCGTCTGGACACGGCAAAGGACAGCGCCGGACGACTGACCGTCAGCGGCAAGGACCTGGCTGCCCTGGCCCGCGAGATCGCCCACCCCGCAGCGGTCGGCGCCGTGCACGAGGAGTCGGCTCGCAACCGGATGCGCGGCATCGTGACGCGCGTCGTGAAGGACACCGTCATGGCACAGGTCGAGATGCAGGCCGGGCCGTTCCGCATCGTGTCCCTGATGTCCCGCGAAGCCGTCGACGAGCTGGGGCTGGACGTGGGCGTCGTGGCCATCGCCTCGATCAAGTCCACCCATGTGGTGATGGGCATCCCGACGTGAGGTCGCAGGTCAGCCGGGTCCCCTTTGGCCTCTCCGGGGACGTCTCCGTGGGCGTCGCCGGGCGCGTCGCGTCGCACACAGCCGCAGCACTCGCTCTCGCCCTCGGTGTGGCCGGGTGCAGCGCGTCGGGCGGTGAGTCCGGGAACGGGCCCACCCGGCATACCGTGGTCGTGCTGGCCGCGTCGTCACTGACCGAGTCGCTCACGGCCATCGCCAAGGACTTCGAGGCGACCCATCCCGGCACCGACGTCCAGCTGAGCTTCGCGGCCAGCTCGACCGTGGTGACCCAGGTCAACCAGGGAGCCCCCGCGGACCTGGTCGCCCTGGCGGGGACGTCCGCGGCAGGTCCCCTGGACGCAAAGCGGATCGTCGGCGGCAGTCGGTCGCTGGCCAGCAACACTCTCGAGATCGCCACTCCCCCAGGCAATCCCGGCAAGGTCGATGCCATCACGGACCTGTCCCGGCCCACGCTCAAGGTCGTCCTGTGTGCAGCCACCGTGCCCTGCGGCGAGGCGGCTGCGAAGGCCCTGTCGCTCGCCGGCGTCGCGGCTCACGTCGTCTCCTACGAGACCAACGTGAAGGCCACGCTTGCCAAGGTTCAGCTCGGCGAGGCTGACGCCGCGATCGTGTATCACAGTGACGTGGTCTCGGCCGGCGCCCGCGTCCGAGGCGTTCAGATCCCGGCGTCGGTGAACCAAACGCTCGACTACCCGTTGATCCGGCTGACCGACGATCCGACAACGATCGAGTTCGCCACCTTCCTCCTGTCCGACCAAGCGCGAAAACGCTTGCGTGACAACGGGTTCCTGACACCGTGAGGTCCGTCCGCTGGGCTCGGGCCGGCCTGGTCATCCCGGCGTGGGTCGCTATCGCCGTCCTTCTGGTGCCGCTGCTGGCGCTGCTGCTCAAGGCTGACTGGGCCGGCATCCCTGCCCATCTGGCCAACCCCACGGTGGTTCCCGCGCTTCGGCTCTCGCTGCTGACGACGAGCTCGACCCTCGTCATCTGCGCGCTGATCGGCACTCCGCTCGCATGGCTCCTGGCCCGGTCGACGCACCGCGCGACTCCGTGGCTGCGAGCGCTGGTGACGGTCCCGCTGGTGCTGCCGCCGGTCGTCGGCGGAGTGGCTCTGCTGATGGCGTACGGGCGCGAAGGTGTTGTGGGTAGAACGCTTCTCGAGGTCGCCGGGTGGTCCATACCGTTCACTCCGGTGGCTGTCGTCTTCGCCGAGGTGTTCGTCGCACTCCCCTTCTATGTCCTCGCCGTTGAAGGGGCCATGCAAGGGCTGGACCCCAGGTATGACGGGCTGGCGGCGACGCTCGGAGCCTCGCCGTGGCGAACTTTCCGAACGGTCGTCGTGCCCATGGTGGCCCCGGGCATCGCCAGTGGCGCGGCACTGGCCTGGGCCCGCGCCCTGGGAGAGTTCGGTGCCACGATCACCTTCGCCGGCAACTTCCCCGGGCGCACCCAGACCGCTCCGCTCGCCGTCTACGTGGCCCTCGAAAGCGACCCGCAGGCGGCCATCGCGCTCAGTCTCGTCATGCTGCTGATCAGCGTCGTCATCCTCGGCGCACTGCGCGGGCGGTGGCTGCGTTGAGTCTCCAGACGCACGTGGCGGGGCTCCAGGCCGACGTCCGGCTGGCTCGCGGCACGCTCCAGCTGGGGGTCGAGCTGAGCGCCCACCCGGGTCAGATCGTGGCCGTCCTCGGACCGAACGGCTCAGGCAAGACCACGCTGCTGCACACCCTGGCGGGCCTGATTCGCCTGCAACACGGGCAGATTGCCGTGGCCGGCTCCGTGTGGGACAGCCCTGCGGACAACGTCTGGATGAGTCCCGAGCAGCGCCGGACCGGCCTGGTCGTTGCAGACCACTTGCTCTTTCCCCATCTCAGCGTCATCGACAACGTGGGCTTCGGCCCTCGGTCGCGGGGTGTCCCGAAGGCCGAAGCCCGAGCGCGCGCCGGCGTTGAGCTTGACGCCGTGGGCCTCGGCGAGCACCTCGAGGCCAGACCCGGCGAGCTCTCCTCCGGTCAGGCCCAACGGGTCGCACTTGCCAGGGCCCTGGCCACCGCCCCCTCGTTACTGCTGCTGGACGAGCCACTCTCGGCGCTCGACCCGACGACACGAGCGCAGACCCGCGCCGATCTCGGCATACGGCTTCGTGCGTTCAGCGGCGTCACCATCCTGGTGACCCACGATCCGCTCGACGCGCTGTCACTGGCCGATCGGCTGGTCTTCATCGAGGCCGGCGAGCTGGTCCAGGAGGGAACCCCGCAAGAGGTGATCGCCCGGCCCCGTGACGCGTACGTGGCACAGGTGGTCGGGCTCAACTTCCTTCGAGGGCAGCGAGTCGGTGACCAACAGGTTGATGTCGGAGGGACGATCGTCGTGGCACCCGATATCCCGGCCGGTGGATTAGGTGGCCCGGTCTGCGTGACCATCCCACCCTCGGCCGTCGCCCTCTACCGGACCCGCCCCGACGGCTCACCGCGCAACACCTGGCCGGTCACGGTCAAGGACATCCAGCGCCTCGGCCCGACGGCGAGGGTGATCCTTGACGGTCCGTTCATCCTGGCCGCCGAGGTCACCGCAGGAGCCGTTGCCGACCTTCGTGTGGGCGTGGGTCAGGAGCTGTGGGCCACCGTGAAAGCGACCGAGGTCAGCGTCTATCCGGCCTGACCCATCCGGCCTGACCCATCCGGCCTGACTAGCCGAGGTGATGGGTCGCCATCTCGGCCTTGAGCGCGGCGACAAACCCGTCGACGTCCACCTCGGTGGTGTCGAACGACGTCATCCAGCGGACCTCGCCCGTCTTCTCGTCCCACACATAGAACGGGTACTGCGTCTGCAGGCGCTCGGTCACCGCTGGGGGCAGGACCGCGAACACCGCATTGGCTTCGACCGGTCTCTGCACCTCGACCCCGTCGACGTCACGAACCCCGGTCTCGAGCCGCGCCGCCATAGCGTTCGAGTGGCTCGCATTGCGGAGCCACAGATCGCCGGAGAGCAGTGCATCGAACTGGGCTGACACGAAGCGCATCTTGGATGCCAGCTGCATCGAGGACTTGCGCAGGAAGGCCATCCCGCTGACCGCCTCGGGGTTGAGGACGACGATGCACTCACCGATCATGAGCCCGTTCTTGGTGCCACCGAACGAGATGACGTCGACACCGACGTCGGTGGTGAATGCCCGCAACGGAACGCCCAGCGCCGCGGCGGCATTCGATATCCGGGCGCCGTCGAGGTGCACGAGCATGTCGTGCCCATGGGCGTGCTCGACGATCGCGGCGATCTCGTCCACCGAGTATCGCGTCCCGAGCTCGGTGCTCTGCGTGATCGAGACGACCCTGGGCTGGGCCCTGTGCTCATTGCCCCAACCCCACGCCTGCAGGTCGACCAGCTCGGGGGTGAGCTTGCCCAGCGGGGTCGGGATGGCCAGCAGCTTCAGGCCGCCGACCCGCTCGGGAGCGCCGCACTCATCGACGTTGATGTGCGCGGACTCGGCGCAGATGACCGCATCCCAGCGCTCAGTCATGGCCTGCAGCGAGATCACGTTGGCGCCGGTCCCGTTGAAGACGGGGTATGCCGTGGCGGCGTCACCGAAGTGCTGCTGGAAGACGCTCTGCAGGCGCTGCGTGTAGATGTCGGCGCCGTAGGCCACCTGGTGTCCACCGTTGGCCCGGGCGATCGCCTCGAGGATCTCAGGGTGGATGCCGGCGTAGTTGTCGCTGGCGAATCCTCGGGCTTCGGCATCGTGCAGAGGTGACTTGTCCAGCAGCGGTGATGCATTCACAGGCGTTGTCCGTTCAGTTCGGCGGCCGGTGTCAGCCACAGGTCGTGGATCGTGTCGGCCAGCTGGTCCACGGGCGTGTATCCAGCGAAAGCTGCGTCAGGCTTGTCGGCACGCATGGCCGGGGTGAGCAGTGCGGTGATCTGGAGGATCACCGCGGCGGCGGCGCTGTCCTTGAAGGAGTCCGCGACCGCGAGCGTCCACGTCTCGGCCGCGGCCTTGGCTGCGGCATACGAGGCACTCGTGGCGGATGGGGCACTCGCCTGCACCGTCGAGATGAGAACGAGGCGACCTCGGGGGCTGGCCTTGATGGCGTCGTGGAAGGCACGCGACGTGTGCTGCAACGTGCGGATCAGCCTGTCGTTCAACCAGTTCCAGTCAGCCAGATCGGAGCTGACGATGCCAGCGCCTCCGCGCCAGCCGCCCACGAGGTGAACCAGCCCATCAACCCGTCCATGGCGTTGTTCGACGCGGGTGGCCCAGTCGAGGGTGGCCCGCTCATCGAGCAGATCGACGACGTCGGAGTGGACCCGGTCGGAGGCCGCGCGGGAGGAGATGTCGGCAACGACCCGCTCGATCCGCTCACGGTTCGAACCGGCGGCCATCACCGTCGCACCCGCCCTGGCAAGCCGCTCCACCAGCGCCGGCCCGGCAGCACCCGTCGCACCGGCGACGACGATCACGAGCCCGGTCAGGTCCTTGTGCTCTGTCGGTTCACCAAGATCCTGCGGCGCCGAGGCCGTGGGTGTGGTGTTCATGCGGTGGTCCCTTCCGTTGAGGTCTGGTCCGGGTCGGGCAGGTGGAGCCGTATCGTCTGCATCATGCCAGCGGAACGCGTGATGCCCACCGAGGAGTCCCAGGACCTCATCGATCTGACGCGTGAGATCTGCGCCGACCAGCTAGCGCCCAAGGTGGATGCGGCTGAGGAGGCCGCCGAGTTCCCACGCGACACCTTCGCCTTGCTGGGCCGCGCCGGCCTGCTCTCCCTGCCGTATGCCGAAGAGCTCGGCGGCGGCGGCCAGCCGTATGAGGTCTATCTCCAGGTCGTTGAGGAGATCGCCTCGGCCTGGATGAGCGTGGCCGTGGGTGTCTCGGTGCACTCCCTGACCTGCTTCCCTGTGGCCGAGTACGGCAGCGACCAGCAACGAGCAGACCTGCTCCCGGTGATGCTCAGCGGCCAGACGCTCGGCGCCTACTGTCTCTCCGAGGCCCAGGCCGGCAGCGACGTCTCCGCCATCTCCACCAGGGCAACCCCCACCCCGGATGGCTCGCAGTACAGCATCAAGGGCACCAAGGCCTGGATCTCGCACGCGGGCCATGCCGACTACTACACCGCGTTCGTCCGCACCGACGACCACCCCGGCAAGGGCCTGTCCTGCTTCGTCATCCCCGGCGACATCGAGGGAATCTCCTTCGGCGCGCCCGAGCGCAAGATGGGTCTGTCCTGCGACACCGTGCGTCAGGTCATCTTCGACGGAGCCCTCGTCGACAACGCCCGCCTGATCGGCGCACCTGGCGCGGGCATGTCCATCGCCCTTCACGCGCTCGACTCAGGCCGCCTCGGAATCGCGGCGGCCGCAACGGGTCTGGCGCAAGCGGCACTGGACGTGGCCGCGAAATACAGCAAGGAGCGGGAGCAGTTCGGCAAAGCCATCAGCGAGTTCCAGGGCTTGTCGTTCCTGCTCGCGGACATGGAAGCCGCCGTGACATCGGCGCGGGCGACGTATCTCCATGCCGCTCGGCTCAAGGACGCCGGCAGGCCGTTCACCCGTCAGGCCGCGGTGGCCAAGCTCATCTGCACCGATGCGGCGATGAAGGTCACGACCGATGCGGTCCAGGTGCTCGGTGGCTACGGTTACACGCGTGACTTCCCCGTCGAGCGATACATGCGTGAGGCCAAGGTCACCCAGATCTTCGAAGGCACCAACCAGATCCAGCGCCTCGTCATCGCCCGCCAGCTGCTTCGCGGCTGAACCGTCTTCCTAGGAGAAACCCTTGCAGATCAACGCTTCCACGGTCGCGCTCGTCACCGGTGGTGCCTCCGGCCTGGGTGAGTCCACGACACGCCGTCTGCACGCTGACGGCGCCTCGGTCGTCATCATCGACCTGCCCTCGTCAGCCGGCCTGGACCTGGCTGCAGAGCTCGGCGAGCGTGTCCGTTTCAGTCCTGCCGACGTGCGCGACGAGGCTCAGGTGCTGGCCGCGATCGCCGCAGCCCGCGAGCTCGGCGACCTGCGGATCGTGGTCAACTGCGCGGGCGTCGGAACACCCGGCCGGATCGTCGGACGCAAGGGCCCGATGGACCTCGAGTCCTTCCGGAACGTCATCGACATCAACTTGATCGGCACCTTCAACGTCGTGCGACTGGCGGCCGCGGCCATGCTCGGGAACGAGCCGGTTGACGGAGACCGCGGGGTCATCGTGATGACAGCGTCCATCGCCGCGTACGACGGGCAGATCGGGCAGGCCGCGTATGCCGCGTCCAAGGGGGGGATCGTCGCCCTCACGCTCTCCGCCGCGCGGGACTTCGCCGACAAGCTGATCCGGGTCGTGACCATCGCGCCGGGGACGTTCGCGACACCGATGCTGGCCGGACTGCCGGATGAGGCCACTGCGGTCCTTGAGGCCCAGGTGCCGCACCCCTCGCGACTGGGCCGGCCCCCGGAATACGCCTCGCTGGTCGCCCACATCGTCGACAACAGCATGCTCAACGGTGAGGTCATCCGACTCGACGGCGCCCTGCGGATGCCCCCGCGCTGACGTCGGCTGCCGCCGCGTGCTGGCGGTGCCGCGCCTGATGCGACGACATCTCCGGTGGGTCTGTTCGACCTCTTGCGAACGTGTCCAACACGGCGTAGAACAAAAGGTACGCACCCGGTAACGGGCGGCGTCGACGGACAGTAAACGAGGTCCTGCAGCCAGCGGGGGAACCCGCTGGACCCGCTCGTGACGGGGCGCGGGGATCCTGCCGCACTATCCGGCCAGTCTGGGACGTGTCACACCCGGACAAAGATGGGGCCCCGCCAACTCATACTTGGCGGGGTCTCCTCATTCATAGCGCGGACGAGTCGCCGATCAGGTGAACGACACGCATACGGCGCAAATCACCGCCGAGAATGTCAATCGTGGCCACCTCAGTGTTCGGGCGGGCACGGGCCTGAAATCACGCTGCATCCACCGGGTCTGAGCCCAGTGACGAGCGCGGGTCCTGGCGTGAAGTTTACCCGCGCCAGGCGCAGCCCCCGACCAGCACACCGCCCGCAGGCTCCCACCAGCCGCTCCCAGCCGCTCCCAGCAGATCCCGGATTCATCGGGTTTCCATCGAGATCACGCAGGATCGGCCGCGTCAGCCGGGTCCTCCTTCCCCAGCTGGCTGCTGGAGGAGGGGTGGGCTTGTCAAAAGCGCACTGCCGGGACCATGGAGGTAGTCACCTCCAGCAGCCAGCTGGGGAAGGAAAACTCTTGTGTCTTCAAGATGGACGCCGAACCCGGGCCAATCGGTGTCCGAATGATGAAGAAATGCCTAAGTTTCGCGCCTGACGCGCCATAGGGCAGGCGATCACTGCATCGTTGGCGGCGCGGATCCCTGACACTGGACCCATGAGTCAACCCGCAGGGAACCCAATCACGAAAGCAGCGCCGACCGGTGATCTTCGGGTCCTGGTCGTGGATGACGAGCGAGCCCTGGCTGACCTCGTGGGGTCCTACCTGACCCGGGACGGCTTTGAAGTATCGATGGCTTACGACGGTCAGCAGGCGATCGACCAGGCGCGGCAGGTCGATCCCGACGTGATGGTGCTGGACCTGGGGCTGCCCCTGATCGACGGCGTCGAGGTCTGCCGGGTGGTGCGAACCTTCTCTGACTGCTACATCGTGATGCTCACCGCACGCTCCGAGGAGATCGACAAGCTCATCGGTCTCTCGGTCGGGGCGGACGACTACTTGACCAAGCCGTTCAGCCCTCGCGAGCTGCTGGCCCGGATCCAGGCGATGCTGCGTCGTCCCCGCGCGTCCACCGCCAGTCGCGAGCCGGCGCAGGAGGCGCCGGCGCGGACGTTCGGGGCGTTGAGCATCGACGTCGCCGGACGAGAGGTCCAGCTCGAGGGTGAAGCGGTGGCGCTGACCCGCACCGAGTTCGACCTCCTGGAGACATTGTCAGGTCGTCCCAAGCTGGTCTTCTCCCGCCGCCAGCTGATCGATGCCGTGTGGGACCAGACTTGGGCCGGGGACGAGCACCTGGTCGACGTCCACGTCGGACATCTGCGCAAGAAGCTCGGCGACAACTCCAGCTCGCCGCGGTATGTGCGAACGGTGAGGAGCATCGGCTACCGCATGGGTGACGGCACATGAAGCAGATGGAAGGGACAACGACCGAGCCCACCCGTCGGGGGGCCGGCCTGGCCGGTCGCCTGCTCGTGGCCCAGGCCCTGGTGCTGTTGGCCAGTGCCCTCACGGCGTGGACGATCGCTGCCACCGTCGGCCCTCACGTGTTCCACGAGCACCTCGCCATGGTCCCTGTCGGAACGACACCGGCCCAGATCCTGCACACGGAGGAGGCCTACCAGAGCGCCAACGCGATCACGTTGTCCTTGGCGTTCCTGGCGGCCATGGCGGCCGCGTTGGCGGTGAGCGTGTACCAGAGCCGTCGGATCGGGCGGTCCGTGGCCAACTTCGCCGCGGCGGCCAGCGACGTCGCCGGTGGCCATTACGACGTGAGAGTCTCCGGGCCGGGGCTCGGCACGGAGTTCGACGCCCTCGCCGCGGGCTTCAACCAGATGGCCGGCCGCCTGGGCTCGGTCGAGCAGACCCGCCGCAGACTGCTGGCCGACCTCGGGCACGAGATGCGCACCCCGGTGGCGATGTTGGCGGCCTACCTCGAGGCGCTGGAGGACGGCGTGGCGACGCTAGATGCCGGGACTGCCGAGCTGCTGCGTGCTCAGACCAAGCGCCTGGAGCGGTTGTCCGACGACATCACGTCCGTCTCCCGTGCCGAGGAGGGGCAGGTCGGGCTGCATCCGCGCCCGCTGCGACCGGAGTCTGTGGCGACGGCCGCCGCCGACGCTGCGTCCGAGGCATACCAGACCAAAGGCGTTCACTTGGTCACGAACATCGCCACCGGGTTGCCCGAGCTCCCGCTCGATCCCGAACGAATGGGTCAGGTCCTGGGCAACCTTTTGGACAACGCGCTGCGGCACACCCCGACCGGCGGGACTGTCACCATCTCGGCCACTCTGTCCCCTGGGACGAGAGACGTGAAGCTGTCCGTCACGGACACCGGAGAAGGTATTCCGGCCGCGCACCTCCCGCATCTGTTCGAACGCTTCTACCGGGTCGACACCGCCCGTGATCGAGCCCACGGAGGATCCGGCATCGGGCTGGCCATCGCGAAGGCCCTGGTCGAGGCCCACGACGGGCAGCTCAGCGCCAGCAGCCCCGGGACAGGACAGGGATCCACGTTCCGGATCCTCCTGCCCCACCGCTGACTGGCCGAGCTCTGACTGGCCGAGCTCCACCGGGTTGCTCGTGCCCGTAGGTCACATCCGGTGGGTCATGGGGAAGAGGAACATGACCACGTTGAGAGCGGTGAGGACCCCGATCAGGGCGGTGACGGGGATCAGGGTGGAGCGTCGGCGGCCGGGGGTGAGGTATCTGCGGTGTGCGATCCGTCGGGCCGTGTACACGGAACCGGCCAGACCCAGGGCCAGAATGGCGAACTGCAGCACCTGGATCCTGGTGTTGCCGACCAGCGCTGCGGAGCCGGTCGTCTGCCCTCCGAACAAGGCGCCGACGGTGTAGAACACGGACTTGCCCTCGGCGAGCAGGTGGAACAGGTTGTGCGCCACGTGGGCTGCGACATCGAGCGGGATCAGTGCGTACCCGAACCTGGCGAAGTTCTTGAACGCGCTTTCCAGGTTGCCCAGGGAGGCGACCTTGGCCGCGAGGGCGAGCAGTGCCACCGGGATGGACACCCCGACCGCGAATACCGCGGTGAAGATGACCGGGTAGCTGGTGATGCCGGTGGTCTGGTTGACCCAGTCGAGCGCGTTGGTCCACACCGGCAGCATCGTGACGTTCTGGATGATGACGATGCCCATGATCGCCATCGCCAGGAACGACTCTTCGATCTTCGGGTTGCGCAGGAACCACAGCTCTTTGGTGGGTTTGCGGACCGTCAAGGTGATCGCGTCGTTGGGGCAGGACTTGACGCAGTTCGCGCACAGGTTGCAGTTGGCGCTGTCCTCCATGGTGCGGGCGAAGGTGAACAGCGGGCACGGCGCGACCGTGTCGGTGCCGTTGAAGCAGGCGGCCTTCGCCGTGCAGGTCGCACAGACATCGGGCTTGGCCCGCAGCGCCACCATCCCGGTCCGCCCGTAGTTGGCGGACAGACCTCCCAGGAAGCACAGGTACCGGCAGAACGTACGCCGCTGGAAGAACGCGCCCGACACGATCACCGAGAAAGTCAACAGCAGCAACAGGATTCCGGACCCCCACGGGGATCCGACGATCCCGAACACGTGGTCGGCCCAGGTGATCGCCAGGAACGTGGCGTCGATGACCCAGATGCCGTACTTCTTCAGGAACGGTGGGACCGGACGGTTCACGCCGACGAGCTTCTGGACAAAGTCGGAGATCGCCGCGAACGGGCACACCGCGCACCAGAACCGTCCGAAGAGCACGTACACCAACGGCAGGGCCGGCCACCACAGCACCCACATCAGGGCAGTGCCGGCGTTCTCATGTGCCTTCGATGGCCCGGTCAGCAGCTGGTAGGCGACCAGGCCGAACACGGCGGCGATCGGGATCTGGAACGCGCCGGGGTACCACCGGCTACGCATCACGGCCGATACGAACCGGTTCTTGAGCAGGTCACGGCCCAACGGCTCGCCGGGCTGCAGGGCGAACCGCACGTCATCCGGGTCAGCGTGGGAGTCAGTTGAGCGATCGGGTCGCGCGGAGTCGTCTGTCCGCGTCAGAACGTCCTGGCTCATCTCCGGTTCCTTCGTGCAGTGATAGCGGCTTTTCTGGCTTGGTTGGCCGCGCGATCCTTACGGCGCAGGAAACCTGCCGCGAGCAGCACCGCCGACGTTCCCCCACCGAACGCGCCCAGCACCGGCGCCAGAGGCCGGACCGAAACTGCCTCTGTCGTAGCGCCGTGCTCGTGCCCCCCGGACATGTCCATCCCCGGCATATCCGCCGCCATACTCGGCGTCGGCTCGGGTGCCGGCTGGGTCCCGGACATGTCCATCCCCGGCATATCCGCCGCCATACTCGGCGTCGGCGTCGGCTCGGGCGCCGGCTGGGTCCCGGACATGTCCATCCCCGGCATGTTCATCCCCGCCATGCCGCCGGAGCTGCTGGTGGACTGCGCGCCCCCGGCCTCGTCGAACGACGTCGACCTGGACTCGAACGCCATCACCGCAGCGAAGATGGCAACAGCCACTCCCACAGATGACATCACGGTTCGGCTGTTTCCGGTCCTGCGCGCCATAGAAAGAACTTCCCGATAATCGTCGTGTCATGCCGGTGGCATGAGGAAGACCTGCGGGCGCAGGTCTCTATGACCACAGTGGGCTGCGAACCCCACGATTCCCCCGGCGATCACATGAAGGTTCCATGAAGGCCACCTCGCCACACACGATTCGGTATGCCGTCAAACGTGCACTACCCCCTTGCAGGGCTCGCCTTCCGTGCTCAGGCATCAGGTCCGCGGCGCCTACTGCACGTTTGACCGCAGCAACCGGCCCGATCGAATTGCCGGCGAGAGGCTGGCCTCGTCGGGCCTTTGGTCCCTTGCCCAGCCAAGGGCCGAGAGCACGCTCGGATTGGGGACGGTAGCGCCGACCCCAACGAGCGGGTATCGCGCGACCCGGTCGGGTCGCCGTCATAGGAAGGAAGCGGAGCGCCATGGCCCCTGCCAAGCACACGCGCAACATCCACATCGACGCCCCCGTGGCGAAGGTCTTCCACTACCTCGAGGACCCCGCCCACTTCGTCGGCGGGATACCAGCCAAGGCCCACGCCACATTGGGAGCCGGAGAGTGGACGCCTGAAGGGGTGGTGACCGACTACGAGGTCAAGTTCCGCGAACTCGGCATGCACTTCACCGCCGTGTTCACCAGGGAGGAGTACAAGGTCAACCAGCGCATCGTCGACCACTCCTCGCAGGGCCCCGTCTTCACGCTGAGTGTCGAGCCCGACGCCTCCGGGACGACTCTGACGACCAACTGGGACTCCAGCACGCTGGACAAGATGCTCGACGCGATCTGGTTCCATGGGGACAAGCTGATCGAAGATGAGTTCGCCACGATCAAGCACGAGGTCGAGTCCTTGGCCTGAGTCCGCGCCGCGACCTGAGAGCCGACGGGGGGACTCGAACCCCCAACCCCCTGTTTACAAGAAGTACGGAGGCCGTCCAGAGCGGTGCCACGACATCCGCTCCGTGCTCAAATGGCTTGCCCTACAGTCCGATTCACCCATTGTCATCCCCCGCGATCCCAACCCGGTGTTAGCAAATCCGTTAGCAAGCCAGGCTTCTCCGTGGGGGGCCGCACACGCTCTCGAGTTCTGCCAGCAGGATTCAACCACGGTCGTCAGCGCCCGTCTTCCAGCGCCTGAGGCCGGGGGTTTATCGGGCCAGTGGTCGCCAAGACTCGCCGCGGTGCGCGAGCCACCAGTGGCCGATGCGGTGGAAGTCTTGCTCGTACTGGGCACCGCCGAAGCCAGACCATGTGGTGGGGGCTGGCAGCCTCACTGGTTTGCCGCTCTCGAGAATGAGCCGCACGCCCCAGGTACGTTGCCGTCGGTGGTGGACCACGGCTTGGACGTCCTTCCAGGGGACGCACCGCCGGCGGACCCCACGAACATTCGCTGACTCTGGCGTCAGATCAACGCCCATGGTCCGGAGCTACACAGCTTTTACAATCGAAGCGCAGCCGAGAACCAGCCAACAGACAGCGAAGAAGCGCCGATCGATCGTCACCCAGCCGATCGCGAACACCAACCAGATCCCCGCGAACACGATTGGCTGCATCCAAGCCTGGCGAGTGGTGCGGATCTTGACATCGGCCTCCGCCGTGCCCTGATCGGCGGTCATCGCGGTCTCTCTCGGAAATCAGTTGTTGCGCGCTGTGCTCGTGGAAGGCACGCAAAGCGTTTGTAGGGGGTCAACCGAGCGAGCCCCCAGCGATCTCGTAGGACCACAACTCGCTGCTAATGCCAGCATGGGGTGCCGCGGGCTGGCCGGCTCGCTCCGCTTCGCTGCGGTGCCCGTGCCCAAACGCGGGCGAGTTCACCCAGGCCTGGAATGACTCGTCGTCAACCCAGCGGGTAATGACCAACCAGGTGTTGCGCTCGTCGGTCGGCTTGAGCAACTCGAAGCCTTGGAAACCTGGCTGGTTGTCGACCGCGCCGGCACGCGCGGCGAACCGGCCAGCCAGCTCGTCACCGTTGTCGCCAGGCACGGTAATCGCATTGATCTTGATGATCGTCATCGAGCTTCTTCCCGAGCGGATGCTGAACGGATACCCCGATTCTGTCAGCCCACCTGTCAATGGTTGGGCCGCAACCTCTGCAATTGGCGGTATTCAGCGTGGTTGCCGTCGCCATCCAGGCCGCCGTTCGAGGGCGGCGATGACGTCCTGAAGCGCCTGGGCCAAGGCGGGCAGGTCACGGTCATAGACCCGCCCGCTGTCCACCTGAGTGACGAGCTGGACCAGTGTCGCGGGCCACGCGCCACCCTTGGGGGAGGTGTTGACAGCCACTTTCTGAACGACGGTGACGAGGCGATCGACCTCGATCACCCGGTCCACGACCTGGACTGCGGCGCGCCCGGAGGCGGCCGCACGGGTGAGTTCCCAGGCCCGGTGGCGACATGAGGACGAACACCACTTCGGGGTCCGGCCCCGCGCTGGGACGAGGACCGCTGACCCGCACCAGCCGCACGCCAGGGTCTGTCCCGGGCGGCGCGGCGACCGCATCGGGCCGTCCTTCGGGGCCGAGATGACGCCCGTCGTGGTGCTCGTGTCGCCGGTGTTCATGTCCGCTCCCGCCCTAGTTGTTTTGTGCCAACGACTTTAGTGGACGGATCGGTGCCAGACGTGTGGCTAATCCGGACTGTCGTGGAAGCGCGCAATATTGGAGGCCGAGTTCAGGACTGGCTTCGCGCAGCGGGTCGGATGCGACTTCTTCCGTGATGGGGCCCAACTGAAGATGTCAGGGGTTGATCTGGGGTTCACCCCGGATGGCGGACACCTTGATAGCGGGATTCATGATCCCGCAGGCAGGATGTCTTCATGTCGGGCAAGCGCAAGCGCACGAGTTACACACCGGCCTTCCGTCGCGAGGCG
>JABBOX010000238.1 GCA_012927555.1 Phycicoccus sp.
CTGCGCTTGGCCGCCGCGCGCCAGAGGGCAGTTGTTGTCCGCGAGAGTGGGCGCGGCGTGCGCACTGAGCGAAGGCACGTCGGCGGCCTCAAAAACGGCTAACTCGATGAGGTGGCCATCGTTGTGGACCGCTGCCCGTCCGTCCACAATTTCGTTGTGCCACAACATGATTCGTTCGGCATCGGGCAACCATGACGGGTTCTCGAACAGCCCGGCCCACGCAACCAGGTCGTCGATGAATCGCTGGTACTCGACGGCTTCCATGCGTCCTCCTCGGCCCGGCTTCCCCTCTGGACACCAACGGCGAGCATCAGTGCTGGCACACCGGAACCACGCGCCTCAGCATCGCGGATTAGCCTTGTACAGCCTTTGATCAGGCCCGCCGAGCTCAGGGAGTCGCCTCACATGGTCCGCCGTATCGCGATCGTCAACCGCGGAGAGGCCGCGATGCGGCTGATCCACGCCGTGCGAGAGCTCAACGCGCTGGGCGGAGCCCAGATCGAGACCGTTGCCCTGCACACGGACGGCGAGCGGTCGGCCATGTTCGTGCGAGAGGCGGACTCGGCATACTCCCTCGGCCCCGCCATCGATCGCCCCTACCTCGATCTCGCGGTCCTCGAACGGGCGCTGACGGAGACGGGCTCGGATGCCGCGTGGGTGGGATGGGGTTTCGTCGCCGAGGATCCGAACTTCGCCGAGATGTGCGCCCGGATCGACGTCACGTTCATCGGCCCGAGCGCGAGCGCCATGCGACGCCTTGGCGACAAGATCGGTTCGAAGCTGCTGGCCGAGGAGGTTGGCGTGCCGGTCGCCCCGTGGAGTCGTGGCGCGGTTGACGACATCGAGACGGCGCTAGCTGCAGCGAGCAAGATCGGCTACCCGTTGATGCTCAAGGCCACAGCCGGTGGCGGCGGGCGCGGCATTCGAGTGGTCACCTCCGACCAGGAGCTGACCGATGCGTTCGACCGCACTCGTGACGAGGCGGCGCGCGCCTTCGGTAATGGAGTGGTGTTTCTCGAGCGTCTTGTCACTGGTGCACGGCACGTTGAGGTGCAGGTCATCGCCGATGGCCAGGGAACGGCGTGGGCGCTCGGCGTGCGCGACTGCTCGGTACAGCGACGCAACCAGAAGGTCATCGAGGAGTCGGCCTCGCCTCTGTTGGACCACGAGCAGGTGGACGAGCTCAAAGCATCTGCCGAGCGGCTCGCTCTTGCCGTCGACTACTGCGGCGCGGCAACCGTCGAGTTCCTGTACCACCCCGGTGAACGCAGCTTCGCGTTCCTAGAGGTCAACACCCGGCTGCAGGTCGAGCACCCGATCACCGAGCTGACCACGGGCTTCGACCTGGTCAAGGCGCAGCTGCACGTCGCCTCCGGCGGCCGACTCGAGGGGGAACGTCCGACCGAGCTCGGGCACGCCGTCGAGGCGCGGCTGAACGCAGAGGACCCTGACCGTGACTTCGCGCCGTCACCGGGACGCATCGCGCTGCTCAACCTGCCCTCCGGCCCGGGCATCCGGGTCGACACCGGCGTGGCGCAAGGCGATCTGATCCCGGCGGACTTCGACTCGATGATCGCCAAGGTCATCGCCTACGGGCGCACCCGGGCGGAGGCCTGCGCTCGTCTGAGCCGGGCGCTTGCCGACACCGTTGTCCTCATCGAGGGCGGCACCACCAACAAGAGCTTCTTGCTGGACCTGCTCGACCAGCCCGAGATCATCGACGGCAGTGCCGACACCGGCTGGATCGACCGGGTCCGCAGCATGGGGAGGCTCCAACCCGACCGCTACGCCGGGGTCGCGCTCGTCGCGGCTGCCATTGAGGCCTACAAGGAGCAGGTGCAGGCCGAGCAGCTCCACTTCCTGGCCACCGCACACGGCGGCCGGCCACAGGCCCGGCACGAGGTCGGACGCGCTATCGAGCTCAAGCTGCGCGGCACGTCACATCGGGTCACGGTCGCGCAGGTCGGCCCGACCCGCTTCCGGGTGGGATTCGGTGCGGCACAACAGGATCGGCAGATCGACGCCGACCTCGAACAGCTCGATGAGTACGTCGCCCGCCTGGTCATCGGCGACGTCCGGTACCGGCTGATCAGCGCCACTCACGGTCCCGTCCACCTGATCGAGGTCAACTCAACCACCCATCGGGTCACGCGTGACGAGGGCGGCGTACTGCGTTCGCCGGCACCGGCGCTCGTCGTGGCGACGCCCGTGGCTGTCGGTGACCGCGTCGAGGCGGGCGCGCCGGTGCTGGTGCTGGAGTCGATGAAGATGGAGACGGTGCTGCACGCCCCGTACGCCGCCAAGGTGCGCGAGCTCTTCGTCAGCACCGGCGGTCAGGTCGAGACCGGCACGCCTGTCGTCCGGCTGGAGCCCGTCGCCGAGGATGAAGTCACCACGTCGAGAGCACCCGTCGTGACCACCCAGCACAAGAGCCTCGACCTGCCGACGCCGACGAAAGAAACCGCGGCCACCCGCGCCATACGAAGTTTTGACGACCTGCGCGGCCTGCTGCTGGGCTTCGACCTCGCACCAGAGGGTGCGACCAGTGCGCTCGCCCGCTACGAGCGTGCACGCGTCGAGCTGTCCTCGTCCGGCAAACCGTTGCTGGATAACGAGATCGACGTGTTCAGCGCGTTCGCAGACCTCGCCGAGCTAGCCCGTAATCGACCGGCTGAAGAGGACGGGGCCGACGAACGGGTCCACAGCCCGCGCGAGCACTTTCACAGCTATCTGCACAGCCTGGACGTTGACCGCGAACACCTCCCAGACGGCTTCCGTCACCGCCTCACCCGAGCTCTCGCGCACTACGGCGTCAGCGATCTCGAACGCGGACCAGTGCTCGAAGAGGCCGTATTCCGGATCTTCCTCGCCCAGCGCATGGCGTCCGATCTCGTCGTCCTCCCCCTCCTTCAGTACTGGATGTCCGAGCGGCCACCCGTGGGCATCGCAGGGAACAAGGTGCGAGAGGTCTTGGACCGGCTCGTCCTGGCTACCCAGCTGCGATACCCGATGGTGGGCAATTTGGCTCGCAGCGTCCGGTTCCGCTGGTTTGACCAGCCCGTGGTCGACGCCGAGCGCGGTGCCGTGCTGGCGGGCGTGACCGCTGAGCTCGCCTACCTGACCGACCACCCTGACGCGGCCGACTACGCGATGCGGCTGGAGGCCCTGGCTGCGATCCCCGAGCAGATCGTGAGATTCCTGGCCGCCCGGATCGAGCACGCACTCCCCCAGCGAGAGCCGATGCTCGAGGTGCTGGTCCGCCGGCACTACCGCGAGTACGAGCTGCACGGCCTGCGCCAGCTGACGGCTGCGGCCAGACCGTTCGTCGTGGCCGACTATGCCCTGGACGAGCGCCCCACCCGACTGATCACGACAGTCGCGCAGTCCGCCGAGCTGGTCGAGTCGTCAGACCTGATCACCGCGATCGACGCTCAGCTCGAGGAAGCGCCCGCCGGCCACGCAGTCGTCGTCGACCTGTACCTGTCCTGGCCCGACGCACCGGACTCGGTGTCCGAGGCCTCGGACGCCTTGCAACGGGTCCTGAGCCTGATGCCCTTTGCCCACAGGGTGCGGCGCACCGCTGTCGCGGTCTGTCCCGGTGGCGAGCGCCCGGTGTGGTACTTCACGTTCCGCCCCGGCACGGACGGCGTCCTCGTTGAGGATGACCTGGTGCGCGGCGTCCATCCCATGGTCGGTCGCCGGCTCAACTTGTGGAGGTTGCGCGACTTCAAGATCACTCGGCTCGACGCGCCCGAGGACGTGCTCCTGTACCACTGCGTCGCACCCAACAACGCGGCCGACCAGCGGCTGGTGGCGCTGGCGCAGATCCGCGAGATGGCCGTCGTGCGCGACGCCGATGGTCATGTGACGTCGCTGCCCCACGCCGAACGCGCGGTCGCAAGCTGCCTCGAGGCAATCCGGCGCGAGCGGGCCACGCGGGGTGCGGCTGGGCAGCGTTTGGACATGAACCACGTCTTCCTGCACATCTGGCCCGTGATTGCAGCGCCGCTCGATGAGCTCACCGCACTTCAACGCACCATCGCGCCGCTGACCTCCGGCGCGGGAATCGAGGAGGTTCTCGCACAGGGCCGTATCGCGACCCCGGACGGCCAGGTGCGTGTCGCTACCGTCCGGTTCTCGTACCAGCCGGGCGCTGGGGTCGTCATCGCGGTGACCGATCCACCGACCGAGCGACTTCGACCGCTGGACGACTATGCCCAGAAGGTGCTCCGTTCGCGCCGGCGCGGCACGGTCTACCCCTACGAGCTGGTGGGCCTGATCGCCGGTCACGGCGGCAGCTTCGTCGAGCACGACCTCGACGACAGCGGCGCACTCCTGCCGGTGCAGCGCCCTCCGGGCGGCAACAACACCGGTCTGGTCGTCGGGCTGGCCCGCACAGTCACAGCGCGGCATCCCGAGGGCGTCACGCGGGTCGTCCTGCTGGGTGACCCCACCCGTGCACTGGGGGCGGTGGCCGAGGCCGAGTGCGAGCGTGTGATCGCCGCGCTCGACATGGCCGAACGGCTCGGTGTCCCCGTCGAGTGGTTCGCCCTGTCAGCAGGCGCGCGCATCTCGATGGAGTCCGGCACCGAGAACATGGACTGGGTGGCACTGGCACTTCGTCGGATCGTCACGTTCACCCAGGGCGGCGGCGAGATCAACATCGTCGTGGCCGGGATCAACGTCGGGGCGCAGCCCTATTGGAACGCGGAAGCCACGATGTTGATGCACACCAAGGGAATCCTCGTCATGACACCGGACAGTGCGATGGTGCTGACCGGCAAGCAGTCGCTCGACTTCTCCGGTGGGGTCTCGGCGGAGGACAACTTCGGCATCGGCGGCTATGACCGCGTCATGGGTCCGAATGGACAGGCCCAGTACTGGGCACCGGATCTGTACGGCGCGCGCAACGTGCTGCTCGCGCACTATGACCACACCTACGTCGTGCCGGGGGAAGGCTCACCGCGCCGGGCCGCGACCACCGACCCGATCGAGCGCGACGTGTGCGCCTACCCGCACGACGTGGCTGACAGCGAGTTCCGCACGGTCGGTGACATCTTCTCGGCGGCGAGCAACCCAGACCGCAAGAAGCCTTTCGACATCCGCACCCTGATGCGCGCGGTCGCCGACCAGGACCACCACGTGCTCGAACGCTGGGCGGGCATGGAAGGCGCCGAGACCTCCGTCGTCTTCGACGCACACCTTGGCGGGTGGCCGGTGTCCTTGATCGGGATCGAGTCCCGGCCTCAGCCCCGACCCGGGTTCCCCCCGAGCGACGGGCCCGACACCTGGACGGCGGGCACGCTGTTCCCGCGCTCGTCGAAGAAGACTGCCCGGGCGATCAACGCCGCCAGCGGCAACCGGCCGGTCGTCGTCCTGGCCAACCTGTCGGGCTTCGACGGGTCACCGGACTCGATGCGACACCTGCAGCTGGAGTATGGCGCCGAGATCGGCCGGGCGATCGTGAACTTCACCGGGCCGATCGTGTTCTGCGTCGTGTCGCGATATCACGGCGGGGCGTTCGTGGTGTTCTCCAAGGCGCTCAACGCCGGGATGACGGTGCTCGCGGTCGAAGGCTCGTTCGCGTCTGTCATCGGTGGGGCACCAGCAGCGGCAGTGGTATTCGCCGGTGAGGTGGACTCGCGCACGGCGTCCGATCCACGGGTTGCCGAGCTTGAGACTGCGCTGGCCCGCGCTGAGGGCGCGCCACGGGCCGCGTTGATCTCCGACCTCGCGATACTTCGCGGCAGCGTCCGCTCCGAAAAGCTCAGCGAGGTCGCGGCGGAGTTCGACGCCATCCACAGCATCGAGCGAGCCGTGAAGGTCGGCTCGGTCGACGCGGTGATCAGCGCCCGCGAGCTGCGTCCGCGACTGGTGGAGGCCGTCGAGAGGGGGGCCGAACGTCCGGTGGCGGCCCGCCGGCCGTGATGACAGCATCGGGGCCATGACAGGTTCCTACGCGACGGCGATCACCGTCATCGCCCTGATGCTCGCAGCGTGGACGCTGGGGCTTGTTGCCATGAACCGACCGCCGGGCCTTTCCCTCCTGGCCGCAGGCGGTGCCCTGGAAGCGTTGCTCGTCGGCTTCCTGATCGGGGGCATCGTGCAGATGGTCGGGAGCGAACACCACTTCGCCCGGGCCGAGTTCGTCGGGTACCTGCTGGCGTGCGTGGCCATCCCCCCCATGGCCGTCGTCTGGGCACGGGAGGAACGCTCACGGTCGGGCACACTCGTCATCGCCCTTGCGTTTCTCCTGACGCCGGTGATGGTGCTGC
>JABBOX010000014.1 GCA_012927555.1 Phycicoccus sp.
GCGGAAGTTCATCGCGACGAAGGAGTCGGACTTCCAGCAGAGGGAGGGGAAGTAGAGCCAGTTGCCCCTCATCAGGCTGACCGCCAGTGGCTCACCGCTGAGCAGTCGGCGGCCCTGGACCCGTGGGGCGTAGAGGCGTTTCGTCCGGTCGACCAGGCCCATCACGGGCTGGTTGTGTTCGTCGATCACCTGCACACCCGGCTGGATGATCTGCGCCGAGGGGAACTGCTGGTGCGCGGCCACGACCGTCTCGATGTAGTTCGCCAGCATGACGTCGTCGGCGCCCATGACCACCGCGAGCTCGTTGCGCACGAAGGTGAGCGCCTTGCGGTAGTTGCCGTTGGCGCCGAGGTTCGCCTCGTTGCGAACGTAGGTGATACGGGGGTCCTTGGCGACGAGCGCGCCGAAGTATCCGGGGACGCTGTCGTCGGGGTAGCCGTCATCGACGACCGTCAGGGTCCAGTCCGGGCTCGTCTGACCAAGGACGCTCTCGACCGCCTGCTTCATCATGGCCACGTCGCCGTAGTAGGGAAAGAGAACGTCGACAGTCACGGGAGGCGATCCTTCGCAAGGGGAGAAAACGGGCGTTGGGGCGCTGACAAGACTAGGCGAAGCGCCGACGAGCCCGGACAAAACACAGACAGTGCCAACGGACGTGCGCCTTCGGTCTCGCAAGGAAACGAAGCCGACGAGCCCCTGATCTGGGCTCGCCCGGGGCGCTGTCAACGTTTAGGGCACCTCGCAAGGACCCGGGGTCATCACTGTGAGAGGTGCATGCTCGAGGGGGGGACGGTGACGTTCTTTTCTTGGGTGTAACTGGACACGAACGCGGATGGGCTTCCGGCAAAGGAGAAGTCGTTGACGACGATGAGCGAGTCGGTCCCAAGAGCGCCGTTGCCGTTGTACTGCAGGGTCCCTCTGGCGGCGTATATCGTGCCGGAGCTGGCATATCCGTTGCCGCCGTAGGCGAGGATGGCAGTGTTGTTCCGGTCTGCGACTACTGCGAGGCCCGCGTTGGGCTGACCGGCCACAGGTGCAGTGATATTCATGTAGCCGCTCCCGCTGAACGAGAGGCTTCCACCGACCTCCCCCGCAGGGGAAGCGCAGGGTCGTGGCACACCTGAAGTGCTGCAGACGAGATACAGGGTCACGCCGTTGCCGACGATGCCAAAGTTCCCGCCCGTGACACCGGTCAGGACGTAGAGGCCGGGGAGCATGCCGCCGGGGCAGGCTTCGAGGGAGACATAGATCCCCGGGCCCTGTGTACATGACCTGGTATGCACCACCAAGCCGCTGTAGTTCGGCATTACGAGGGAAATCAGAGGGTCGTCGATAGGAGGCTGATTGGCCCGTGGCGCCGGGGAGTACGTGCCGGTGCCGGGCGCGGCGCCTTGGAGGTTGATGCCCATTCCAGCCCCGGTGACGCGGATGGTGCCATTGGCATTATTCGCCTCTAGGGTTCCATTGATCGCGACGCTCGCCCCGTTGAGGCTGATATTCCCGACCTGCAGCTTGTGCGTCCCTGAGCCGATGACGCACAGGCCGCACCGGGCCAGGCCGCCGGTGTCAAACTGGATCTGCGCCACGGCGCTGACCGGGACACTGCTGACACCCCAGATCCCCGCGAAGGGGGTGCTGACCGCGCGGGTCGGGACCTTGACCCGTACGGTCGTCGGTTTTGTGGCACTGTCGAAGGAGACGCACTCCTGGGTGCCGACGTAGTAGGGCAGTCTGCGAGGGGAGGCTTCTCTGCACGCAACCCAGTCCGCTTCCGTGATCCCGTAGTTCCTGGATGCATAGAACTTCGCGGCGTTGACCGCGTTCGTGATGCTGAGGGTGCCGTCACTCCCGTAGACCACGTTCCCTGCCGCTAGTGCTGAGGCGTCGGCCGCGTTCTGTGCCTGCCGTCGGGTGTCCCTGGCCAGACCCAGGTCGATGACCAGCGCGCAGAGGCCGACGAACACCACGGAGGCGAGGAGGACGGTCAAGACTGCCGCGGCGCCGTCGTCCCGACGGTGGAGTTTGCTCAGGCCGTGCACCATGTCCAGTCTCCATTCGGTGATGCATCGGCGGTGTAGGAGGTCGGGGAGGGCGCTGGGGTGACACTTTCGATCGACATGGAGGTTCTTGACCTGATGATTCCGCCGGCGGGGAGTGGAACGAAGCCGGTGAAGTTCGTAGCTTTGACCATCGCGCAGACCACGACTTGGTGCCCTCGAACCCACCCGTCCGGCGTCAGGATCTTCACGGAGGCCACGCCGCCGGTCGTCACAGTCTGGGACTTGGTTCCGCAAGCCACGTTGTTCATGCCCGTTTTCGTCGTGCAGGTCATGCCCGAAAATGGAACCAGCACCACTGCTTGGCGGGCGGCCTCGCGGATGCCTTGACGCATCTGCAGTTAGTCGTTGAACCACAGCCCGTAATTGACGATCCCTATGAGCAGCATGAAGAGAACCGGCATGACCAAGGCGAACTCGAGTGCGGCCGCACCTCGGTCACGGCCACGCCGGGCTGGACGCCCTGGACGCCCTGGACGCCCTGGACGCATACGCATGTAGACCACCAATGTTCAACTCTCACGAAAGCGCTCTGCCGAGAACCTTTACTGACAGACTGGCCGCTGGTATCCCCCGAACGGCTCAAATACCCCAACCGTATGGTTTGTCCCCTAAAGCAGGATCAGCACAGCCAAATCGGACCAAAATACTCTGGGCACTTGTGAAATGGACCAGAGGAGGACGTTCAGCAGGGGAGGTAGCGGGGAGACGAATCTGCAAGTTTGACGCTGACTAGACTGGGCGAAGCGTCGGCGAGCCCGGACAAAGCGCAGGCAGGTCAACGGATGGGCGCCTTCGGTGCGCATTGTCCGAACCGATCAGGAGACATCCGTTGGATATCCAGAACCACTTCTACGGGCACACGGCGGTGCTGGCGGCATACGCGGGGCTCTTCCGGCCGCGGCACGTGGCGGGTCTGATCCAGCACGGTTGGACCACCGTGCCCCCGATCCCGGTGAACTTCGGGGACTTCCCCAACGTCGAAAAGAGCGGCCGGCGCCAACTATTCGTCTGGTCGCATGGCTCGAGGGCTTGGGATCCGGGGCACTCGCCGCGCCAAAGCTTCGCCCTCGGCTCGCCGTGGGCATACCTCGTGTCGACCGACGCTGCGAAGCGGCAGCTGGCGGGCAAGGCGGGCGGTGATGCGACGGGGACTTTGATCATGCCGCTGCACAGCACCCGGATCGTCGAGGTCAGGGGTGACCAGGGCAGCCTGGCCCAGGAGTACCTGCGCGATGAAGGCCCGTCCACGGTGTGTCTGCACGTTGAGGACATCCACAAGCCTGACATCGTCAGCTCATGGCTGGACGCCGGCCACCGTGTCGTCACGGCTGGGCCCCGGCATGACCCGGATTTCCTATCGCGCATCCTCGCCCTGGTGCTGGCGTCGGAGCGCGTCGTGGCCAACCGCTTGATGACGCCCGTGCTGTATGCCGCGTCGCTGGGTCGTGACGTGGCCGTCTATGGCGACCCGCTGTCGATCTCCGGCGCTGAGATTCATGGGCAGGACGCGATCCGCGACCTGTGGCCCGAGTTGCACGGCCGCTCGCTGGACCGAGGCGTCACGACTGACCTGGCCCGCGCCGAGCTTGGTTTCCAGCACGTGCTCGAGCCGGCTGAGCTGCGGTCGGCACTCGGCTGGTCCCGGCGCTCGCCCGGCCCGGCGGTGCAGTACTGGGCCAGCGCGCCGATGCGCAAGGCACTGAATGTTGTCGGGCTCGGCCAACGCGACCCCGGCTCGAGCGAGAAGCAGGTTGGCGCGAGCCCCCTGGCATGGCTCAAGCACCCGATGTCACACCTGCCCCGGCCCTTGCCGGCACACGCCGCGGCCCTGGACCCGCTGCCGGCGCCGATCCCGGTGGTTCGCCCGAGCCCGACGGCCCCGCTCGCCGGTTAGCGTGTTTGTTGCATCGATGCCACGCTGCGACCCAGGCCCGGCAAACATGTAACAAACCGGCTAACGCGAGGCGACCGTTAGCTCAGTATCTCCATCAGGAACCGGGTCGAGTCGTCGAGCGGGTGATGGGGGTCGCGGTGGTAGGTGAATCCGTAGTCGACCAGCCGGAGCTCATGGTGGGCGTCCAGGATCTCGCCGGCGAAGTCGCGCTTGAACAGCGAGTGCTCGTGGCCGCGGTAGGACACCTCGACGGGAGTGGGGTTGTAGTACTCGCAGACGATGATGTATCGCGATGAGGCCGCTACGAGCTTGTCGTAGACGTCCGGCCGCGACTCGGGTGGCAGGTGGATCAGCAAAGCCTTGGTGAGCAACAGGCCCCACCGGCGCGGGGGCTCGAAGTCCATGAGCGAGGCGACCTCGACCGTGGCATCCCCCAGGCCTCGATCTCGGCAGCCGCCGCGGCGTTGATCTCCACCGAGTGCAACTCGGCCTCGGACGGCAGGTCGCGGAGGGGTCGGCGTCGAGGGAGTCATGGGGTTTGGCTCAGGACGCGTCGGCCTAGCCGTAGTGTTCCGAGGCTGGCGAGTGTGGCCATGGCTATCCGGGCGAGCGCGACCGTCCCGGATGTGGGGAGAACGCCCCCGAGGACACAGAGGGCGAGCCTGATCCCGGCTGGGACGAGCAGGGTGGTCTCGCTCCAGCGTGCGGCGTGGAGATAGCGACGTAGCCCGGCGGTGCCCAAGGCCAGCACGGCATAGGTCGCAGGGAACCCGGCGACGAGCAGTACGAGGTTCTGACGTCCGACCACGTAGGCGCAGCCGAGGCGGATCGGCAGGCTGAGCGGGGTGATCACGGGCAGTCCGAGTGAGCGGCCGGCGGCGAAGACGAGGTGCACGTTGGCTAGATATGCCACGGACAGGACGCAGCCGAAGGCGACGATCGCTACCGCTGGGACGAGTTCGAGTGGGGCCAAGCCTGCGTCCGCGACGAGGCGCATGAGCCACGGCGAGAGGAGTGCGACACCGCCGGAGATCAGCGCGATCAGGGTTGTGATGTCGCGCGCGGTGTGCGCCGCCACAGTGCGGCGGGTGTTTGCGGCATGATGTCACGGCGGGACCCACGCAGAAGGAGCACGATGCGCATCAACGCCGTCATCCAGGCACGAGCCGGCTCGACCCGGCTTCCTGCCAAGGTCCTCGCTGACCTCGGCGGACGTTCGGTGCTCGAGTGGGTCGTCCGGGCGGCGCGGGCGGCCAACCTGGTCGACGAGGTGATCGTGGCGACGTCCACGCTGGCGGGCGATGACGGTCTCGCCGACCTGGCCGCCTCGTTGGGGGTCGCGGTCGTGCGCGGGAGTGAGGATGACGTGCTCTCCCGCTTCGTTTCCGCGCTCGACGCCTACCCCGCCGACGCCCTTGTGAGCCTGACCGCGGACTGTCCGCTGCTGGACCCGCCGCTGATCGACGCGGTTGCCGGTGCCTGGACCGCGGCTCCGACCCTGGACTATGTCTCGACCGTTCTCGTGCGCAGCCTGCCGCGAGGGATGGACATCGAGCTGGTGACCGCAGGTGCCCTTCGAACCGTCGACCGTATGGCGGTCGGTCACGATCGGGCGCACGTCACCAGTGCCGTCTGTGCCGACCCGACGGCATACCGCCTGCTGGGCCTGTCCGTGACGCCCCCCGCCAACGACCTGAGGGTCACCCTCGATACAGCCGAAGACCTGGACCTGTTGCGCGCCCTGGTAGCCGACTTGCCCGATGCGCCGCCGGAGTGGCGCGACGTCGTGGCGATCCTGCGTGCCCGCCCGGATCTCGTCGCCATCAACGCGGATGTCGTGCAGAAGCCGATCGAGGAAGGCTGATGAGGATCCTCGTGCTCTGTGACGGGGGCGGACCGCTCGGTGCCGGCCATGTGATCCGATCGCTCGCTCTGGCGGAGGCATCGGTGGCCGCCGGCCACTCTGTGGTGGTTGCTGGCCATTTCGAGGGGTCGTTCGTGCGGGGCCAGCTGGCTCTGGCGCCGGTTGAAGTCGTCCAGCTCGCGACGCCGATCGCTGAGCGTGACCTGCAGCCCATCATCGACCTGGTCCGGACCCTTCGTCCTGACGTGCTCCACGTCGACTCCTACGAAGCGCCCAGGCTGCTCGGGGAGCTCGTCGAGTCGCCTGGCGTCGAGCCCGGTTTCGGCATCCTGACCCTCGGCGGTCAGGTTGCGGGCGGACAGGTTACGGACAATGTCGTCATCAGCAACATGGAGGACGGGGCGTTCGGCCGCCGACCGGCCGATGTGGTCATCGAC
>JABBOX010000166.1 GCA_012927555.1 Phycicoccus sp.
CCGGGCACACCGGCGAACCCCTCGCGCCCTCACACCCGATCCGACACGAAACCCAGACCGCGGCCCCTCACGAAAGCACCCCGGCAGATCCGGGCTCAGAGCGCTGTCGGCGAGCGCAACAATCATCGCCTTGGACCGAGTCATTCTCTCTGCGTATCAGCCTCCACGGACTCACACGATGCCGACCGCCCGCTTCAGCAGTGCTCTGTGTCGTGAATGGGCCAGCTGATGAGTGCGACGTCCGACGTGAAGATGACAAACTTCGACGCCGGCTGGGTCGGCGAGTAGCTGACGAAGAGCGAAGATCCTACGAAGAACGCCGACGCGGTTTCCGGAAGAGCGACCGCGACTCCCGAGTCGAGATTGGCGAGAATCGTCCCCGTCGGAGAGTGCCAGATGATGTGGTTTCCTTGAAGCTGGACAAACTGGAAAGCGTTGGACGAATCGGGGAACTGGCTGGAGGCGCCGGGGAGCTGCAGGACGGATTTCAGCCGGCCGTCCACCGTGTAGACGTGGTACGTCAGGTCGTTCTCGCCCCCCACCCCGATCTCGTTCGGAGTCCCCGACGGCGCGAAGAGCGCTGCCGACTGTTGAAGCCCGGCGGGCACCGTCGCGGGTTCAAGAGTCGTTGCCGACACCGCCCGCAACTCCTTGGAGCTGCCCGAGACCCCCTGGGTGACTGCGCTCCAGATGATCAGCCCGCCGGCTCGGATCGGGGGGCTCAGCTGCCCGCGATCCAGCACTCGCGTGGTGCCGCTCTCCAGGTCGCGCGCCCGCACCTCGCCGAGAGGCGAATTGGCTGCGGTCCCTACCTGTTGGGTCCAGATCAGCGACTGGCCGCTGACCAGTACCGGTGTCCAGATGTTCCCGACGGCCGTGCCTCCACCGGCAGGACGTGAGCTGACCAGTTCGCTGAGGTGCTTGGTCTGGGCATTCCATGCCCAGGTCGCTGACTCGTTCTGCCCTGTGCTGGAGTCTGATTCCGTCCATGCGACCCAATGACCGTCCGCCGACATGCCGTCCAGCCCGCCGGCGGACCCGGCGGCTACCGGGTAGGTGGCGATGCGCGTGAACGTGCCGGAACTCGTGTCGTAGGCCGCCACGCCCAGATCATGAGCGGTGTTGAACTGACCGAACACCTGACTTCCCAGGACCGCCATCGGAGAGAACTCGAGCCCGTCGGCGATCTTGGCACCGCCGATGGAGTCAAGTCTCAGAAGATCGTTCCTGAAGCACACAGTGCGGGTCACGGCCTCCGCCTGGCCTCCGGTGCCGGAGGCGGCCGACGACGATGGCGCGGACGGCCCAGGCGGACCGGCCAAACCTGCCGCCGGCGCCGAGCTCATGGTCCCTACCGGACCGATGTCGTCGGTCGGGTGGAACGAGCCCGTCGTCATGGCCACCACCGCGAGCACCAGGGCCACCGTGACGGCACCGCCGCCCGCGAACCAGCGCTGCGACGAGAGGCGACGGCGCCCGGCGGCGCGGACCGCAGCCCCGTCCAGCGACATCGCGGGAACGCGCGCGGCGGCGCGTGCGCGCAGCTCGCGCACCACGTCCGCGTCGTCACTCGGACTGGTCATCATCGCCTCCACTCTGCCTGGCCCGGCCCCGCCGCGGATGCCGCGGGTGTCAGCTCGGCACGGAGGCGGGCGAGCGCGCGCGAGGTGGTGGACTTGACCGTCCCGACCGAGATGCCGAGGTCGGCGGCGACCTGGACCTCGGGCAGGTCGAGCAGGTAGCGCAGCACCACCACCCGGCGCTGACGCACAGTCAGGACGCCCAGCACCCGCGAGAGCGCGTCACGCTGCTCCACGCCGCCGTCGTCCTCGCGCCCCTGATCTGGAAGGCGCTCGGGGGCCATCAGGACCTCACGGCGGCGGCGCCGCCAGGTGTCGGTACGCAGGTTGACCAGCACCCGGCGGGTGTAGGCCACCGGGTCACGCCGGGCACGGGGCCACGCCCCGTAGGTGCGCACCAGCGCGTGCTGCGTCAGCTCCTCGGCCCGGTGCGCATCGCCCACCAGCAGCCACGCCGTCCGCAACAGCTCGGCCTGACTGCCGGCCATGAAAGCCGCGAATCCCTCGTCACGTGACACCCCAGCAGCGTCCGGGACGAGCTCGACCAGCTCGTCGATGGACGCGCCGGCGTCAGGCCCCCCGGTCACGGCACCAACCCCCATCGCCCCCACACCTCCCACAACGCAGCGACCACGCCGAAGGTTGTCTGCACTCACGAATCTCGACAAAAAACATCGTAGAGCGCGACGCGCAGCAACCCCACACGGACCCGACCGGCTCGACGAGGGAGTCTGCTGCGCGGATCGGTGCGCCGCAGTGAATGGCGTCCTGAGGTGTGGTGCAGCTACATCGTGACGCACGCTCATCGGCAGATCCGGTCGTGTCTTGTCGACCGTCCGCTGTCCCGATCGAGGGACGCCGACCGGACCACGCTGTCCGATAGCCGCCGTTTTACCGCACCATCCAACGAGCAGGAGGCACGCTAGTCGCTACCCTCGACTCACAGCCGGCAGTGCGTTGACCGGTTGAGACCGCCGTCGTTTCCGAGGAGGGCCGGCCCCGGCCGCGGGGGAGCGGACCGGAACCCGTGCCCGCCCGCAGCGGGGTTTCGGTGCGACGTGGTTCCGGTCGCGAGTTTCGGTCCGCTCCGCACGGTAGGACCGCCACAACCGTGGGACGGGGAGCCGTGCTGGCTGGGCGCGCACCGGTCGCGGCACCGGAAGGTCCGAGCCCAGCCCCGTCCGGCAGCTCGTTCAGCGCGTCAGAGCACCGACGAGCCGGGACGTCACGAACTCGGTGAACCGCCCCGTGTCGGCGTAGTAGTTCGGGTACGCCTCGCGGAGTTGGCTGATGCGGGCGATGTTGACCAGCACGGCGTCGAGGTCGTCATCGTCCAGTGCCTCCAACTCGGTCAGCCGCTCCTGGGCGAGAGCCAGAGTCTCGTGAACCGTGACGGTCAGGCGCGCCTCCCGGCGCCAGAGTTCGAGGGTCAGCGCGTTGCGCCGGTCGCTTGTGGCATGGTCGCCTACCAAGGACTCATAGGCCCGCAGCCGGGCGACGATGCCGAGCGAATCCTCCAGCTGCGTCAACTCGGCGAGGAGCTCTTCCACCGACGCCTCCGCGCCGGGCACCGGGGAGACACCCTCCTCATGCGCCATCAGGGAACTGACCAAGACGAAGAATCGGAGTACGTCCGGGTCGCCCTTGCCGTACTTGAGTTCGCTGCCCGAGAAGAGGTCCATAGTCTCGACCGCGGTTGCCCACGCGTGCTGCAGCTGCGTGCGGACCTGAAGCGCAATCTGCAAGCCGTGGTACTCCTCCTTGGAGGCGCCGTATTCGTACACGAGGTGGACGTGAGTGTGACAAGCCCATTTGGCCCCACTGAGTCACACTCAGTGAACACGCGGCGCATCTCGGTCAGGATGTCGGGGTCGGACAGGTACCGGTTGCGGGCGTACCGGTAGGCGTCCCAGTCCGGGGGGCGGGCCCCGGGCGGGTCGATGTCCAGGTCGTACAGGTCGATCGCGGTCGCCACGGCCTCTTGCACGACCTGCCACAAGTGGGGGTCGGTGAGCTCCTGGGCCACGCGGGCCCCGGACCGGAACAGCCGGGTCAGGACGCCGTAGGCGAGCAGCAGGTAGGGCGGGAACAGGCGGGGGCGCCCGACACGGTCCTTGGTGGGGATGACCGCGGCCAGCTCGTACAGGGCCCGGTGGGTGAACACCGCGGTGACCTGCTCGGCGGTGGTCAGCAGCGGTGGTGTGCGCCGGGGGCGCAGGGAGATCACATTGTTCACAGGTCCACCGCCCAGGGGTCGAGCTCGTCGGCCGGGTCGTGGTCCCAGTCCAGGGCGATGTCCTCCGCGGTGGCGTCCAGGGACCGGTGGCCCAGGTGGCGTGCGACTGCCTGGATGGTGGCGCCCTGCTGGCAGTAGGACCGTCCGGCCCAGTGCCGCAGCGAGGAGGGGCGCACGTCGGATTCCCCGCTCAGGCCCGCGGAGTCGAGCACATCGCGTAGGGCGTTGCAGACGCTCGCCTGCGCCTTGGCTCCCCCCGCGGGGGCCGATCCCCCGTAGGCGAGCAGGGTGCCCGGGTTCGCGCCGCGTTCGGTCAGGTCGCGGGCCCGTTCGGTCAGGACCAGGCACCCCCACCCGGTCAGGTCGACCTCGCGAGACCGGATCCGGCGGGTGCCGGGCAGGGTCACGGCCGTAGGCCACACCGGGTGGTCCAGGTCGCGGATCCGTACCGCCGCGATCTCCGAGCTGACCGCGGTCGCCTCACCCAGTGCCCATGCGGTGGCCCGCATCCACCCGCGCCGCCCGAACACCTCGGGGTGGCAACGCCAGGTCCAGGGTCGGGTCCCCGACGTCGTATCCCAGGACCCGCAACGTCCGGTACAGGACCCGCACCGCGGTGCGCCGGGCGTGCTTGGTGTGCAACTCCGGGCCGAAGCCGTCGGGCAGCGGTGCCATGACGAACCCGCGGGCCTGGGCCGGTGTGACATCCGTGAAGGACCTCACCCCCGTCGCAGCGAGGCGACGGGCGAACCGCTGCACGGTCTCGCTCATCCGGGTCAAGGTCTGCTCGGACAACGTCGCATCCAGGTACCAGCGGATCAGTACCTCATCGAGCTCCTGCTCCAGCGCCTAGCGGTGCTGGGTGCTGGTCGTGCGTGCCGCATCGGGTGGCGGGGGAAGCCGTCGTGCCATGGGGAGTCACCTCCGGCGCCAGGGCACCGGCGGCCCTGAACGCAGCAGCACCGTGCCCACCCCGCGCCCGGTGACAGTGCCCATTAGCTGCGCAAACGCACCTCGGGCTCGGGTCACACCCAGATCGCGGCGGGCCACCCGTCGCTGAACTGTTCCGGCGGGTCCGGCAGGGAGATGGCCTCGCCGGCCGCGAACCTGCGGGCCGACCACGCCGCGGCGCCCGCGTCGAGCACGTCGTCCACGCCGGCGTTCCAGCCCGCCAGGCCCAGGTCCCCCGACAGGGCGATCCCGTGCTCCCGCAGTAGCTCCCGGCGTTGCTCCGCCCCGGCCCAGGTGGACTTCCGGCTGGTCAGTGAGTGCCCCGCCATCTGGGCGAACGACACCTCGGGGTGGACCTCGATGACCACGTGGGAACCTCGCCGGGCGAAGCGTTCGACGTCGAAGAGCTTGACCTTGAGACCGAAGGCCTGGACCGAGATCCCTTCGCCCGCCAGCTCGCGGTTGATGTTTGAGGCTGTGGGATGGTCGGGCGCTTCCAGGGCCCGCCGCACGGGCGTCATGAAGACCGACGACCACCGCGACCCGATCCTCAACCTGGCCAGGGAGTCGGCCTCCCGCCGCCCGGCATCCGGCAACCCGATCGGGATGTCGATCGCCACGACGGCGAGCGGGCCGTGCTGCTCGGCCAGTCGGACGAGGGACTCGATGTCCGCGGCGACGTACGCCTGCGCCTCTGGTTCGCCGAGCGCGATGCCGACCCATCCGGCCTTGCACGCGTCGACGCCCAGCACCCGCCCTGTCGTCTGCATGGCGCCATGCCTACCAGGTCGTCACACACCTCCAGCGTCGGTGGCTCCGTGTGCCTCACTGCGCGCCGTCGGCCGGGTCGAACCTTCAGGTGCTCAGGGCCTCGGCTCTCCGCACCTTGACACCTCCACAGAGAACAACGCGACGCAGCAGCGTCGACGACCCGGCCTCCGACGAAGGGAGGTGATACAGCCGGCCAGGTCCTCGACGTCGCCCGGTCGCGCCGCCGCCGCGGATCCGGCCTTGCGGTTGTCGTGGCAGCGCCAACGGGACTCTCCGAGCCCGCATGTGAGCTCCGCACGACGAACCGGCACCTGCCGGGGGACGTGCCCAACCAAGGAGGGGCCCTTGCCCACCACCCACGCCACCCGTGACCCGGGAACGGCCACCGCAACTGTCATCACACTGACGGGACTGCGTCTGCGCCGACACCTCCAGCACCTGCTCGAGGTCCGCGACAAGCTCGCCGTCCTGAGCACCGAGCGGTTCAGCCACAACCTCGACGACGACGCCGAGACCTTCGCCCTCATGATCGGCGTCGAGGACGAGATCGCCGGCCTGTTCCCCGAGGTCCACAACAAGCTGTTCCCCCAGTGGATCACCACTGTCGCCAAGGCCTCCCACGAGCCCGGCGACTACAACCCCCACTGCGGCATCGGCCGCGGCGCTCAGCAACCCGACCTGCCCAAGGCC
>JABBOX010000113.1 GCA_012927555.1 Phycicoccus sp.
GGCTTCGACTTGAAGCAGCGCTACTACACCTCCCCTCTGGTTCACCCGGACGAGCTGGTGGAGCTCCCCGGTGAGTCGGTGGGCTGCGTCTGGGAGCTTGAGGTGCTACTACACGAGCGCGCAGCCTGGATCGATCACGTACTCAACAGCGAGCCGGATGACTTCCAGGCCTACCTGCGCGACGTGTTCCCGCGGCTTGACCGATGAGCAAAGAGATGGCCCACAGGCCGAACTCCGTGCACCACATGCGGCCAAATGCGGACGTTCTACGGCTCATTCTTCGACCACGGTGACGGTTGAAAGGCTCAGTCAAGGCGTCGTGGGTGGCAGACTGCGGAGGCCACGGCTGAAAGTCCGAAGGGCGGGGCAACCTTTTGCGGGTGTCAGGGGGTCTGAGGGGTATGAGGGACAGCGCGCCTGGGGGGTTCGTGGACTTTGTTGTGGCGCGGGGGCCGGCGTTGCACCGGACGGCGGTGTTGCTGACCCGGCAGGAGCAGGCCGCTGAGGATCTGGTCCAGATTGCGTTGGCCAAGGCGTGGCAGTCCTGGGCCCGGATCGACGGCAACCATGAGGCGTACGTGCGGGCGATCATGGTCAACGAGTTCGCGTCTGGCTGGCGCCGGCGGTGGCGCGCCGAAGTGTCCACCGCTGTCCTGCCCGAGCTTCCCTGCGACGACCTGGGCGACGACGCGTCCACGCGTCAGTCGCTCATGGCGGCCTTGGCCACCCTTCCTCCGCGCCAGCGTGCGGTGGTGGTGCTGCGTTTCTTCCATGACTACACCGAGGCGGCCACGGCCGAGGCGATGGGCACAAGCGTCGGCACGGTGAAGTCCCAGACCTTCAAGGCTCTGGCGGCGTTGCGCATCTCCGATGAGCTGCGCGAGGACCCTGCTTCCGGCCTGAGCGATTCTGCCCGAGAGGGGATGACCCGATGACGCGAACCCTGGACGACCTACGCGGCGCGCTGCACGCGGAGGCCGACGCCGCGGCATACCCGGACGTCGATGTTCTGGTCTCCGGCGCGCGGCGGCGGGTTGCTGAGACCCGGAGACGTCGACTTGCCGTCCTGGGGGCATTTACCGCGGCCGTGATGGTGGTCGGCGGTGTGGCCATGACGCGCCCGGCGCATCAGGCGCTGCCGCAGCCCGCAGGGCAAGGCGCATCCAGCCCCGCGACGATCCCGACGGCCAGCTCCGCGACAAGTCTGGCGACGATCCCGACGGCCAGCCCCACGGCCTCACTGCCGGCCAGCCAGTCCGCCGCGGACGCCCGTGCTTACGGCATCGAATCTGCGGTGGCCGCGTTGCCCATCGGGGTCCGGGTCTTCCAACCCGATCCTGCCGTCTGGCCCGTTGCGACCACCCAGGCGTCCACTCCCGAAGGACTGTGGGTGGTATCCCGAGCTGAGAGATCTCCGGACTTTGACTACAACGCGCATTCAGGGCTGCTGACTGAGTACGGCGAGCTGTTGCTGCTGACGCCGGACCGGAGCCGGATCCTGCGCGCCTACCCGTTCCGTGGCGTGCCGCCGCAGTGGCTGCTGGTCACTCAAGACGCGATCTACTGCGGCCGGCAAGGGGACGGTGGGCTCCCCAACTCGATGGTATGTCGGGTCGACCGGTCCACGGGTGCGCTGACCGTAGTCGTGTTCCCGACCCCTGATGTGAACGATCCGACTGGCACTCTGACGGTCGCCGAAGGGCTGAGCGCGCCGCAGGCCCTCGCCGGTCGACCCGGGAGCTGGCGCCTGGCCGGTTTCCTCCCGTCGGCCGACCTCCAGCACGTGCCGCAACTCACCGCCGGTGGTCTGGTGTTCGCCCCGGACCCGAACCAGGCAGGTGGCGGCAAGGCGCTGCGGCTGGATCCGGTGACCCTGAAGTGACATGGCGGGCCGGACTCTGCCGCCAATTCGAGAAACCGCAGTTGAGTCCACAGACGTGGTGTATGACGAGGCCCCGTTTTGAGCGTGGCATCGTGACGTGAGGCGGCCACCGCGTGATCCTTCAGAAGACAGCTGAACGTCAACCTGAAGGAGATCAACGCGATGACCGCGAACCACAGTATTGACCCTGCCCAGTTCTTGTCCCAACACCTCGAGCGCGCCGAGCCGGACTTGTTGCGCTCGATGCTCAAGACCTTCATCGAAGCCCTGATGGGTGCCGAGGTCGACGCGCTGTGCGGCGCGCCGTACGGCGCGCGCACCGAGGATCGGGTCAACTCCCGCAACGGATACCGGGACCGGGACTGGGATACCCGGGCCGGGACGATGGAGGTGGCCATCCCCAAGCTGCGCTCGGGGTCTTACTTCCCTGACTGGCTGCTGGAGCGGCGCCGGCGGGCCGAGCGGGCGCTGACCACGGTGGTGGCGACCTGCTACCTGCTCGGGGTGAGCACGCGCCGGATGGAGAAGCTGGTCGAGACGTTGGGTATCACCCGCCTGTCACGGTCCCAGGTCTCCAACATGGCCAAGGAGCTCGACGAGCAGGTGGCCGACTTCCGGTCCCGCCCGTTGGACGCCGGCCCGTACACGTTCGTGGCTGCCGATGCCCTGGTCCTGAAGGTTCGTGAGGGTGGCCGGGTGGTCAACGTGCATGCCCTGGTGGCCACCGGAGTCAACGCCGACGGGAAGCGCGAGATCCTGGGTCTGCAGGTCACTTCCGCCGAGGACGGCGCCGGCTGGCTGAGCTTCTTTCGGGACCTGACCGCCCGCGGCCTGACCGGGGTGGCCCTGGTCACCAGCGACGCCCACCAGGGGCTCGTCGCGGCGATCGGGGCCACGTTGCCTGGTGCGTCATGGCAACGTTGTAGAACCCACTACGCGGCGAATCTGATGAGCATCACGCCGAAGGCCAGCTGGCCGTGGGTCAAGACGCTGCTGCACTCGGTCTACGACCAGCCCGACGCCGATTCCGTTGTCGCCCAATACGATCGGGTCCTGAATGCGCTGGCCGAGAAGCTGCCCAAGGTCGTTGCGCACCTCGAGGAGAACCGCGCGGACGTGCTCGCCTTCACCGCGTTCCCCAAGGAAATCTGGCGACAGATCTGGTCCAATAATCCACAGGAGCGCCTCAACAGAGAGATCCGTCGCAGGACCGATGTGGTGGGCATCTTCCCCGCCCGCGACTCCCTGATCCGCCTGGTTGGCGCCGTCCTGTCCGAGCAACACGACGACTGGATCGAAGGGCGACGCTACCTCGGCTTGGACGTCTTGGCCCGCTCCCGCCAGACCCGCAGCGCGGACCCGAACACCGTCGCGACGGACCCGCCGCCGGCCCCCAGCCAGGAGGCGCTCAGTGCCTGAGCACCCGACCCGTGACGCCTACGTGACGGCTACCAACTGCCCGATCTGCGCCACGCCCCTACAAGGACGAACCGACCAGCGTTACTGCACCCCGGCGTGCCGCCAAGCCGCCTACCGGCGACGCACCCCGTCCCCCGCACCCCAACCATCGGCGCCCCCGCCTCCTCCACCAGGCCGTTCCCGCCGCGAGCACACCGTCTACGAATGCGGTGACTGCGGACAACGACTCTTCGGCGAGCAGTGGTGTCCCGACTGCCAACGACCCGCCCGACGCATCGGACCAGGCGAAGCCCTCTGCCCCTCCTGTGGCGACCCCGTAGCCATCATTGATCTCACCGAGGCGCCCATGGCCTAAACTCACCCCACCGGATCATGTGGTGACCGCTTCACACACCACGACCGTGGACTCGACCGTGTGCCGCTGCGGTTGTGGGTTTGTAAGCGCCGCTTCGTGTGCGGCGAACAGCTATGCGCGCGTAGGTCGTTCACCGAGGTCAGCGGCCAGGTCCCGGCCAGGTCCCGGCTGACCACGCGGTTGCGCAGGAAGGTCAGTGCCGCGGTGACGGCGACGAACCGGGCGATGAGCGAGGTTGCAGCCGAATACGGGGTGGCGTGGTGGACGGTGCACCGGATCCTGGTGGCCACCGCTGTCGAGGCGCTCGGTCAGGCCGCCCCGACGACGATGATCGGCATCGATGAGACCCGGGCCCGTAGCGTCCGTTGGTTCCGCAAGGAGACCGGTTGGGCGCGAAGCGACCCGTGGATGACCTCGATCGTCGACCTGGACCCGGCCCACCCTGGCGGGATCATCGGGCTCGCACCGGGCCGCTCCGGGGCGTGCGTCGAAGCCTGGATGTCGTTGCAGAGCAAGGAGTTCCGCGACGGCGTCGAGGTCGTGGCGATCGACCCGTCCGCGCCGTACGCGTCGGGGATCCGCCGAGCGCTGCCTCAGGCCAGGATTGTTTTGGACCACTTTCATCTGGTGCTCCTAGCCAACACGATGCTCACCGATGTGCGCCAGCGGGTCCAACGTGAGCAGCAGGGCCGGCGCGGGATGAAGGTCGACCCGGCCTGGGCACACCGCCGGCTGCTGCTGCGTGCCGGCAACCAGCTCGGTCCCAAGGCCCTGGCCCGGCTGAAGACCGTCTTCGACACCGACGACCCGACCAACGAGATCAGCGCCGCCTGGGGCGTCAAGGAACTCCTTGCTCAGATGCTCCGGGCCCACGGCCCGAACGGGTACAGCCGCCACGAGACCTCAACTCGCCGGACCCGGTTCCTGGCGGCCTGCGTGGACGCGGACATGCCCGAGGCGACCCGGCTCGCTGGGACGATCGAGAAGTGGTGGCCTGAGATCGAAGCCTTCCTGCAGTTGGGCAAAACGAATGCCAGGACCGAGGGCTACAACCGGGTCATCAAGCAGATCAAACGCGTCGCCTGCGGGTTCCGTAACCAGGACAACTACGAGAGGCGCATCATGTTGCACAGCGCAGCCCACCGGGCCGCGTGAACCAACAGCGGTCGAGGTCGACCCCGCCTAAATACCAAGAGCCGCTTTCACGTTTCTCGGGGTGAACAAACTTGTGAAAGCGACCCTTCGATCTTGAGAGACCGGCGATCACGGAACCGGGCCCCATCACCCGCGGTGGGTTTGGCCTGATCGTGCCCTTGTCAGGCTCGTGAGTTGAGCTCCGCGTAGAAACGCAGGCACTCGTCATACCGGGGGAGCAGCCCTTGTGCGGCAGCCTCGCTCAGTGACGGCGCCACAGCATCCTTGGCGGACAGCACCGGGGTGATTTCCTCGGGCATCGTGAGGCCCAGCTCGGGGTCGAGGGGGTTGATGCCATGCTCGCGCGCCGGGTCGTAGGTGGCGGAGCAGAGGTACATGACGGTGGAGTCGTCCTCCAGCGAGCAGATGGCGTGGCCCAGGCCTTCAGCGAGATAGATGGCGCGGCGGTCGACGGTGTCGAGCAGGACACTGTCCCACTGCCCGAAGGTGGGGGATCCCACCCGGATGTCGATGACGAAGTCGATGAAGGACCCTGACAGCGCCGTGACGTACTTGGCCTGTGACGGCGGCATATCGGCAAAGTGCACGCCGCGGACCGTGCCCCGCGATGAGACCGACACGTTGGTCTGGATGATGTCGAGGCGATGCCCGATGACCTCGGCGAGCCGGTCGCCGCGGAAGGACTCCAGGAACACGCCCCGGTCGTCGGGGAACTGCCGCGGGGTGATCTCGAAGGCGCCGTCGATGCCCAGCGCTCTGATGTCCATCAGGCGCGGGACCTTCCCTCGGCGAGGACGCCCTGCAAGTAGATGCCGTAGCCGCTCTTGACCAGTGGGTCGGCCAGGTCGGACAGCTCGGCGTCGGTCAACCACCCGTTGCGCCAGGCGATCTCCTCGACGCAGCCGATCTTGAGCCCCTGCCGCGCCTCCACCACGTTGACGAACTGGCTGGCCTCGAGCAGGCCCTGGAAGGTCCCGGTGTCGAACCATGCTGTGCCGCGGGGCAGGACGGTGACGGTCAGGTGGCCTCGCTGCAGGTACGCCTCATTGATCCCGGTGATCTCGAGCTCGCCACGGTCGCTGGGCGCGAGGTGCTGGGCGATCTCGATGACCTCGTTGTCGTAGAAGTACAGCCCGGGGACCGCGTAGCTCGACTTGGGCTTGGCCGGCTTCTCCTCGATCGAGAGCACCGTGCCGTTCTCGTCGAACTCGACCACGCCGTAGGCGCTCGGCTCCGAAACATGGTGGGCGAACACGTGGCCGCCCAACAGGTCGGTGTTCTTGCGAAGCGAAGTCCCCAGGCCGGTGCCGTAGAAGATGTTGTCGCCCAGGACCAGCGCCACGGAGTCCTGACCGATGAAGTCGGCGCCGATGATGAAGGCCTGTGCGAGACCGTCGGGGCTGGGCTGC
>JABBOX010000228.1 GCA_012927555.1 Phycicoccus sp.
GGAAGGCACGATCTCGGTTACCGGGTCTGCTCCCACGGTTCCCACACCGGTCATCGGCAGCGTCAAAGCAGCTCCATGGCTCCAGAACGGCCCCGCCCTCATCGAGGCCGCGTCGGCAACCTGGAAAGAAACCGCGAAGACCATCCGGATCGAAGCTGGCGAAGACGGCGCCAAGATGTTCTTCAAGCCGAAGAACATCGACTTGAAGGTTGGCATGCCCTACGTGATCGAACTGGTGAACATCGGCAAGATCAAGCACGAGTACACCGCTGACAAGTTCTTCCCCACGATTGCCTTCCGCAAGGCAGAAGACTCCGTGGGCGAGTACAAGGCCCCGATGCTCAAGGAAGCAGAGGTGAAGGCCGGCGCGCAGCTGGACCTGTTCCTGATCCCGACGGTGCCGGGTACCTACGAGATCGTCTGTGAGATCGAGGGACATAAAGCGGCCGGCATGTTTGGGCCGATCACCGTCACCAAGTAGCCACGTAGGAACCGCACGAGAAGTGACGGAGCCTGCGCCGTAGTCCGGTGACTCCATCAAGGAATTTGATCCAGAACGACTTGAAGGAGAACACCGTGCAGGAACGTACGACGCTCCCGGAGGTAGGGCCAGCAGGTCCTCCTCCGGGAGCCACCCCGAACAAGCACCAGGTGCTGAGCCGCCGCAACATCCTCGCCACGCTGGGTGTCACCGCGGCCGGCGGCGCCCTGTCCATGGTCAACTACCGGGACGAGGCACAGGCTGCGGTCACGTCGAGGACGGCGACCGCGATCACCGAGGCGAAGACCGCCAAGCATGCCTGGTGCATGGTCATCGACCTGCGCACGTGTGACGGCTGCAAGCTCTGCACGCTCTCCTGCCAGAAACGCCATGATCTGCGCGAAGAGCAGACCTGGATCAACGTCTACGACATGCCGGACAGCTCCGGCGGTACCTTCCCCATGCCGCGGCCCTGCATGATGTGCGAGAACCCTCCGTGCATGTACATCTGCCCGGTCGGCGCGAACATCCGGACCGACGAAGGACTTGTCCTGGTCGACACGGACGCCTGCGTCGGGTCGCGCGCTTGCATGGCGGCCTGCCCCTACGAGGCGCGCTACTTCAACTGGAGCGAGCCACCGGCCCCCAAGCGCCTGCCCATGGCCTCGACGCCACAGATGCCCGTGGCCAAGAAGGGCACCGTCGGCAAGTGCGTGTTCTGCGCCGACCGGCTGCCCCACGGTGAGCTTCCCGCGTGCGTGTCCGGCTGCGCGATGGGGGTGTTGTACATCGGCGACCTGGTCACCGACATCGCCGTCAACGGTCTGGGCACGAGCGTGGTGCTCTCGGAGTTCCTGCACGAGAACGACGCCGTGCGGCTCAAGGAAGAGCTCGGGACCAACCCGCGCGTCTACTACATCGCCGGCCACGGCCAGGATCTCGGAGTTGGGGAATGAACCACGTTGCACGCGAGGCGTCGCTGCGCCCGTTCGGCAAGCCCAGCCGCCTGTGGTGGGTCACCGTCATCGCCCTGGCCCTGGTGGTCGGGGCCGGTATCGCCGCCTGGGTCATCCAGCTCAAGGGCGGGATGGGAGTGGCCGGCTACAACGACCACGCGTTCTGGGCCATCTACATCGCCGACGTCATCACCTTCATCGGGGTCAGCTACGGCGGGGCCGTGGTCTCGGCGATCCTGCGGCTGACCGGCGCCACCTGGCGGGCACCGCTGACCCGGCTGGCCGAAGGCACCGCCGTGGTCACCGTCCTGATCGGGACCGCGCTGATCGTCCCGCACATCGGAAACCCGATCCGGCTCTACGAGCTGGTCACCCGGCCCAACCTGTCCGCACCGGTGTTCTGGGACTTCGTCGCGGTGATGACCTATACGTTCGCCTCGATCGTGTTCTTCGCCCTCCCGCTCGTGCCCGACATGGCCGTCCTTCACAAAGGACACCAGAGTGGCCTGGGCAAACGCCGCACAACCTTGTACGCGAAGGCCTCTCGCGGCTGGAGCGGGGCACCCAAACAGCGGGCCGTCCTGGCTGGCGCCCTCGGCCTGGTCTCGATCATGATCATCCCGCTGGCCGTGTCCGTGCACTCGGTCCTGGCCTGGGCCTTCGCCTCCACCGGCCGACCGTGGTGGCACGAAAGCATCTGGGCGCCGCAGTTCGTCGTCGCCGCGCTCTACTCCGGGGTGGCCCTGGTCATCCTTGTGCTGGCCGGCTTCCGCCGCGGCTACCACCTCGAGTCGCTCATCCACCCGCGGCACTTCGTGCGCCTGGGATTCATCCTGGCCACGTTCGCCGCCACCTACCTCTACCTCACCTTCGCCGACCTGCTGCCCGGCTCCTACGTCGGAGAACCCGGGCCCGCCGCCGTATTCACCGACCTGATGGTCGGCCGCCTCGCCCTGTGGTTCTGGATGTTCGCCATCGTCGGAGGCCTGATCCCGCTGCTGCTGGTCGCCCTTCCCTGGACCCGCAACGTCACCGGCATGGTCATCGCCGCCACCCTGGTCCTGCCCATGATGTGGCTCAAACGGATCCTGCTCGTGGTCGGACCGGCCACCTACGACACCGTGACCGGCACCTTCGGCACCTACCACTTCACCTGGGTCCCGATCGCGATCACCCTCGCCGCCGCAGCCGCAGTCCCACTGCTGCTCATGCTGCTCTTCCGGGTCGTGCCGCTGCTGTCCATCGACGAGATGGAGGAGATCGACGCGATGCAGGAGATCGACGAGATGGCGAAGACCCTGGCCGCCCACCCGCACAGCGAGTCCGGCGGGTCCAGCGAGCCCGTGGACGACGGAGGCGAACTGGTCGGTACGACGACGGGCACGTCCCACAAGGTGGCCGGCGCGACCGGCGTCCTGCTGCTCGTCGCCCTGATCGGGATGCTCGGCATCGGAACGGCCCACCCCGCCAGAGCCGCGACGAGTGCGCCAAGCATCACTGTCACGGGCGTCGAAGGCGGCGGGAAGGTACAGCTCACCGCAACCCTGACCGGCGCCAACGGCCAACCCCAAGCCGACGCGCCGGTGGCGTTCTTCTTCACCACCACCCAGTTCGGGACACCGGCACGGCCCGTCCCGCTGGGATCGGTCACCACCGACAAGGCCGGAGTCGCCAAGCTGATCCTTGGTGGCGACGCCGACCACAAGTACCGGCCCACCAAGATCGGCCCGCAGGAGTTCGGCGCCAGTTTCACCCCCACCAGCGCCGACGCGAAACCGATCACGTCCACCACCACCATCAACATCACGGTCGCCAGATCCGCCTACACCCCCGCACCACCCAAGCCCCTGGCCGGCCTGGGCAACGGCCTGGTCATCGCCCTCTTCTCCATCGTCGCCGCCATCTGGCTCACCCTCATCGCACAGATATGGCGCGTCCGCCGCGTCCGCCTGGCCGTTCAGGAACCGGCAACCAGCACCGCATAGGAAGAAACACCCCTGCCCGCTCGTTTGTCAGCCAGAACCGACTGCAGAAAGGGGCAGGAAGGTGGGCGGCTCTGGAAGCGAGCCCGGCAGCGTCACCCTTACGAGCGTTCCGTGTGGCGTGTTCGCGCGTATCTCGAGACTGCCCCCGACCAGGTTGACCCGTTCCCGCATACCGATCAGTCCGAGGTGGCCGCCGAGGCTCGCCGACGTGATGCTGTCGGCGGGGATGCCACGGCCATCGTCGGTGACGGTAAGCAAGACCTGTTGACCGAACTGCAGATCGACCTGGACGTTCGTGGCCTGCGCATGATGAACGACGTTGCTCAGCGCCTCCTGGGCCACGCGGTACACGGTGAGCTCGCTCTGCGCGGACAGCCGGACCTGATCTCCGCTGACCCGCAGCCGGGCCGAGATACCGGGCCGGGCGTCGCACTCTTCGACCAGCTGCCACAGTGCGGCGACCACGCCGAAGTCGTCCAGCTCCGGTGGTCGCAGACCGTGGATCACCGTGCGTAGGTCATCGACAACTTCCGTGGCCAGCTCACCATCGCGACGGGCCAGGGCTGCCAGTGCCGGTGGCAACAACGGGTCTTCGCTGAGCTGCCCGAGCATCCGCACCAGATAGGTCAGGGTCTGCACCGGGTCGTCATGCAGGTCCTGGGCCAGCCGGCGCCGCTCGTCCTCCTGCGCCGTGAGCAGGTGGGCTGCGTAAGCCCTTTGCTCGCTCAAGCGGCGTTCTTCCTCGGTCACCTCGACGAGCACGATCTGAACCATGCGCTCGCCAGCGCCAATCTCGAGGGTGCGCGCCTTGGGCACGAATACGCGGCCGCCCACCGGCAGACGCGGAACTGCGCCGTCCAGGATCGCCGTCACCGACGTGGCGACAAGGTCCGACAGCAGACGTCCGGGCACACCATCCCCGAGCAGAGACATGGCCGCGGCGTTGGCCCCGGCACCGGCGCATGCTGCTCGTCGAACAGGGCACGGTAGCGCGCCTCGGCGACCTCGCTGGCGCGCAGCGCCGACTCCGCCCCCAACCGCGCCTGCCCCTCGCGCTCAACCCGATGACCCACGATGACCGCGACCACATTGAGGATGGCCAGGTTCCCGATCTCGACCCAGGTGTTCGCTGTTGACTCCCTGGCGATGAAGAGCCAGTCGGGGAACATCAGCGCGGTCGCCCACAGCGCAGTGGCGACGGCACCACGAACACCAAAGTTCAGCGCCGCATAGACGACCGGGATGAGCAGCAGCGCCGTGATCTTCGCGTTCGGGATCCCGAACGGTAGCCGGGCACCCATGAAGTCGAGGACAACCTCATCCAGGAACGCCACCAGCAGAACACCTGCCTGGACGATCCAGAACCGATGGGAGCCAACCGGGGGGAGCAGGCTCCTGAGCACCTCGAGGGTCCGAGAGCCACCATCGCGGGGCCGCGTCTCAGTGCTCATCACTGACGGTCAGCAGCTTGGTCGAGATGGCGCGCACGACCGCTTCGGTGCGTGAGCTCACCCCGAGCTTGGCGTAGATGTTGTCGCAGTGCCGGTCCACCGTCCGCGTGCTGATGCCCATCTGCTCCCCGATCTCGCGGTTGTGCAGGCCCTCCGCGAGGAGTCTCAGGACCGCCAGCTCTCGCTCGCTCAGGTCGCTCACACCCTGCTCGGGCTGGCGTGACGAGATCAGCAGCCGAGCCGTGAGCCCGGACTGGAGCACGGTCGCCCCGCCGGCCACGGCCCGCACCGCCTCGATCAGCTCCTTGCCGGGGACGGTCTTGCTGAGGTACCCCGCCGCACCGGCCTCCAGCGCACCGCGGACGTACTCGTCCTCGTCATACGCACTGACCATCAGAACCCGCACATCGGGGTGGTTCTGGACGAGCTGACGGGTGACCTCGATGCCGTTCATCCCCGGAAGCCGGATGTCCATCAGCACCACGTCAGGGTGGAGCTGGTTGACCAGGGCAAGGGCGACCTCGCCGGAAGCCGCTTCACCAACCACCTGCAGGTCGGAGTGCACCTCGAGGATCTGGCGGGTGCCGTCACGGTGCAACGCATGGTCATCGACCACGACCACGCGGATCACGTCGGTACCCATGGTCACCATGGTCAACAGGTTACGCGAGGTCTCACCGTGGACTGGCGGAGAACACCCATCGGTTATGAGTGGAACGACAGCCAGCACTAGGGGATAACCCACTCCTCCAGATGCCGCGACCTGCACAAACTGGACGTAGACGGTTGACCGACACGGTGGACCAATGAGTTTGCAAGGAGCGCCATGATGGCAAGCACGGTTGGTCAGCGGGCCACCAGAACGAACAGGAGGCTCCGACAGCTTACCGTACTGGGCGCAACCCTGGCAGTTCTCGCGACCGGAGCATGTGGCACGGCCAAGACTGAGGCACCGGCAGCGGCTGGAGCCACGACGCAGGGGTCCGCGGCGGTTGCCGCCCCGGCCGTGTTCGAAGACGACCAGTACCTGCAGAACGGCAAGGAGTTCGTCGACGCCGCCAAGTGGGATGCAGCCGCCAAGGTCCGCATCGACCTCGGCGAGATGTTCTTCAAGCCGAAGGACGTCAGCCTCGAGGCTGGCAAGCCCTACGTGATCGAGCTTGCCAACACCGGCAAGGTCAAGCACGAGTTCTCCGCCGGCAAGTTCTTCCGGTCGGTCGCAACCCGCAAGATGGAGAACACCGGCTCCGAGGTGAAGGTGCCTTACTTCACCGAGGTCGAGGTCCTCGCCGGCAAGAGCGTCGAGCTCTTCGTGATTCCGACGGTCCCGGGCTCTTTCGAGAT
>JABBOX010000062.1 GCA_012927555.1 Phycicoccus sp.
TCAATAGTCCGAATGGACTATTGTTCGGCCCTTCCGCGAGTCCTACGCTATTCGCAGTACTACATCTGGTATGGGCAGTTTAAAGGTTTGGTATCGGTTACCTCGGGAACTGGTGACAGTCCGTCGCCAGGGGGAGAGGGACAGGCGTTTGGGTCGTGTGTCTCATGGGATGCCGACAGACAGGGGTGCAGACACCATGGCATCTGTTCTTTTGCAAGAGGTACCGACGATTGTGCACTCGGGCTGGATCGAACGACGAGCTGGGGCGAAGAATGTCGACACGGTGCGGGCACTGTGTCACGACCTACGCCAACCGTTGGCGGCCATCCTGTTGTTGGCCGGCTGTGAGGGTGGCGATGTCCGGCACCGCATGGACGGGATTCTCGACCAGGCCCAGTGGCTGTCCGACATGGTTGAGGGTGTCATCGGTGGCGCAGCGGACGACCGGCCGATACCTGTGGATGTTTCCGACCTGGCATTTCGTTGCGTGCTGCGGGCGCGGCCCACAGCAACGTGCCGAATTGGGTTCGTCGGTACCGATACAACGATGTCGGTTGCCTCGCCGATCGCGCTCAGCCGTGCCGTCAGCTGCTTGCTGGACAACGCTGTCCGGGCGGCCGGCCCCGGTGGACAGGTAACCGTTGACGTGACCGGCACTGACGATGAGATCACCATCCGGGTTCTCGATGACGGCCCCGGGCTGGGCAAGGTGCCCAGCAACAACTCGCTCGGACTGACCATCACCCGGGCACTCGTCTCGGCCTGTGGTGGCAGGTTCGAGCTCAGACCAGGCACCGAGAGCGGGATGGTTGCGCTGATCGTGCTTCCCGCGATCTCATCCAGGGAGATGGCGTCATGAGGCTGCTCGTATGTGACGACCACAGGCTTCTGCTCGACGCGCTGAGCATGGCTCTGAACGACAGGGGGCACACGGTCGTCGCGACGGCCTGTGACCCCGACGAAGCGGTGGAGGCTGCCCGCCAGCACAAGCCGGACGCGTGCCTGCTCGATGTGAGCTTCCCCCACGCCAACGGGCTCAATGCCATTGGCCGGATCCACGAGGTCAGCCCCGACACCAAGGTGGTCATGCTGTCAGGCTCGATCAGCAGAGGCCTGGTGGCGGACGCCATCGCTCAGGGCGCTCAGGGCTTTGTCGGCAAGGAGAAGCCGGTCGGCGTCATCATCGAAGCGCTGGAGATGGCATATCAAGGGCACCTGGCGGTGGATCTGCTCATGCTGCAGGAGGTCCTTCGACCTCACCCTGAGAACGATGACCCGCTGTGGATGCTCAAGTTCCTGACCGAGCGCGAGTGGGAGGTGATGCGCTGCATCATGGATGGGATGAGCACCGAACAGATGGCCGAGCAGCTGTGTGTGCAAAGGAGTACGGCGCGTACCCACGTGCAGAACCTGCTGACCAAGCTTGGCGTGCACTCGCGCCTGCAAGCGGCTGCCCTGATGACTGCCCACGCATCTGCGGAGACCTGGCCCGTTCACATGCGCTGACGCGTGTGACTCCTCATCCATTTGATGTAGAGGTTTCTCCGATCTCTGGATGCTCCATTTTGGTGCCAGAACGTAGAATCTTGAACTATGCAAGAGAAGCGAATTCGTGTGGCGGTGATAGACGACCATCGGGTCTTTGCCGAGGCGTTGGCGAGTCGGCTCTCCGATGAACCCGACCTCGAGGTGGTCGGGACCGCCGCTGCGGCCGCAGAGGCCCTGGAGTTGTTCTTGCACAACGAGATCGATGTTGTTGCACTCGACCTTGACCTCGCTGGTGAGGACGGGTTGGCGGTCGGGCGTCAGTTGCGTGATCAATGGCCTGACTTGGGGATCGTCGTTGTCACCGCTGCTGCCGACGACTCGCGGGTTGCCGAGGCGGTGCAGATGGGTGTCCGGGGCTGGGTGGCCAAGCAGAGTGCCATCGAGTCGTTGCTCGTGGCGCTCAGGGGCGCGGCACGCGGTGAAACACATCTGCCGGCCGCTCTGCTGACGCGGGTATTGGTCTCCCTCTCTGAGCGCAACCGGTCATCCACACCCGAAGCCGAAGCCATCTCGATCCTTACGGCACGGGAGCTCGACGTGCTGCGCTGCCTGATTGAGGGGTTGTCCCGAAACGAGATCGGTGCGCTCTTGCACGTCTCGCCGAACACGGTGCGTACCCACATCCAAAGCATCCTGCACAAGCTGAACGTCCACTCCGCTCTCACCGCGGTGGCGTTCGCTCGCAGGGCCGGAGTCGTTGGCCTGCGGGAGAACGAAGTGGTTCCATCGAATGGCGCCCGTGGGGCGGTTCGGCAGACGGGTTCGCCGGTTGACGTCCCCTCCTGAGCGTGTGTGCCTGCCGGGCAACCGGCTGGCACCTCAACCCCAGGAGGGCAATCTGGGCAGGGCGGCGTTGCTGGCCAGCTCAGCGCCATTCCCTCTGGTGAGCCAGAGGAGCAAGGCGGCGTTGCTCCCGGTGACAACCTGGCGGCCGTCTCCGATCGTCCAGGTGTCGCCTTCCTGACTGCGCAACGTGACCGAGGGCGCGTCGGCCTTGACCGTCATCCGACTCACGCTGTTGGCAACAGCCCGCTTGACGAACCCAGGGTCGGTGTCGGCGAACGTGTAGCCGGCGTCCAGATCGACGTGATGGATGACGACCTCCATCAGGCGCAGCGTCGGCAGCTGACCTCCGAGCACTTTGCGCCCACCGCGCATCTCGACCTCAAACTCTTCCGGGGCACCGGCCAGTCCTCCCGCCGCTGCCGCAAACCGCGCCGCAGAGTCCTCAAGATCGGTGCGGATCTCTTGGGCACTGCGGGTCGCCCCAGCCGCAATATCTGCGTCACGCGCCTCGGGCGAGTCGTACATGGCACGGGGGGTGCCCGTGACGGCCCAGCTGGCCAGGTTGCCCAGGCCGTCGGCGTTGCGGGCGATGTGTGACAGGACATGCGCCCGGGTCCAGCCATCGCACAGGCTGGGACGCCTCATGGCGTCGTCGTCCAGGCCGGCCGCCGTCCGCATAAGCAGACTGGTCTCGTGAGCCAAGAGCGAAAGGTTGTCGGACAAGTGTGAAGACGTGGTCATCAGGTCACCGTACTTGTCGGCGCTGTCAGTGCTGTCGGTGCGGGCACATACGATTGCGGACGTGCCCGAAGTGACCGTCACCCCACCCCGATATGACCATGACCGACTCGTTGTGCGCGGAGCGCGTGAGCACAACCTGCGTGATATCTCGGTCGACCTGCCGCGTAACAGCCTCATCGTGTTCACCGGGCTCTCGGGGTCGGGCAAGTCGTCCCTGGCCTTCGACACGATCTTCGCCGAAGGGCAACGTCGCTACGTCGAGTCGCTGAGCGCCTACGCACGCCAGTTTCTCGGCCAGATGGACAAACCTGACGTCGACTTCATCGAGGGCCTGTCGCCCGCGGTCTCGATCGACCAGAAGTCGACCAACCGCAACCCGCGTTCCACCGTCGGCACGATCACCGAGGTCTATGACTACCTCCGGCTGCTGTTTGCGCGCGCCGGGCGACCGCATTGCCCGGTCTGCGGCCAGGCCGTCACCCGGCAGAGCCCGCAGCAGATCGTCGACCGGCTGTTGGAACTGCCTGAGCTCACTCGGTTCCAGGTCCTGGCGCCAGTGGTTCAGGGCCGCAAGGGCGAGTTTGTCGATCTGTTCAGCGAGCTCCAGACCAAGGGTTTCTCGCGCGCTCGCGTCGATGGCGAGGTCATCTCCCTGATCGAGCCTCCGACCCTGGAGAAGCAGAAGAAGCACACCATCGAGATCGTGATCGACCGTCTGGTCGCCAAGGGCGGTGACACGGGTGCCAAGCGCCGGTTGACCGACTCGGTCGAGACCGCGCTCGCTCTGACGTCGGGCATCCTCATCGTCGACTTCGTCGATCTGGATCCCAAGGATCCCGCGCGTGAGCGTCGCTACTCCGAGAAGATGGCCTGCCCCAACAACCACCCGCTGGCCATGGACGAGATCGAGCCTCGCTCGTTCTCGTTCAACTCGCCGTTCGGTGCCTGCGCCAAGTGCACGGGCCTGGGCACCGAGCTCGAGGTCGACCCCGAGCTGTTGATCCCCGACGAGGACCTGTCCATCAACGAGGGCGCCATCGCGCCGTGGGCCCAGGGATCAGGCTCCGCAGAGTACTTCCTTCGCGTCCTGACCGCCTTGGGTGAGGACCTGAAGTTCGCGCTCGACAAGCCGTGGCACTCGCTGCCGGACCGCGCCCGCGAGGCGATCCTGCACGGTCAGAACTACAAGGTCCATGTCAAGTACCGCAACCGATACGGGAGGGACCGTTCTTACACCACCGGGTTCGAGGGTGTGGTGCCGTTCGTCAAGCGTCGGCATGCAGAGACCGACTCCGAGTGGTCGCGCGAACGGTACGAGGGCTACATGCGCGAAGTGCCGTGCCCCGAGTGCGGCGGCGCCCGGCTCAAGCCTGAGTCGCTTGCCGTCCATATCGGTGGTCAGAGCATCTCCCAGATCTGCGCGCTCGCGATCGCCGACTGCGCCAAGTTCCTGGCTGAGGTCGACTTCACCTCGCGTGAACGCCAGATCGCTGAGCGGGTCATCAAGGAGATCGAGGCTCGGCTCGGCTTCCTGCTCGACGTCGGCCTGGACTACCTTTCCCTGGATCGTCCGGCCGGCACCCTTTCCGGCGGCGAGGCGCAGCGGATCAGGCTGGCAACGCAGATCGGGTCCGGCCTGGTCGGCGTGCTCTACGTCCTGGACGAGCCGTCGATCGGTCTGCACCAGCGCGACAACCACCGGCTGATCGAGACCCTCACCCGGCTGCGGGACCTGGGCAACACGCTCATCGTCGTGGAGCACGACGAGGACACCATCACCACCGCTGACTGGGTCGTCGACATCGGCCCTGGCGCGGGGGAGCACGGCGGCAATGTGGTCCACTCGGGCTCGGTCGCTGACCTGCTCACCAACCCCGAATCGATTACAGGCGCCTATCTTTCGGGTCGGCGCGAGATCCCGATGCCCGTTGTCAGACGTCCTCAGGATGGGCGCAAGGTCACGGTGCTTGGCGCTCGTGAGCACAACCTGTATGACGTGGATGTCAGCTTCCCGCTCGGCAATTTCGTTGCGGTCACTGGGGTCTCGGGCTCTGGCAAGTCGACGCTGGTCAACGACATCCTCTACATGGTCCTGGCCAACAAGCTCAACGGCGCGCGTCAGGTCCCCGGCCGGCACAAGACGGTCCATGGGCTGGAGCACCTCGACAAGGTCGTCCATGTCGACCAAGGACCGATCGGGCGGACCCCGCGGAGCAACCCGGCGACCTACACCGGCGTCTTCGGCAACATGCGCAAGCTGTTCGCGGAGACGACTGAGGCCAAGATCCGCGGCTACATGCCCGGGCGATTCTCGTTCAACGTCAAGGGCGGTCGTTGCGACAACTGCTCGGGTGACGGGACGATCAAGATCGAGATGAACTTCCTGCCGGACGTCTACGTGCCGTGCGAGGTGTGCCATGGCGCACGCTACAACCGCGAGACGCTCGAGGTGCACTTCAAGGGCAAGACGATTGCGGACGTTCTGAACATGCCGATCGAAGAGGCGTCTGAGTTCTTCGCAGCGGTCCCGGCCATCTCACGCCATCTCACGACCCTCGTGGAGGTTGGCCTCGGCTACGTCCGGCTCGGCCAGCCGGCCCCCACGCTCTCCGGCGGTGAGGCTCAGCGCGTCAAGCTGTCCACCGAGCTGCAGAAGCGATCGACCGGACGAACGATCTACGTCCTGGACGAGCCGACCACCGGACTCCACTTCGACGACATCAACAAGCTGCTCGGAGTGCTCCAGGGCCTGGTCGACAAGGGCAACACCGTTATCGTCATCGAGCACAACCTGGACGTCATCAAGAACGCCGACTGGGTCGTGGACCTGGGCCCCGAGGGCGGCAACGGTGGTGGCCGCGTCATCGCCGAAGGGACGCCTGAGCAGGTCGCACTGATCGAGGAGAGCCACACCGGACGGTTCCTTGCGCCGATCCTCGCCCGGAGTGCCCGGTCGCCTGGTCGCCCGACGGGGATCAGCCCGACCAAGGCCGCAGCCGCAAAGGCCATCTCGAAGTCTGCCGTCTCGAAGAAGGCGGCGGTGAAGAAGGCGGCGGTGAAGAAGACCGT
>JABBOX010000268.1 GCA_012927555.1 Phycicoccus sp.
CCTCGTCTACTACGGCGACCAGACCTACGGGGTCGAGGCTGCTGCCCGCCACTACTTCGGGGTGAGCGCCGCCAAGCTCAACCTGATGCAGGCCGCGACCCTGGCCGGGCTCGTCCAGCAACCAGGCATCACCGACCCGATCCACTTCCCCGCCAAGGCGCTCACGCGACGCAACGTCGTGCTCGACCGGATGCACGACCTGAACCTGATCACCGACAAGGCCTGGACAGCCGCCAAGCAGTCCAAGATGGTGACCAACCCCCAACCGGCACAGAGCTCCTGCGCGCTCTCGCCGTACCCGTACTTCTGCAGCTACGTCAAGGCCTGGCTGTTGGAGCAGAAGGCGCTGGGCAAGACGGAAGCGGAACGCACCGAGGCGATCAACCGCGGCGGACTGACCATCCAGACGACGCTCGATCCCAAGATTCAGGGGGTCGCCCAAAAGCAGCTCCTTGCCAAGGTCCCGATCGGCTCGATGCTGGGAAAGGTGCACATCGGCGCCGCCACCGCCGTGGTTGAGCCCGGCACCGGCCACGTCCTGGCCATCGCGCAGAACACGACCTTCGCCAACAAGGCATCGCGCGGCAAGACAGAGGTGAACTGGGCGGTCGACTCCAGGTACGGCAGCTCCGGCGGCTTCGCGTTCGGCTCGACCGCGAAGATGTTCGCCCTCGCGGAGGCGCTCAGGTCCGGTATGCCGATCAACTCCACGGTCATCGCGCGCCCCGCCAGCCCCCAGAAGGCGGCGCATTTCACCACGGCCGACTATCACGACGCTTGCACGGTGGGCAAGGACGGGTGGTTCGTCCACAACGACGATGCCCGCCACAACGGCCGGATCAGCCTGACCACCGCAGCGGCGAGCTCGGTCAACACCGCGTTCGCCGGGCTCGTCGCCCAGCTCGGGGGCTGCGCGGTCCGGGACCTGATGACCACGATGGGAATTCACAAGGGCGACGGCACCAAGATCAATCCGTGGCCGTCCGCTATCACCCTTGGTTCGGACAGCACCTCGCCACTCACCTTGGCGTCGGCATACGCCACGGTCGCCTCCGGCGGCACGTACTGCGTGCCCTCGCCGGTGCTCACGATCACGACCAACGACCACAAGGCGATCAAGCTGCCCAAGAGCCAGTGCAAGAAGGTCCTCGAGCCGGACGTGGCCAACGGTGTCACCAAGATCCTCAAGACCGTCCTGACCAAGGGCACTGGGTCTGGCAACGGCCTCGACGGTGGACGTCCCGCCGCAGGCAAGACCGGTACGGCCGGCAACAAAGAAGGCTTCACCAACGAGTCCTGGTTCGTCGGCTACACCCCCCAGCTGTCCACCGCTGTCTGGGTCGGCACGCCCGACGACCCGGGCAACACGACCAGGCTCCGCAACCTCAAGCTCGGAAGTCGGTTCTACAGCGGTGAGATCTTCGGCTCCACCATCGCCGCCCCCATCTGGAAGCAGATCATGGACGGCGCCTCAACCGGCATGGCGTTCCGCGACTTCGCCGAACCCAGCGACAAGGTGCTTTATGGCGACCTGGTGTCGATCCCCAGCGTGACCGGGCTGTCCCTCGGCGACGCCATGGCGGCCGTGGCCGCGGCAGGGTTCCAGCCGGTGGTCGGTAACGCCGTGGACTCCCCCATCGCCGTGGGTCTGGTCGTGGGCACCCAGCCCAGCTATCGAGCCCTTCGCGGCAGCGCTGTCACGATCGTCACCTCGACCGGCGTCGCTCCGCCGCCACCCACCACGGCGCCGCCAACTCCGCAACCCACCAGGACGAAGGGCCGCGGGGGGCACTGAACCTCAGGGACCGGTAGCGCCGCGACCCACCCCTCTGACGTAGCCGCTGCCTACCTCGCCGAGAGCGAGGCCTTCACGATCGCGGCGACGCGACCTCCCTCGGCTCGCCCAGCCACCAACGCGGTGGCCGCCTTCATGACCAACCCCATCTGCGGCATACCGGTGGCCCCCGTCTCGCTGATGGCTTGAGCGACCAGCGCCTGCAGCTCTTCGTCGGACAGCTGCGCCGGCAGATAGGCCTCAAGGATGACCCGCTCCGCCTCCTCCTTGGCCGCGAGCTCCGGACGCTTCGCCTCGATGTATGCCTCCGCTGCCTCGCGCCGTTTCTTGGCCTCCTTGGTCAGCACCTTGAGAACCTCGTCGTCGGACAGCTCGCGCGCGGTCTTGCCCGACACCTCTTCGTTGGTAACGGCGGTCAGAGCCATCCGCAACGTAGCCGTACGCACCTGGTCACGCGCAAGCATCGACGTGTGAAGGTCGGCGCGGAGGGTGGACTTGAGCTGTGCGATGCCCGGTTCAGTCATATGGGCAGTCTGGCACTGCGGGCCAAAGGAGTTTGCAAGGATGGGGTCCAATGAACCTGTCGACAACAGCACTGCACACCGGCGCCTGCCTGACCGCTCTGGGCGCCGGCGGGCTGGCCTACGCATCCCTGATCGAGCGCAATGCCTTCACGTTGCGGCGGTTCAGCGTCCCCGTGCTCCCCCCCGATGCGCCGTCGCTGCAGGTCCTGCATATCTCGGACATCCACTTGGTCCCGCGACAGAAACGCAAGATCGAGTGGATCAGGTCGCTCGCCGAGCTGAAACCCGACTTGGTCATCAACACCGGCGACAACTTCGGTGACCTCGAGGCCGCCCCTGCCGTATTGCGAGCGCTGGAGCCCCTGCTCGCAGTTCCCGGGGTGTTCGTGCTCGGCTCCAACGACTACTTCGCGCCGAGTCTGAAGAACCCGGCGCGGTATCTCACCAAGGCACATGCACGGCCAAACGACAGCATTCCGCTGCCGACCGCCGATCTTGTGGAGGCCTTCGTCTCGGCGGGTTGGGTGGACCTCAGCAACGCTCGCGGCAGGCTGACGATCGGCGGACAGTCGCTGGAGTTCGTGGGCGTCGATGACCCCCACCTCACGTACGACCGGTATGCCGCGGTCGCCGGTCCCAGTGACCCCTCGGCGGCGCTGACCGTGGGCGTCACCCACGCGCCATACACCCGGGTCATGGATGCCATGACGGCTGACGGCGCGGGGCTCGTCATCGCCGGCCACACCCATGGCGGGCAGCTCTGTCTGCCGTTCTACGGCACGATCGTGACCAACTGCGACCTGGACCGGCGGCGCGCCAAGGGCGTTTCCCGGTGGTGGCCCGGGGCAGGTTCCACGCCATCCTCCCAGGCGCCCACCGACGCAGCGTGGCTGCACGTCTCCGCCGGGCTCGGGACGTCTCCGTATGCGCCGGTCCGCTTCGCCTGCCGACCCGAGGCGACCTTGTTGACCCTGACCGCCAAGCCGGCCGGTAGCTGAGGTCCGGGGCCGATTCGGTGCTGGCAGCCTTGCTCGGCTAGTCTCATGCATCGCTGCCCGCATCACGTTGGTGGACGGCGGGCCACGGGGTGTGGCGCAGCTTGGTAGCGCGCTTCGTTCGGGACGAAGAGGCCGCAGGTTCAAATCCTGTCACCCCGACCAGTGTTTCCGCAGGTCACAGGCCCGCACCAGAATTGGTGAGGACCTCTCTTGCTGCCAGTACAGCAGCAAAATACGGCCAGTGCAGCAACGACAACGAGAATTGACCTGCGCATCGAAGGGGCTCCCCTCAGCCTGCGCTGCGCTTCGCGCGGCGCCATCGGCCCCAGCGTTCGCAAAGATCTCCAACGCCATCGACACGTCTGCGTGGCGCCGGATCCGCATGATCACCCGCGGGTGGACTTCCAAGTCAAACCACCAGCGTTTGCGCACGTCAGCCGCGGATCGTGATCGGTCATGTGGCGGACACCGGCCTCATCGCATCGAGCAGTAGAACGCCGTTTGAGGGTCCGTGGATCGACAGGCGTCCCGTGGTTACCGGTGAACACGAGGTGGACAGATATCAGTCGGGCGACGCCAGCTCCCGATTGCGGGCGACGGTCAGGGCGGAGATGACGTCGCCCAGCGGCGGTACACCCGATAATCCGGCCGGGGTGGCATAGACGCGGCAGGCATACGCCGGGCTCTGCCCGGCAACGCCGAACGGGTCGACACCGTTGATAAGGATGGTTGGCGAACCAACAAACCCTCGCTCCTGCGCCTGCTCCTGACTGGCAATCACGGTCGTACGGACCGGCGGCGCCGCCAGGCCGACCCGATCGAAAGCCAAGCGCAACACCGACAGGGCGACCGATTCGTTCGGACAGTCCGGCACGACAAGAAACTCCACATCCACAGCGCTCATCTTGCCCCGCTAAAGCCCGCACAGGAACCACCGGTTGCCGGCGCTAAAGGTCGTATCGACGAGCGCACTACGCGCTTTCGTCTCCTACGGGTCACTTACGCGCTCAACTACACCCCCAACCTAGGCTGGCAAGTCCGACTTGCAGCGAGGAGCCGATCAGGTGAGCCAACCCGCGGATGACGAAAGCGAAAGCGAAGACGGCCCGGCTTCTGGTGACGTCCGGACCGCGCGACTGCTGGTGGCTGGCCAGTTCGTGCTGATCGGGATTCTCGTGATGCTGCCCGGTCACCACGACTGGCCGGTGGCAGCCGCGCTCAAGGTCGCCTGCAGCATCGCCACCGTCGTTGGTCTGGCCGTGATGGTCATCGGCGCAACGGGACTCGGTCGAGGCCTGACGGCCACGCCGTTGCCCAACGCCCACGCGCAACTGCGAACTGGCGGTCTGTACCGGTACGCGCGGCACCCCATCTACAGCGGGTTGCTGCTCACGATGGGCTCGATCACGGTGGCCTCAGGTAGCGTGTTCCGGCTCCTGACGCTTGGGGTCCTGGTCCTGCTCCTGACTGTGAAGGCCCGCTGGGAGGAAACGCGCCTGATGCGACGATTCGCGGGATACGCCGACTACGCGGCGCGAACTCCACGGTTCGTACCGCGGCTACGCAGGTGACAGAGCGAAGGGATTGCGCGCCCAGGCCGGATCCGCAGAGCTCTCAGCGTTGCCAGATTCATGCGGCACGGATTGCGGTGACAGTCCTAACGTTCACGACTCGATCAAGAGGTCAGTGACTCCAACAGCTCACGTACCTTGGCCGTTGTGGGGACGCGTCCGGACAGGACGACCTTCTCGTCCACGACGAGCCCGGGGGTGGACATGACGCCGTAGCCGATGATGGCCGGGTAGTCGGTGACCTTCTCGATCTGGGCGTCGATACCGAGGTCTGCGACGGCTTCGCGGGTGACCCGTTCGAGGTTGACGCAGTTGGCACAGCCGGAGCCGAGGATCTTGATGATCATGGCAGTCTCTTCTTTCGTTGGGAGATGGGGTTGGTGGGCGTCATACCGGGATGACGGCGTTGAAGAGGTAGCCGACGGCGACGATCCCGGCGCCCGTGACGGCCACGAAGGTGACGATGAGCGGGGGCCTCAGGACGCGGCGCAGCAGGATGAGCTCGGGCAGGCTGAGCGCGACGACGGCCATCATGAACGCGAGCAGCGTGCCCATCGGCAGGCCCTTGTCGTGCAGGGCCTGCACCAGCGGCATGATGCCGGCGGCGTTGGAGTACAGCGGGATCCCGACCAGCACGGCGATCAGCACGGCGAACGGGTTCCCTGAACCGGCGTACTGGGTGAAGAAGTCCTCCGGTGCCCAGCCGTGGATGGCTGCTCCCAGGGCGATACCAACCAGGAGGTAGGGCCAGATCTTGTGCAGGATCAGCCCGACCTCCTCGACGCCAATCTGGATCCGGTCGTCCCAGGTCATCCCGGCTGACGGGTCGATGACCTGACCGCCCAGGCGGGTCTCGAACACGAACGGCTCGACCCACCGCTCGAGCTTCAGCCGGCCCAGGACGAAGCCGGCGACGACGGCGATGACCAAACCGGCGCCGACGTACAGCAGGGTCGGGCCGATCCCGAACATCCCGAAAAGCAAGCCGATGGCGACTTCGTTCACCAGGGGGCTGGCGATCAGGAAGCTCAAGGTGACCCCGAGCGGGACCCCGGCGGCGACGAAGCCGATGAACGCGGGGACGGCGCTGCATGAGCAGAACGGCGTAATAACCCCGAGGCCGGCGGCCATCACGTTGCCGACGCCCTCGCGCTTGCCACCCAGCAACGCCCGGGTTCGCTCAACGCTCATGAAGGAGCGCAGCACGGTGACC
>JABBOX010000150.1 GCA_012927555.1 Phycicoccus sp.
GAGCAGGCGCCGCTGGCTCCTGGCCGAGTCCTGCAGTCGGTCGAACATCCCGTTGATGGCGGTGGCCAGCTCCGAGACGTCGTCCCGGCCGGTCACGGGGATGCGTTCGGTGAGATCGGCTGCGGTGCTGCTCCGCGCTGCGGCATCGCGCAGCAGCCGGATCGGGCGCAACAGCCGCCCCGCCACGAACCAGGCCACCAGCCCCACGAGAGCCAGCGCCATCAGCGCGACCCGGATGTACGTCTGGAACGAGTCGGCAACCGAGCCGAGCTCAGCGTCGAGATCGTAGGCAACGACATACAGGCCCGTGCTCGGGTCGCCGGCGACCGCGACCGGGATGATCAGGTACCGCAACGTTCCCAGCGTGCTTTTGGCGGTGCCGATCACGACCTGTGTCGGATGCGCCTCCGCGACGATCCGGTCGACGAGAGCCGCGTCCTTGTCGATGCGGAACGGAAGGTTTGCCGCGGGAACCAGTGCGGGTTTCTTGTCGACGAAACCAAGAATGCTCTCGTTCGCGGCCGGGATCATCTGTTGCATGGCGTCCCGCAACACCGCGTCGACACTGGTCGGCGGCGCGTCCGAGGACTTGCCCGAAGCGATGGTCTTCAGTTCCGGAACCCTGTGCAGAAGCTGCGCATCAATCGCCCTCAGAACCCCCTGGCGCTGCACCACATATGACGCGACACCCGACGCCGCCAGTCCCAGCGCGGCGACCGCAAGAATCGACAGCACGATTCGGGACCTCACCGAGAGAATGCGCTGCCGTCTGATGCGAACAACACGTCCGCGCCATCGAGGTTTACGCATGTGGGTCATGGTGCCAGTATCCGTGAGCACCTCGGCCATCAGGGCCATAGGAAGGTGGTATCCAGCCATATACCCCAGGGGGTATGCTGTGCATGACGAATGGAGCTCACCTTGACAACGCCTTCCACCCCCAGCCCGACCCCTTCCGTCCTCGACCGACTGCGACAGCTCTTCGGCGGGCAGCCAGCCGACGGTCGCCTCGGTTCGAAGGTCAAGGCCGAACAGGCCCTTGAACTGGTCCGCAACGGGGCGACCCTGCTGGACGTGAGGGAGAGCAGCGAATGGAAGTCCGGGCATGCGCCCAGCGCCATTCACGTCGCCCTCGGCAACATTGACCAGGCGCCCCGGCGCCTTCACCAGGGTCGACCCATCGTCGTGATGTGTGCCAGCGGGATGCGCTCACGCACCGCGGCAAAGCACCTGCGCGGGCTCGGGTTCGACGCAGCAAGCCTGACCGGCGGAATGGGCGCCTGGCAGCGCGCCGGTGGGGCCATCCGCTGATGAACTCGACCACAGAAGCCTCGACCACAGAAGCCTCGACCACAGGACCCAGCCCCGCCGAGGGCGGCATGCGGATCGTTATCGTCGGAGGCGTCGCCGGCGGCATGAGCGCCGCGGCCCGCGCCCGACGTCTGGACGAGCACGCCGAGATCGTCGTCCTCGAACAGGGCGACTACGTCTCCTTTGCCAACTGTGGCCTGCCTTACCACCTCTCCGGCGAGATCACCGAGCGAGATGCGCTCCTGCTGCACACCCCCGAGTCCCTGGCAGCGTCCCTCAACCTGGACGTGCGCACCGGCCACCGGGTCACCAGCATCGACAAGCACTCCCAGAAGGTCACCATCACGGCCGGGGAGGACACCTACGCCCTGCCGTATGACGCCCTGCTGCTCTCCCCCGGCGCCGTCGGAGTGCGTCCGCCCATCACGGGCCTGGACCACCCCGCCGTACACACGCTGCGCACCGTGCCCGACGTCGACGGACTGCGGCAACGCATCGACGAGCTGCTGGCCGCCCGCACCCAGAACGGGCCACCCCCCAGCGCCGTCGTCATCGGTGCCGGCTTCATCGGGCTCGAGGCCGTTGAGGCTCTGACCGCCCGCGGCCTGGACGTCCACCTCGTCGAGCTGGCCGACCATGTCCTGCCACCCCTGGATGCCGAGCTCGCGCCACTGCTGGCCACCGAGCTCGCCGCACACGGGGTCGACCTGCGTCTGGGGGTCTCAGCCCAAGCCGTCACAGAAGTGACCAACCAGGCCACCACCGAGGCCGACACGGTCGGCGCGGTGAACGTCGCCCTGTCCGACGGCGCCACCCTGGCCGCCGACCTGGTCATCGTCAACGTCGGCGTACGACCCGCCAGCACCCTGGCGGCCGAGGCAGGTCTGGACCTGGGCCCGACCGGCGCCATTCAGGTCGACGGCGACCAGCACACTTCCGACCCCTACATCTGGGCCGTCGGCGACGCCGTCGAGGTCACCCAGGCCATCACCGGAGTACGGATGCCGGTGCCACTGGCTGGTCCGGCCAACCGGCAGGGACGCAGGGCGGCCGACTCGATCTGCGGTCGCCGCACCACACCCCAGGCCTCCGTCCTGGGGACAGCGATCGTCCGGGTCTTCGGCCTTACCGCCGCAACCACCGGGGCAAACCAGGCCACGTTGCGCCGGGCGGGCATCGAGCATGAGGTGATGCACATCCACCCAGGGGACCACGCGGGCTACTACCCCGGCTCCGAGCAGGTGCACCTCGTCGCCAGCTTCGCCCCCGATGGCACACTGCTCGGGGCCCCGGGGGGTGGCCGCTCGGGGGTGGACAAGCGCATCGACATCCTCGCCACGGCGATCCGGGCCGGCATGACGGCCGATGACCTCGCCGAGCTGGAGCTCGCCTATGCCCCGCCGTACGGCTCCGCCAAGGACCCCGTGAACATGCTGGGGTTCGTTGCCCAGAACGTCCTCGACGGAACCATGCCCCAATGGCAGGCTCAGGACCTGGACGATGCCATGGCAACAACCCTGGTGCTGGACGTACGATCGCAGTCGGAGTATGCCGAGGGCCACCTCGAAGGCGCCCTCAACATCTCCCACCTCGAGCTGAGACAGCGGCTGGAAGAGGTCCGCACCGCGGCAGCCGGACGCACGGTGAGCGTGCACTGCGCCAGCGGCGTCCGCTCCTACCTCGCCACCCGGGTGCTGATCGGTGAAGGGTTTGACGCCCGCAACCTCTCCGGCGGATGGCTCACCCTCCGAGCCGTCCATCCGAACCTCTGATGCACGCCCGTCGATTCTTCCCGCAAGGAGACAGCACCATGCATATGCACCTCACCCGATCCTGGTCCGCCCGAATGGCAGCCGGCGCCATGGCCGTTGCCGCGATCGCAGGGGTCAGCGCCTGTTCGTCCAGTGAACCCATGGGCAGCTCGGCCTCACAAGCGACCGGTCAGCACATGAACGCCAAGGACTTCTCCACCGCCATGGCCCAACCGGGCACTATCGTGCTCGACGTGCGGACCCCGGCGGAGTACGCCAGCGGTCACCTGCCACAGGCACAGAACATCGACATCGAGGCCGCTGACTTCGCGACCCGGATCACCACGCTCGACAAGAACGCCACCTACGCCATCTACTGTCGAAGCGGAAACCGTTCTGGCGTAGCGCTGGAGCAGATGGGTGGTGCTGGCTTCACCCACCTCTACGACCTCGCCGGCGGGATCGGCGCCTGGCAGACCATGGGCGGACCCATGGTCATGGGCGGCTCCTGACTCTGACTCAGCCTCCAGTAGCCTCCGGATGCACACACGCTCCGATCCAGAGGGAGGCAAGGCATGAGCTCCGATACAACGGAGGTCAACGCCGATGACGCCGCCCTCTTGCCTCGGGACGTGCTCCAGAACTCTCTCGACTCCATGGCCGACTGGGCCGCACAGATCAACGAGCGAGAACGAGTCCTCGACCAGCTGCTGCAAGCCTCACCCGGAGGACGAAGGGGTTCTCGACGCCAGGGGCTGGGGAGTCATTTCGGACGTCATCGCGAAGAAGCCTGAGAAGAAGCCCGATGGGGATTTGCGAGACCGCTCGCCTATCTGAGGCAGATTTCGGCGTAGATTCTCCGTAGGCATCTCGGAGCGGAGGAGCAGTGGACAAACAGTTCTACCAAGGTTTGCTCGATCAGATCTCCGATGGCGTCTACTTCGTCAACACCGACCGGCGGATCACGTACTGGAACGGCGGCGCCGAGCGCATCACCGGTTACAACGCCGACGAGGTGCTGGGCCACAGCTGCTCGGAAGGGATCCTGCGTCACGTCAACGACGCGGGTCGCCAGTTGTGCCTGCAGGGTTGCCCGCTGCTCAAGGTGATGGAAGACGGCAAGCCCCGTGAGGCCCACATGTACCTGCATCACAAGGATGGACATCGTGTGCCGGTCACGGCCCGGGGCCAGGCCCTGCGGAGCCCAGACGGAACGATCGTGGGCTCCGTCGAGGTGTTCTCCTCAAGGCTGTCCAACCCCTACTCGGGCACGGTCCAGAGACGCAAGGACGACTCGCTGGATCCGGTGACCGGCCTGCCGCCTCGCCGCTTCGGCGAGCTGCACCTGGAGACCTTGATGCGGGCGGTCGCCGAAAAGACCACCACTCTCGGCGTGCTGTATATCGACGCGGACCACTTCAAGAATGTCAACGACACGTTCGGGCACCGGACCGGCGACGAGGTGCTGCGCATGGTCGGCCAGTCCCTGGCGAACGGGCTGCGACGCGGCGACATGCCGGTGCGCTGGGGTGGCGAGGAGTTCCTGGCACTTCTCCCGGGCGCAGACCAGGTCGGCCTCCACGCCACCGCCGAGCGGGTGCGAATGTTGGCCGAGAACTCCTGGATCCAAAAGGGCGAGGCCCAGGTACGGGTGACAGTCTCGGTCGGCGCCACCATGGCCGTCCCTGACGAAACCGCCGAGGACCTTGTCGAACGCGCCGACGGGTTCATGTACGCGAGCAAGCAGGGCGGCCGCAACCGCGTCACCACCGACATCGGTGAGCTGACAAGCTCGGCAGAGGCACCGATCCTTGGCACCAGCATCCCCTGGGAGATGCCAGTTCACCCCACCTGACCTCGTGGCCGATGCCGTGATCAGGGTTCGGAAGCGAGAGACTCCACCGCGAAAGTGAAAACCCCAGGTCAGAGAGTCTCTGACCTGGGGTTCTTCGGAGCCGCCTATCGGAATCGAACCGATGACCTATTCATTACGAGGTCATTGTCTGGGTCGCTGGTGGTCGTTGATGGTCGTGTAAACCGTTGGTATTGCTCAAGCAGCGTCGTTGAGGGTAGCGGTGATTAGGTGCCGTCAACGGTCTTTTTGTGTACTGGCTGTGTACTGGACCCAACAAGGGAGCATCACATGTCGCCTTTGGCTTCACCGGGTGTGTCCACGGCTGGCAGGGTGGTTTGCCGGCCGAGTTCGTCGTAGACGTACCGGTCCCCTGTAGGGCCCTGGTTCGTGGCGGCGACGGTGGTGGGCCGGTCGGCGGTGTCGTACCCGTGGGTGCGGCCGGTGGTGGGGCAGGGGGGTGGCCAGGTGCGGATCCTGACGGGTTGCACGGTGCCGGAGTAGGTCAGCCCGTAGGGTTCGCCGGCCTCGTCGTAGCTGGTGCGCTGGGTGACCTGCCCGGGTCCCCCTGTCCGCCGCATATCACCGTGTGATGCGCAGCAATGCGCACCGACCGATCACCCATCCACGACCGCGGTATCGGCTTGTGGCGCCCAGATTCTGACAGGGCCGACATGGGCCACTTGAACGTCCCGCTACCTATGTATGGGAGCGGATTCGTCCTTGAAGATGCCTAGTGATGTCACCGTATCGTCGACCACATCGACCTTTGACCGCGCGCTCATCATCACAAGGTAGCCCGCAGCAATCCCGGTCGAGCTTGATCAGCGCGATGTCGCCGGCACGTGAAAACTGACCCCGTAACGCCACTTGGGTTCTAGGCCGCCTGGTGGTCAATTCTCGCCCGCCGTTGACACGGGACCGCGCCGGGGGCTCCCCTCGGGTTCATGAGAAGAAGGCCGCTCTCAGGACAAGCAAAGCGCCACAAACGTCCCAAGATCGAGAGAGGCGAAATGCCTTAGCGGACCATCCGCGCAGAGTCCCCCACAGCATTCCCTGAGGGCGATCTCGATCGGCCTCTCTGATATAGATCAGTACCCCGATTCCGAGCAACACCATCCCCAGTGCCAGCGCTAACCCACCCCCTGCGATAGCGCCAGCTATCAACAGCGCAAGCGGCACTGGC
>JABBOX010000225.1 GCA_012927555.1 Phycicoccus sp.
AGCCCCGAGACTTCCACGTTCACGGCTGACCCTCGCGTCGGCGAACGATCAGTGAACGATCCCCGACGGACAACCAAGGTCAGATAGGGATGCTCCTGACCCGGTCCGCCGTGCGCCCACGCATGCACAGTTACCATTCCCAAACTGACAGCCGATTGGCCTTCAAACGCTGGGGACGAGGGGGAGGGGGTCCGCGCCGCCACCTTGTGCACGGCCCCCAGGCCCCCAGCTCTGAGGCGGCACAGGGTTAGAACCCGCACCGGGTCCATGATGGATTGGGTGCCTGGAGCGCGATTGCTCGCCTCCAGAGATGCTGGGCTACCACCAGCCCCGAGACTTCCACGTTCACGGCTGACCCTCGCGTCGGCGAACGATCAGTGAACGATCCCTGACGGACAGCCACGGTCAGAGAGGGGCGCTCCTGACCTTGTCCGCCGTGCGCTCACGCAGGCATAGTTACCATTCCCAAGCTGACAGTGCGGGTTCGATTCCCGTCACCCGCTCCACACGCCAATGCTATTGCAGCAGTGTCGAATTCGAGGACTGCTACCGTTTTCTGCGAACCGGGTATTGGCCCAAGCCAAGGCACGTCGGGCCACGCAAGGGCCACAGGCTCTCACCTCAGCACCGGCTTTCCGGCCTCAGATGCGGGTTGGGTTCGGGACGACGTGGGCGGTCAGTGCGCGGATCCGCGCCTGGTTGGTGCGGTTCGGTGTGGCCCGACGTGGTCCGCCGCTGCTTGGGGCGCCGAAGTGTCGGTGCAGGAGCACGGCTGCGTCGCGGGCCGTGCTCCTGGTGGGCCAGTCGGCCGCGGTGTGCCCGGCGTTGCTCGCCGATTGGAGGAGCCGCCAGATGTCCAGGGCGTCGTTGTCGCCGAGTCGGCCGGCGTACGCGTGGGCCTTCATGACCAACGCGGCACGAACATCAGGCAGGGGCACCTGGACGTAAAGCTGGGTCGTGTCGGTCAGGACCGGGCGGGCCGCAACATTGACGGGCGGCAGGAGCAGTGCCTCAAGGAGGCCGGGTATCTCGTCGAGGACGAGGTCACCGTGGGTCTGGTTGGGTATCAGACGTCCAAGGTAGGACGGGGCGAGGACGTCGATCACGAGCGCGCGAGTGCCCTGAGTGCGGGTGAACCGGTTTCCAGACTGGCGGTCGTAGCCCAGGGCGGTCAGTGCGGGCACCAGGCGTGGATCTGCGCAGACCTCGAAGCTGGCGCCCATGTCGGCATCGGCGGTGGCGCGCCCGGGAACCTGAGTGGCGGCGTCGTGGAGTTGGACGAGCAGTGCGACACTGTTTCCACCGATGAGGCGGTAGTCGATGCCCAGGTCGGTCGCGACGGCGGCGACGTCGGCCACCGCGAGCCAGGCTGCGTCCTCAGCGTTGCTCGTCGAGGCCAGAGCGACGTGACGGGGTTCGCTCATGTGGTCCGGACCCCCAACAGGTGAGCGCGCAACGCTTCGGCTGCATCGGCGTTCCCGCGAGCAGCCGTGTCCGCCCAGACCCTCCACGGGTGAGCGATCACCAGGTCAGAAGGGAGCAGGCGGGCATCGCGCAGGACGTAGGGGTCGTCCGGGACGACCAGCTCGAGCGTTGCGGCACCTGGTGGTGCGGGCGTCAGACCCAGCGGTGTCAGGTCGAGGGCTTGCTCGACGTACACGAGGCCGCGAGTGGGTCGGGCCCAGGGCGCGAGAAGGTCCGCGGCCACGTCAGCGGAGATCGCGTATCCGACGTGTCGGGCGGTCAGCCAGGCAGCGACGCGGGTCGCGGTAGGCGCCGGGTCATCCAGACCAAGCCACGTCGTTGCCGTGCGCCCCGGTGGCGGCTGCTCGGCGAGCCACCGTGTCAGGCCCGCGGTGTCGGTGGCAGTCCATCCGCGGTCGGTCCGCTGGACCCAGCGTTGCAGGGCGCGCAGGACCTGGGAAGTGCGCGCTTGGGACACCCCCGCTCGCCCGGCCAAGGCGTCCTGCGTGGAGGCGTTGCCCTCCAGGAGGTAGGTTGCGATCGCGATCGTGGCCCAGGGCCGCCGGCCGCGGCGTGCTGTGGCGGCGGTGGTCTCGTGCAGGGTGAGCAGGCCCCCGGTGGGGGTGATGAGGTGGCCGCGGGTGAGCTGCCCGATGCTGTCGGGAGCCAGCAGCAGTGATACGCCCGCGCGCAGAGCTGCATGCTGCGCGGCGGGACTGGCTTTGGGTGCGATGAGTAGCCCGGGCAGCTGCGCGCCGCTGGCGTCTGAGGCCGCCTTGGCCACCTGCGCGGGCCCTGGCGGGCGGGTAAGGATCCTCAGGAGATACTTCCGTTCACCCGAGGGCCCGGTCAGGATCACGTGGTGGGCGTCGGGCAGGGTGACGGCGAGATCGTGCTCGGCGAGATCAACCCAGACTTGGGGTATAAGCATTATTCACCTCCGTAGACATTGCTTATATACTACCGGTTGGTGGGCCCGAGCGGGAGGGTCTATGGCATTCCATGAGCGCGCTTTGACGCGTCATACTCGCGTGTTTTGGCGGACGCTTCGGCGGCGAGGACGGCGTCACCGGCGGTGATCCAGCCGGTGCCCACGAATCGCCAGTGGTTGATCACGAGAGTGGTGTCGTCGTCGACCAGCTCCCGGTCCAGCGCCGCGACGTCGACTACCCCGTCAGGGCTGAAGGCTTTGGCGCGTTCGAAGCGTCGCCGGGCGGATCGGAGCCGGCCGAGGGTGGTGGAGTAGCGGCGGGACTTGGACGCGAAGTGGCCACGGAAGCCGAGCATGTGCGCCCATTTCCCCAACAGCCAGTATGGGTTTGGCAGCTCGGGCAGTCCGGGCGGGTAGGTGTGGTCGGCGAGCTCTGAGAGCCGGAACACGGTTGACCGGATTCGGGCAAGATGGCGTTTGGTGGGCCGGGCGCCGGGGTCCAGATCCGTGGCGGACTTGGTGGAGTACTTCGCGATGTAGGCCGCCACGGTCTCGGGGTGGATCGCACCGGACAGGTCGTCTCGTCCGGCACGGCGATGCACTGGCCGGGCCTCGACCTGAGTGCCGAAGCGCAGCAGAGCGCCGGGAGCAGCATGGCTGACCTGCGGTGGTTGGAATTCCACCGACGTGACTGCGTCTCGGGTGAGGTCGCCGAGCCAGGTTGAATCGACCTCGACCAGCGGTGCCGGGTACAAGTTCTCGTCAATCGGCGGCCCGGCGAGGCGGCGGATCGCGTGGAAGTGCACGACCCCGCGGACTTGGTACTCGGCGACCTTGGCGAACGACACCCGGACCAACCTCCTCGCCTGCTTCTGTGTGACACCAAGGCATTTGGCGATGAGTCTGGGCAGCGCGATGGTGAATCGACGCCAGAGCTCGGGGGCCCACCACTGCCAGATCACGTGGGCCTCGTAGTCGTAACAGTCGGCACAGAACGGCTCCCCAGCTACTGGGTCGTGCTCGGCGTGGATGTCCATGCAGGACAAGGACTTCCCGTGCCGGCAGACTTCGCCGCGCGTGCGGGGGCGACACCGCAGGGACTTGGATCCGGGTTTCTTCGAAGCGTGGACTGCGCCGAAGGAGGGTGCGGTCAGGGTGGCGAACACCATTGGGTGGGACGACACCGTTTCGGGAACGCCTTTGTCACCACCAGCCACGCCTGCTTTGAGCAGGTGCCACATGTCGGCCTGGTAGGTACTCGAGCACGACGGGCACCACGACGCACGGCGGTTGTTGCAACGCACGTACAGCACCTCATCCGGCAACGACGCCGACGCGAACGTGGACGCCACCGAACCAGTTACCGCCTCGACCGTGTGTTGCTCGCCGGTCAGGCGAATCGGATGAGCGCAGTGGCCAACCCGTACAGCCTGATCGGCCCAAGCGTCGAAGTCGTCCCGCAGGAGGCGGCTCAGGATCTGCCGTTCCTCGTCGGGGGTGATTCTCGACAGGTCCAACTCCGCGACTTCGTTCATGCCTTTAGGCGGCCGTCGGGTCGACAAGCCCGATGAGAGCCCGGATCTTCGGTACGGGTATCCGTGTCGAGCGCCCGACCCGTATCGATGGGATCGACCCGTCTTCGATGCCGCGCCGGACCGTCCTGGGGTCCAGCTGCATGAGTGCAGCGAGCTCGGTCACGGTGACGAAAAGCCGACCCTCTAGGTCGGCCTGCGTTCTGAGGGTTCGAGCAGCTGCTGTTCTCACGGTTCCTCCTGTTATTCAATACGTTGGCATGTGCGTCTATGAACTAGATTGCCACGACTTGTCGGTATGTCAAGTCGATCTGGTGCTAGCCTCTAGGCTGATCTGGATAACTACGGAGGCGGCAGCATGGAACAGGTCCCGGATTCGCTCGGTTGGCAGGCAGTCTCCGAGCTGGTCAATGAGCTCGGAGACAAGAAATGGCTGGGCCTGAGGATCCAGCAGGAGCGCAAGCTCCGTGGTTGGAGCCAGGCCAGGCTCTCGGAGGAGATGACCAAGGCGGGCCAGCCTCTTCATCAATCGTCAATCTCCAAGATCGAGCCGCCGGATGAGGACAGGCGCGGCGGGCGCCCCAGGGGAGCGGGGTCCACTCGGTCGGTGACGATCGAGGAGGCTCTAGGCCTGTCGAAAGTGCTCAGCATCCCTCTGGGCGAACTTCTCCTGCCGCCTGATGCCGTCCTTGACGTCTCGGCCTGGCAGGGGTACATGCGAGCGGCAGAACTCAAGAACAAGGCGGTCCACTATGGCGACGAATATGTGGACGTCATTGAGCGGATCCGCCCAGCGTTCGCGAGCAGCCTGCCGATGGCGCAACGCCTCCTCGCGCACCGGTCAGCTCTCATGCAGAAACACGAGTCAGAACTTCGAGACCTGGCTGAACGAGACGGCGAACCCTGGATTGAGGAAATGCTGGAGGGCTCCCCAAAGCCGCCCGCGGTGACTGTTATCGATGACATCCTGGAAGTCGATGAGCCGTGAGCACGCCCAGACGCAGGCAAGCAGGTGAAGGCGGGATCAGCGAGTACGCCACCAAGGCGGGCACGCGCTACCTGATCAAGTACGGCTACGCCCGCCCGGACGGCTCAAAGGCGGTCGTGTTGAAGCGCGGCTACCTGACCCGGAGGGCAGCGGCCGCGGGCCTGCGCGAGCAGCTGAGCAATGTCGACAGGGGCACCCACGTCGCACCGTCGAACATCACGGTTCGTGAACACATGACCATATGGCTGGACGGACTACGCAAGGAACCGTCGACGGTTGCGTCGTACCAGAAGAACGTCCGGCTGCATGTCGAGCCGCACATCGGTTCGCTTCGGCTGTCGGCGTTGACGGGAACCATGCTGACGAAGCTCTACCACCAGCTGGAGCAGACAGGGCGCGTCGACGGCAACGGCGGCCTCTCAGCGCGCACCGTCCGCTACATTCACACGATCATTCACGCGGGCCTGGGCGCGGCGGTGCGCGATGGGCTGCTGGCATCCAACCCTGCGGACAAGGCCGATCCACCGTCTGTGAAGGCGGCCGCGTCACCTGAGATGAGGTTCTGGACGGCGGGCGAGCTGAGGGCGTTCCTCGATCAGCGCTACCAGGTCGACGATGATCTTGCGATCGCATGGTCGCTGCTGGCCGCGACCGGGTTGCGCCGCGGTGAGGCCTTGGCTCTTCGCTGGGCCGACGTGGACTTCGATTCCTCGCGGATCTCGGTGCGCCGGTCAGCGACGATCATCAAGCACAAGGGTGAGCGGGGAGAGATCCTCATCGGCCCACCGAAGTCTGGCCGACCTCGGACGGTGGATCTGGACCCCGGAACGTTGGCCACTCTCAAGGCATACAAGGCCGAACAAGGCACGCTGGCCCTGATGCTGGCCCGAGACGGCGAATACGTGCTGGCGGACATCGAAGGGAAGCTGCGGCACCCTGAGCGCCTGTCCAAGCGATTCGTCGCGGCCGTGATCGCTGCCAGGAAGTCGCTGGGAGAGGACCAGCTACCGACGATCCGGCTGCACGATCTCCGGCACACTCACGCGACCCTGCTGCTGGCGGCCGGGGTTCCCGTCAAGGTTGTCTCCGAGCGACTGGGCCACGCAAGCGCCATGATCACGCTCGGTGTGTACGCCCACGTCATGCCGGGAATGCAGGCCGAA
>JABBOX010000066.1 GCA_012927555.1 Phycicoccus sp.
CCGCATCCGCCGGAAGAACACTCTCAAGGACAGCCCACAACTCATCAGAGACCACATCGGTGCGCAACATGACCCCATGCTCGGCGGTCAGACCACGATTAGTTAGCAGACACGCCCTAGTAGTGGCCGCGCGGCTCTCGGTAGTCGATCGAGAAGGCGTAGCCCTGCCACATCGTCACGAGGCGGGGGTCCTTCTCGAGCTTCTGCTGCGAGACGGTCGTCCGCGGGTCCTGCGCCGTCGGGGTGTGCGCAACCTGGTCCCGCGGCTCCATCTGCTCGGTGGCCTTCCAGCCCTCGTACTCAGGGGGGAAGTTGCGCCCCCACACGGACGGTTCGAAGGTCGTCTCGCTGAGGTCGGCGACCTTGACAAAGGTGCTCCGGTCCTCGGCCTTGCGCTGGACGATGCTGACCAGGAGCGTGGCGATGACGAAGGTCACGAGCGCCCCACCGACGAGGAACGCCCACACCAGGCCTCGCCTCCGCCGCCGGGGGCGGAGGGTGGCTTCCGCTCCGTGGGTGCTTCCGGGGGTGCTTCCTTGGGTGCCCGGTTCGTTGTCGCTCATGGCGCCACTACCTCTCGTGACCAACTTCGTTGTGACACTTCAGGCACGAGACTCCTTGGCCTTGTGGCCGTCCCAGCTCGATCCTGCTGACGAACTCCTTGTGGCAGTACAGGCAGGCTTCCTCGACGACCTCGCGGTTCTTCTCGCGGATCTTGATGTTCTGCGGGTAGGTGCCCAGGGTGAACTTGAGCGAGTGCCAGAAGCCGTTGTCGGCCTCGTCGAGGGCCCACGCCACAGGGTCGTCGTGGGGCGCATGGCAGTCCTGACACGTCGCAACGTGATGGTGGGGGCCCTTCGACCATGCGGCGTACTGCTTGTTCATCGAGTGACACTGGCTGCACGTCTGAGGATCCTTGCCGAAGTAGGCGGACCCGTTGGCATATCCGAACGTGAAGACCGCCAGCCCGACGAGGACGCCCCCGAGGATGCCGACGATCGGCCAGAACCAGGCCTTGGCGCGCTCGACGACGCCGTTCCGTGCCCTCGGCTGCGTGGCCATGATCCCCTCCTCCTGACCTCGATAGTAGGCCGTTGGGCTTACCCCGCCACAAGACAAGCAGCCTCACAGAAGCGTGAATCAGATCACCTGCCAGGCGAATTCGCTGATTTCTTGCGGAATCGATCAACTCGGCCGCAGATGGTCTGATCGGCGAGGTGTTGGACCGATCAGGGTGCGGGCCGGAGTGGTTGGAGCGCTGTGGTCATGGATGTCGAGGCCGTCGCCGGGTCCTCGACCGAATCGGTGGCAGACGGCAAGCAGGACTCCGGGTGCCGCCCGTGCACCAGCCCGAAAGCGGCCAAAGCGCAGATGGTTGTCAGGCGCCCTTGGCCTTCTTCGTGCTGGTCCTGGCATCGACCCGGACCCGAGTTGGCGGCTCTGGGTCCCAGGGGGATCTACCTCAAGACCGGCGCGGACGCCTACACCGCGTATGGCCCCAGTGGCGGTCCATGTCGCCAGAACCGCCCTCATTCGCCGCGATCCGCGCGGGCGCAGACCTGCGTCACTTCGCCGCCTATCGCCCAGCATGGGCTTGGGCTCCACGCCCCTGCTTGGCCGTCCCGCAACGGGAGCGCCGACTCACGAGCACGGCGGTGAGGGATCGGTCAGGCTGCAGGGTGGGCGGTGGCGGCTGGGTGCAAATGGATGGGGATTCTGGGACCGTGATCGCGATAGCCCACGGGTGAATGCCCGGAACTGGCGCATGCCATACGGCCGGCCACCGACACCTGTCTTGAGAATCTGGGAGTCGTTGTCCCATGACGGCGGGACAATGGCGCTGCGAAGGTCGACGTACGCGACGCAGTGTCACGTAACTGTCACAGGAGGTCCATCATGATCCGCCAACACCCGGGTCGAGTCCTTTCGGTCACCGCATTGATTGCGGTCGCCTTCGTCGCCCTTTCCTACCCGGGGAAGAGCGACACCTCAGGCGCCTGGTATTACATCAGTGCTATCGGCTGGTTCGGTTTTCTTATCACATTTGTGGCGTTCATCGTCCTTGCCGTGATCGCCGCGGTTCACAGGTCTTCCGGCCGCCGCCGGGTTGTGAGCGGCTGACAAGTCCCTCGCCACTTCGGCCAGGCCAACGCGCAGGCCAACACCTGGTCGAAGTGGCACTCTGTTGACATGTCCGTCTTCACGTCCATCCGCGTGCGCCGTGGACTGGATGCCGTCGCCAATCAGTTTCTGCACGCGCTGATCGTCGGCCTGGTGTTGTTGTCCGTGGCCCTTGTCGCCGTCCCGGTCGCCGAGCGCTACTCACCTGCTCACGAAGCAGCATTGGTCATTGCCATTCCTCTCGTCCTCGTGTTCGAGCTGGCGAGTGGGGTCGTTCACCGATTCGTTGACTGGCTGTTGTATGGGAGCCGCGGCGACCCGGCGACCGCGTCATGGCAGCTGGCCAGGGGGCTCGAGCGGTTCGACGACGACAAAGCCGTTACCGGCCTCTCGGCCGCTCTGGTCGACACGCTCAGGCTCAGCTATCTGCAGGTGGTAACCGAGGTCGACGGGATGCGGACGACAATCGCCGAGCACGGGGCGGCAGGCCTCGAGCCCCGTCGTTTTCCGATCACCCACGCCGGCGTCGATCTCGGGCAGCTGTCAGCCCGTCGCCGCCATACCCCTCTGGATCTCCGCGATGAGCGACTCCTCCAGGCTGCAGCCGCGCAACTGGGAGTCGTGCTGCATGCGAACCGGCTCGCAGCGCAGCTCCAGCATGCGCGCGAGGACCTCGTCCTTTCCCGCGAGGACGAACGCAAGAGGTTGCGCCGTGAGCTCCACGACGGGGTCGGGCCCACGCTGGCCGGCATCGGGCTCGGTCTCGAGGCTGCCGACAATGCGCTGACGACCGACATCGCCCGCACACAGGCACTGTTGTCGGACGTCCGCACGGACGTCGCTGGGCTGATCGATGACGTGCGACGGGTGGTTGACGGCTTGCGGCCTCCGCTGCTCGACGATGTCGGTCTGGTCGGCGCCCTCACGCAACGGGCGAACGCGTTTGCCGACACGGCCGGCTGGACGGTGAGCCTGGATGCGGATCCTCTCTCGGCCCTGCCCGCGGCCGTCGAGGTCGCCGCGTTCCGCATCGGCTCGGAAGCACTGACCAACGTGGCGCGTCACGCGCGGGCGACCCGTTGCGACATACGTCTCGGCGTCAGCGACGGGTCATTGGTCCTGGAGATCTGTGATGACGGTTCCGGCGGCGCAGCTCCCGGCAAGGGGACCGGCCTTGTGTCCATCCGCGACCGTGCCACTGAGCTGGGCGGCGTCGTCACGATCGACAGTCACGAGAAGGGCACCACTTTGCGGGTGCGACTTCCCTTGACGGGAATGAGCCCGCATGACTGAACGCATTCGCCTGCTCGTGGTCGACGATCACCCGGTGTTCCGCAGGGGCCTGCTCGCTGTCCTGTCCGACGCCGAGGACATCGAGGTCGTCGGAGCGGTCGGCACAGGGACCGAGGCGATCGAGGCAGCAGCAGAACTTGCCCCCGACGTCATGCTGCTTGACCTCAACCTGCCCGACACGAACGGCATCGACGTCACGAAAAAGCTTGTGGCTTCAGGATTTTCGGGTCAGGTGCTCGTCCTCACGATGTATGCCGAGGACGCCGCACTGGTCTCGGCGATGGAGGCCGGCGCCCGCGGATACCTGTTGAAAGGCGCGACCCAGGAGGAAATCGTCTCAGGCATCCGGTCCGTCGTGGCCGGAGGAATGGTCTTCGGCGCCCAGGTGAGCGCCCAGGTCGCGGCCCGGGTGACCGCGGCCGACCGTCGCCACCTGCCCGCACTGACCGCACGCGAAGAAGAAGTTCTTACCCTCATGGCGGACGGACAGACGAACACCGACATCGCGCGGCGTCTGGTCCTGAGCGACAAGACCGTCCGCAACCACATCACCAATCTGTTCGCGAAGCTCGGGGTCACCGACCGCCGGGAAGCCGTCTCGCTGGCCCTCGAAGCGGGCCTCGGGCCGCAAGGCGGCACGCTTCCCTGGCATTGAGGCGCCGATTTCTCTTCTCGTCACGCGAAGACGCGGAGCCTGACCTGGCCGCGTCGTGTTCCTTGGGTCGCGTCCCCGCTGGAGTGACTCGGGTGGTTGTGGTTCGCGAGCCCGTTGTCGTACGGGTCCCCTCAGCGATCTCCTGCGGACAGGACGTAGCGTCTCCGATCCGCTGAGCGCATCGCCGCAAAGGTTCCGCCCCGGCCGATCGGAACGCACCCTCGTAGCCGCGTTGAGTGCGACGCCGCCTATCGCCCAGTAGGACGCAGGCGGCCGTCAACGCGAAACGCTCGCTCATGCTTGATATGTGGATGTGTGATTACCGAGTGCTCGAGAAATGACCGAGCAGTGTCGGTTCCGGAAACTCGACAGCTTGGCTCAAGCCGGTGCTGGTCCGGCCTCGCGCACTGGGGCGGAATATCAGTCGAAGGTGGGCAGTAGGCTTGCGATCTCGGTGAGGTCGTCGGTGATGTCGCGGGTGTTGAGCCAGACGTCGAGCTCGGTGGCGGGGACGGGCCGGGACATGTCGAAGCCTTGGGCTTGGTCACAGCCCAGGCGGATGAGCTCGTCGTAGGCGACCTCGTCCTCGACGCCTTCGGCGACCATGCGCAGGCCGAGGCTGTGGGCCAGGGCGATGGTGGAGGCGACCAGGGCGGCGGCGCGGGCATCGTCGGCCATGGGCAAGATGAAGGAGCGGTCGAGCTTGAGCTCGTCGATGGGCAGGTCACGCAGGTAGGACAGGGAGCTGTATCCGGTGCCGAAGTCGTCGATGGAGATCTGGATACCGCTGTCACGCAGCCGGGTCAGGATGTTGCGGGCCCGGTCCCGGTCGGCCATCAGGAACTCCTCGGTGATCTCCATCTGCAGGGCGCAGGGCGGCAGGTCCCGGGCGGTGAGCATGGTGGCGACTTCGTCGGGCAGGTCGGTGTCGACCATCGAGCTGGCCGAGAGGTTGACCGCGACCGTGAGGCGTCGACCTTCGCCGTGCCACACCGCGGCCTGGTCCAGGGCGATCTCGAGTACGACGCGGGTCAGGGCTCGCATCAGACCGGCTTCTTCGACCAGTTCCAGGAACGCGTCGGGGTAGAGCAGGCCGCGGGTGGGGTGGTCCCAGCGCACCAGGGCCTCCACGTCGTGGACCTGCCCGGTGAGCAGGTCGATCTTGGGTTGGTAGTGCACGACGAGCTGGTCGCTGGTCAGGGCGGCGCGCAGCTCGTCGATCGTGTGCAGTCGGGTGGTGAAGTCGGAGTCGTCGTCGCCGCCGTAGACGTGATGGCCGTCGCCGATTGCCTTGGCTTTGTACATGGCGACGTCGGCCTTGCGTAGCAGGGTGTTCAGGTCAGGACCGTCGTGGGGGAACAGTGCGATCCCGATGCTGACGCTGCTGTACAGCGCGATGTCTTGCAGGGCGAAGGGCTCGGCCAGGGCGGCGCGCAGCTTGACGGCGACGTCAACGGCCTGGTCGTGGCCGGCGTCCTGGAGCAGGACGGCGAACTCATCGCCGCCCAGGCGTGCCAGCAGGTCCCCGGTGCGTAGTTGATCATTCAGGCGGGCGCCGATCTGGACCAGCAGCTGGTCTCCAACGTGATGGCCCAGGCTGTCGTTGACTTCTTTGAACTTGTCCAGGTCAAGCATCAGCAGGGCGTGGTTGCGGTCTGGCAGGTCCGCCAGACGGGCTCGCCCGTCGGCGTACAGGGCCCGCCGGTTCGGCAGCCCGGTCAGCTCGTCGGTGGCTGCAGTCAGGCGGCGTAGGTCCGCCATCCGCGCGAGCAGCCGAAACGCGAGCTGGCTGCGACCCGCGGCCGCGGACAGTGTCACCCCGGCCAGGACCACAGCCAGAGTCGACAGGTGCGTCCGGCTGCTCACGATCAGCACCCCCAGTCCCGCTGCGGTGGCCACCGCTGACACCGCCAGGGCACCCGCACCGGTCGCCGGGTTTGTCACCTGCGTCGCCCGTCGGTCGTGTTGGGCAGTGCCGTCGACCCACAACGCCACCAGGG
>JABBOX010000118.1 GCA_012927555.1 Phycicoccus sp.
CGGCGCAAGGGCCTGTCGAAGCAGAGCAGGGCCGCGTGGATCCTGGCCCTGCCCTTCCTCTCGCTCTTCACGGTCTTCACCGCGTGGCCAGTGATCTCCTCGCTCTACATGAGCTTCACGGACATCAAATCCAGGGACCTGCACTCACCCTTCAACGTGAGTTTCGTGGGACTTGACAACTACGCCAAGGTCTTCGGTGATGAGTCGTTCAGAAAGTCCGTGCTCAACACCTTCTACTTCGTGCTGGTCGGCGTCCCGCTGACGCTGGGCCTAGCTTTGGCTGCCGCCATCGCCCTGGACAAGGGCATCACCCGGTTCCGCACCCTGTTTCGGGTCGGGTACTACACCCCGGTCGTCACCTCGATCGTCGCGGTGGCCGTGGTCTGGCGGTTCCTGCTCCAGCCCGACAACGGCCTGGTCAACACCGTGCTCGGTTGGGTCGGCATCAACGGGCCTGACTGGCTGCAGAACACCACGTGGTCGATGCCGTCGCTGATCGTCATGGCGTCGTGGCGCAACTTCGGCACGGCGATGATCATCTTCCTCGCCGGGCTGCAGTCCGTGCCGATCATGCTGCACGAGGCGGCGTCCATCGACGGAGCGTCGGCGTGGCAACGATTCCGCCACATCACGCTGCCGATGTTGCGACCGACGATGCTCTTCGTCACGGTCACCACCGGCATCGGATACCTGCAGTTCTTCGAGGAGCCTTTCGTCATGACCCAGGGTGGCCCGCTGGACTCCACGCTCTCGATGTCGATGTACACATTCAAACAGTTCAGCTTCGGCAACTACGGGTTCGCCGCGTCGATGGGATATGTGCTGTTCGTGATCATCGTCGCGCTGACCGCTGTCCAGTTCCGCTTCCTTCGCTCCAACACCGACTGAGAGGCGAGTTACGTTGAATACCAAACGATCCCGAGCCTCCCAAGTGTGGCTGTATGCCGTGCTGACCGTCGGATTCATCTTGGTCGTCACGCCCTTCGTCTGGATGATCCTGGGCAGCTTCAAGAGTGAAGGCGAGCTGCGACAGGTGCCGCCCACGTGGTGGCCGCAGACCGGCACGCTCGACAACTACCGCGATCTGTTCAGCAAGGCGAAGTTCCTGACCTACTTCTTCAACTCGACCCTCGTGGCCGTCGTCGTCACTGCCGGCAACGTCATCTTCTGTTCGATGGTCGGCTACGCCCTGGCAAAGCTGGACTTCGGCGGCAAGAAGCTGGTCTTCGGCCTCGTCATGGGAACACTGCTGCTCCCGGGCATGGTCACCTTCGTCCCGTTGTTCGTCCTCGTCGCCAACATGGGCCTGGTCGACTCCTATCCGGGGCTTATCCTTCCGTTCCTCGTGACGCCTTTCGGGGTGTTCCTCATGCGGCAGTTCATCTCCGCGCTGCCCGACGACCTGCTCGACGCGGGGAGGGTCGATGGTGCCAGCGAGCTGCGCATCTTCCGTCAGATCATCCTGCCGCTGTGCGGGCCGGCTTTGGGCACACTCGGGATCCTCACGTTCCTCGGCAGCTGGAACAGCTTCCTGTGGCCGCTCGTGGTTGCACAGACCCAGGACTACTACACGCTGCCGGTTGCCCTGGCGCTGTTCTCCACCGGCCAGAACGAGACCAACTTCGGTCTCTTGATGGCCGGGGCGACTGTCACCGTCATGCCCATCGTGATCGTCTTCCTCATCCTCCAGCGCCGGTTCATCGAAGGCATTGCCACGACCGGCATCAAGTAACGCCTGACATCCAACTCGGGCGAAACGATTGTTACGTAAGGGAATTTGAACATGACCGACGCTTCAGCTTGCCTGCCCAAACCGATCATCGCCAACCGTCGACAGCTCCTCGTGGGAGGTGCCGCCGCAGCTGCTGTTGGACTGGCCCTGACCAAGCCGTCATCGGCAAGCGCCACCACCATGACGTCGGCGTTCGGCCGAACGGCGACACCGCCGGCCGGGCCCCTGTCAGAGGGGGTCGACCGCGGCACCATCCAGCGTTGGGCGAGCGATACCTGGGCCTCACTGGTCGCCCTGACCGACCCGCGTACAGGGTTGCCCGCCGACAACATCAGCGGGCCACTGGCTTCGCCGACGCGCAGCGGATACACCTCGCCGACCAACATCGGTGGCTACATGTGGAGCACCGTGATCGCCCGAGAGCTCGGGATCATCAGCGTGGGGGAGTGCCTCAGCCGGTTGACCCGGACGCTGACCACGTTGAAGTCGATGAAGCACCACGAGCCCAGCGGCATGTTCTACAACTGGTATGACGAGGCCACCGGCGACGTGGTCACCGTCTGGCCGGAGAACGGCACGACGGTGTACCCGTTCTTGTCCAGCGTGGACAACGGCTGGTTCGCCGCCGCACTCATGGTCGTCCGCAACGCAGAGCCCAAGGTCGCCGGCCTGGCCAACTCGCTGCTGAGCGAGATGAACTTCGGCATGTACTTCAACAAGGACGCGCGTCCGGGCACCGCTGGCCTGCTCCGTGGCGGCTTCTGGGACGTCGAGCCGCTGCCGCCGCAAGGATTCGTCGTCGGCAACTACCTGGGCATCGGCCCGGACGTTTTCTACACGCCCAACCACTACGACATCCTGGTGTCCGAACCGCGGATCGCGACCTACATCGGCATCGCACACGGCCAGATTCCGCCGGAGGCCTACTACGCCACCATGCGCACCTTCCCGGACAACTGGGACTGGCAGGAGCAGAAGCCGGTCGGCGAGCACCGGACCTACATGGGGGTCGACGTCTTCGAGGGCGCCTACACCTACCGTGGCATGCACATCGTCCCGAGCTGGGGCGGCGACATGTTCGAGGCCCTGATGCCCGATCTGTTTGTGCCAGAGGCCACCTGGGCGCCGCGATCGTGGGGCATCAACCATGCCCTCACGGTTCGCGCCCAGCGTGAGCACGGTCTGGACGACGCCAAGTACGGCTACTGGGGCTTCTCACCGGCCAGCAAGCCCGGTGGCGGCTACAGCGAGTGGGGTGTCGACCCGATCGGTATGCGGCCTGACGGCTACCCGTCGGACATGGAGCGCACCAACTACTACGACGGCAGTTACGGCCCCCGTACTGATGGATCCAGCGCCAACCCCATCTGGGGCGACGGCGTCGTCACACCGCATGCCGCGTTCCTGGCCATGCAGTACGAGCCGATCGAGGCCTTCGACAACCTCGTCAAGATCGAGCGCAAGCTCAAGGCGTATGGCGAGGGCGGCTTCTACGACGCGGTCGCGGTCAACTCGAAGGTCATCGCCCAGCGCTACCTGTCGCTGGACCAAGCCATGGTGCTCGGCGCGATCGGGAACGTGTTCTGCGACAACGTCATTCGCCGTCACTTCATCAAGGGCGCCATCCAGTCCGCGATCAAACCGCTGATCGGTCTCGAAGAGTTCGGCGCCGGCGTCATTTCTTGAGAGAGCCCTACGAGCTCTGGTTTGGTGGGACAGCACAGTGATTTGGGACAGCACAGTGATTCACGGCAACGATCATGAAGCTGGCTCGTCCCGGATGGGTTGCGTCAGCAGCCCATCCGGGATCCGGGCGGAGTTCACCACGAGCGGTGTCCTGAGGCGACTCGATGTCGGTGATCGAAGCCTGCTGATGTATCCGGCCGACGAGCTGGAGGCCGGTCCGGCCAACCTGTATCTGCGAATACGAGGCGACGCGGGCGCCGAGTCCGTGGCGATGATGGGGCCGGGCAGTGGCTCCACGGTGAGCTGGAGCGGCGACGGGCCAATCATCAGTGGCACCTGGCACGACCTGGAATACACCGTCACCTTCCGCCTGGCCGACGCAGTGCCCGCTTGGTACTGGCACGTCTCGGTGAAGAGCCTCCGATCGGGCCCGACTGACATTGACGTGGTGTACGCCCAGGATCTGGCCCTGGCGCCCTACGGCGCCCTTCGTTCTTGTGAGTACTACGTCAGCCAGTACCTGGACCTCACGCCAGTGGAGACGTCAGCGGCGGGCACGGCGATCGCGGTCCGTCAGAACATGCCTGGCGCCACGGTTCCTTGGGCGATTGTCGGGTGCCTCACCGAAGGTGTGGGTTGGGGCACCGATGCCCTTCAGCTGGTGGGTCGCGCACACCATGCCGGTGCCCAGCCGGTCGGGCTGTCGGTCCTGGAGCTGCCCAGCACCCGCCTTCAGCATGAGCACACGCTCGCCCTCCTGCAGGCCCGTTCCATGCAGGTGGCCGGTGGCGAGACTGTGACCACCGGCTTCTTCGGGGCCTATCAGCCCGACCACCCTGCGGCGACCTCCGACGCCGACGCTGCATACGTTGACGAGGCCCTGGCCCAGCCGGAAGCCCGGCCGGAAGCGCTGGCGGCGGCGGATCGCGATACAGCCATGGACGATTCGGCCGCCGCACAACTTGCGGGCGCCTCGCTCTTCACGTCGTCACCGACGCTGACCTGCACGGCGCTGGATCACGAGCAGCTGGTCGGGCTCGTTGGCGAGGGGCGCCAGCACGCCGAGTGGGATGGCGAGACGCTGCTCAGCTTCTTCGCGGACGACGGGAGTCACGTTGTCACCAGCGCCAAGCAGGCTGCGGTCCTGCGCCCGCACGGTCACGTCATGCGGACCGGTACGGCGTTGGTCCCCGACGAGGGCAGCCTCACGACGACGGCCTGGATGGCGGGGACGTTCCACTCGCAGGTCACCGAGGGGCACGTCAGCCTGAACCGCATGCTGTCCACTCGCCGCAGCTACCTGGGACTGCGGGCGGCGCAGGGGCTGCGGATCTTCGTGGAGTCCCCGGATGCCCCGAACGGATGGGCTCTGCTGGACGAGTCCAGCGCGTGGGCGGTTGGCCTGGACTCCTGCCGCTGGTGGTACTCACACGACGGCGGGCTGATCGAGGTCGCGTCCAACGCACCCGCGCAGTCGCATGAGCTCGGCCTCTCGATCCGGGTCCTGAGCGGGCCGGCTGTCGGTTTCCTGATCTGCGCCCATGTCGCGCTTGGCGGGGACGACGGTCAGGACCCCGAGCCGCCGCTGCTCGACCACGATGACCATGGGGTCACGGTGCGCCCGGTGGTGGGTTCCGAGATCGCGACCCGATTCCCCGACGGGTGGTTCCGGTTCTCCTGGCAGCAAGGAACGATCGATCAGGTATGCCGTGACGAGGTTCTCTTCCTGGACGGTCAGTCACGCGACCTGCCCTGGGTGACGATGCGCACAACAGCGACCACCTACGTGCGTCTGGCGCTGACGTCCGATCTCATCCCGACCGCCGACCTCGCCAAGCAGGTTCTGGTCAAACAGTCGCTCGTTGGTCAAACCGAGTCCCCGTTCTGGGACGGAATCAGCGGCTCGGTGCGGCTAAGGCCCCCTGCGGATTCCCCACTGGCCAAAGAGGTTTCGAGACTCGACGCAATTCTGCCGTGGTTCGCGCATGATGCCCTGGTCCACTACCTGTCACCGCGCGGGCTGGAGCAGTCGACCGGCGGCGCCTGGGGCACTCGGGATGCCTGTCAGGGACCGGTGGGCCTGCTCATCTCTCTTGGGCAGACGGCGGCCCTGCGTGACCTCATCCTGCGCGTTTACCGGGCACAGAACGCTCGGGGCGACTGGCCGCAGTCCTTCGAGTTCTACCCCCGCGAGCTGCGTGGCGGGCAGACCGACTCTCACGGGGATGTCGTGTTCTGGCCGGTCCTGGCGCTGGGGGAGTACCTCGCGGTCACCGGCGACATCAGCCTGTTCGCCGAACGGGTCCCGTTTGTCGACGACCACGGCGCCACGGCGGGGGAGTCGATCCTCGAGCATGTCCGGCGTGCCCTGGCCAAGATCGTCGCCAGTGCGGTGCCCGGCAGCCCCCTGCCGGCCTACGGACATGGCGACTGGAACGACTCGCTGCAGCCGGCCGACCCCCAGCTCGCCGCGCGACTGGCGTCAACATGGACGGCGACCCTTCAGGTGCAGGCGCTGCGGACGCTGGCCGGATCGCTGCGCACAGTGAGCTCACGGCTTGACGGTCAGGACGCC
>JABBOX010000219.1 GCA_012927555.1 Phycicoccus sp.
AAGGGTCATGGTCCCGCCAGCGACGGCGTTGTATGGCGAACCGGCCGGCAGTGCGGTCGGGGCGTCGTCGTACTCCTTGATCGTGAGCACGACGGTGTCGCCTGCGGCGAACGTGACGTCGCCGGGGGCCATTGCCGGCCAGTGCTCCTTGCTGGTGAACGTCCCGACGGGGCCCTTGTCGGCGTCGATCTTGCCGATCATGTCGATGTTGACGGTCTTCGCGACGGGTGCGGCGGTGGTCGCCACGGGTGCGGTCTTGTCGGTGCTGGATCCGCCACACGCTGATGCGGTGACGGCGATAGCACCGACGATGAGCCCGACGCCGATCATCTGCAGGGGCTTGCGACGCGACGCTGCGGCCACGATCCTGGAATTGATGTTCTTCACGGATTTCACGCTTTCTGCTTTGGGTCAGCCGGACTTCACCCGGCCGGGAACGGATCTGACGCTTGCGCGCAGGTGCTCCGATAGAAGTGTTGTTGGGTCAGCAGACGCACGGAACCGCGATCTCCCCCATGACGACGGATCGTTCTACGCACGGCCAGTGGGTAGTTTCCCCGCTGTCCGGGGCACGATTGGCGCCTAGCCTGATCAGCATGGAAGCGCAAGCGATTCGAGTGTTGGTCGTCGATGACCATGCCCTTCACCGTGACGGCACCCGCCAGATTCTGGAGGCGCACGCCGACCTGGAGGTGGTTGGCGAGGCGGACAGCGGCGAGGTTGCCCTTGCCCTGGTCAACCAGCTTCACCCGGACGTGGTGCTGATGGACATCCGGCTTCCGGGGATGAACGGCATCGAGGTCACCCGTCGGCTCATCCAGGACCACCCCGACGCGCGGGTACTGATGGTCAGCGCGTATGACGAGGACGAGTACGTCCGAGGGGCGCTGGAGGCCGGGGCCGCGGGGTACCTGAGCAAGACCGCCCCCGGCAAGGAGCTTGTGCAAGCGGTGCGCTCTGTGGCTGGCGGGACGAGCGTGCTCCAGTCGGGTCTCACGGCACGGTTGCTGACCGCAACACGTCAGGCCGAGCAGGGCGTTTCCGTCGACCTGAGCGAACGTGAGCTCGAGGTGCTTAGACTTCTCGCGCAAGGCCTGCGCAACCGAGAGCTTGGGGAACAGATGGGCATCAGCACGCGGACGGTGGACCGGCACTGCGACAACATCTACGCCAAGCTCGGGGTGAGCTCACGGACCGAAGCGGTCGTTCGCGCCATCTCGACCAAGTTGCTGACCGTCAGTGATGAGCACTGAGACGCGACCCCGTGTTCGTGGGTCTTTGATCGCCGCGGTGGTGCGTTGGCTTGGCCTGCCGCTGCGTTCCCGTCAGTTCTGGATCGTCCAGGCAGGCGTTGTGCTGGTGGCGTTTCTGGACGAGATCGTGCTCGACTTCCTGCGGGTCAAACCGCCGTTCGAGATGCCGCGCTCGACGATCACGGCGCTGCTGCTCATCCCGGTCGTCTACGCGGCACTGAACTTCGGTGTTCGTGGAGCCGTCGGCACCGCGCTGTGGGCGACCGCGCTGATGTTCCCCGACTGGCTCTTCATCGCCGGGGTGACAACGGTGAACGCCTGGGTCGAGATCGGGAACCTGACGATCCTCAACGCGGTCGCGTTCATCGTGGGTCAGCGGGTCGAGCGCGAGGGTCAGGCGCGGTTGCGGGCGGAGGCGGCCCTGCGCGCCAGCGAGGTCGCAGAGACGCGCTACCGTGCCCTGTTTGACGAGCAGCACGCGCCGGTGCTGGTCACCGACGCTGCGGGTGTGGTCGCCGAGGCCAACGCCGCGGCCACGTCGCTGCTCGGGGCTGATGTGCCCGGACGCCTGCTGTCGGACCTCGTCGCCACATCGGTGACGGCGATCCTCGACGGCGCAGTTCCGCGGCTGTCCGTGGGGGAGCGCGTGTTCGCGCCGACGGCTCGCACCCTCGATGTCGGCGCGGACGAACGGCTGGTCCAGATCGTGCTCGTCGAGGTGACCGAGGAAGAACGCCGCCTGAGCGAGCAAAGGGCCTACGCCGCCCACCTGCTCACGGTGCAGGAGGACGAGCGGCGCTGGCTGGCCCAGGACCTGCATGACGACCCGGTGCAGACGCTGACTTACCACGTGCGCATGCTCGAGCAGCTCAGCGACGACCCAAACCTGGCGCCGGATCTGGCTGAGCGGGTTCGTCGCGGTGGTGAGCTGGCCACGGGGGTCGTCAGAGTCCTCCGCACGGTGATCCACGGCTTGCGACCGCCGGTGCTCGATGACTTCGGGGTGGTCGCCGCTCTTCGGCAGCTGGTCGCCGAGGTCCGCGCCCGGCACGGGATCTCGGTCCAGCTGCAGGTCAGCGGGGACCAGGTGCGTCTGTCCGCGCAGAGCGAGCTCGCCGTCTACCGCGTGGCCCAGGAGGCGCTGAGCAATGTCGCGCATCATGCGCAGGCCACGACAGCCTGGGTCGATCTCGAGTTCGGTGAGCAGATCGTGCTCACCGTCACCGACGACGGCTGCGGCATCCCCGCCACCGGCATCGCCTCGGCGACCTCCGGCGGCCACCTGGGACTGATCGGTATGCGCGAGCGGGTCAACCTGGTCGGGGGCAGTCTCGAGATACGCGAGCACCTGCCGCACGGAACGCTAGTGCGGGCCACGCTTCCGGCCGCGCTACCGGAGCCGTCCGGCCTTGCTTCCGTGTCTGCTCTCGGTCCTGAGTAGCTCCCCTTTCCTGGTTTGACAACCAACAGACCCACCACCCCCAGCGGTTGAACAAAGGGGTGGCGGGCCTGTTGGCGTTGTGGGCGGATTAATCCGTGGGCGGATGGATCCGTGGGCGGGTAATCCCGCGGGTGGATCCGTGGGCGGGTAAGTCCCTGGGCGGGTCTTCCTATGCGCTGCTGGTCGTTGGCTTCCGGACGCCACGGGTGGCGCGGCGAACCCGCCATACCTGGGTGGCCATCGTGAACCAGACGGCGGCCACGATGGCGAAGAGGGCAACGACCAGTCCCTTGCCCACGCCGGCGAGAGGCTTGTCCGGGGCCGGTGTGTAGGCGGACCGGGCGACCGTGATGTTGACGGTGGCGCTGGCGCTGATCGGTTTCGCGTCAGCCGTGGTGGGGGTGAAGGTTGCGACGAACTCCTGTGGACCGACCGTGGTGGGCAGGTACATGTGGTCGGCGTCGCCGCCGAGTGTCAGCTTGGCGACTCCGGTCTTGTCGGTGTTGATCGACCCCAGCGGGACGAGCCGGGCGGGGGTGCCGAACTCGGTGGTGGAGAAGGAGAACTCCACCGCTGAGTCGGCTTGTGGTTGTCCGTTCGCGCCGGTGAGGGTCGCGGTGAGCTGCACCTTGCCGCCGACCTCGACGCCCTGGATGGTAATGGTTGGCGCGCCCGTTGCGGCCTGGGCGGGATCGGCTGTGCCCACGCCGAACAGGCCCAGGAGGGCGACGATCATCAGGACGCCGAGCGTGCCGGCCGCGCGATGGGACGTACCCGCCATACCGACAGCACTCTCGGCGCGTCCTGCAGACTGACTCGGTTCGCTGGGCGAGTGGCCGGTCGATGTCTCTTCCATCTCCTCGATCTCGTCGATGGAAAGCAGAGGGACGACCCGGAACAGCAGCATGAGCAGCAGTGGGACTGCGGCCACGGCGGCGAAGGTGATCGTGATGGAGACCCAGGTGAAGTGGTAGCTGCTGAACGTGCCGCTGATGTTGTTGTAGGTCGACGGGTCGACGACCATGAGCATGCGCTTGACCCACATCGCCGGCGCGACGAGCGCGGAGGCGATAACCATGCCCCACGCGTTCCTGGTCCACGGCATGGCGACCAGCAGGAGCGGCAGCACTCCCGCAGCGACGATGAAGACCCAGAAGTAGACGGCCAGGTGACCGGTCAGGAGCTCGGTGAAGACCGCGGCAACACTGGGCTCACCGACGTAGGCGCCCGGCAGGATGTCGGCGAACGTGAGGTACAGGTACGTCGCTGACAGCGTTGCCAGCAGGAACCCGAGTCGGACGAAGTGCCGCTCGGTGATGAGTCCCTCGAGGTGGTAGCCACGGCGGAAGCCGGCGACGACCAGGATCACCAGTGCGACACCTGAATACAGTGCAGCGACAACGAAGTATGGCGCCCAGATGCTTTCGTGCCACCACGGTCCGCTGACCAGTGCGAAGGCCCACGAGAGCACCGAGTGCACGGACACGGCCAGCGGGATGATCATCACGGAGACCAGGCCGAGGGCGCCGGCCAGGACGGTTCGTTGCCGTGGTGCCCCTGTCCAGCCTCGGGAGACGAACGCGTAGAGCGTCGTCCGGCGGCGGCCGAGCTGCGCTTCATGTTCCGCGCTCAGGATCGCCATGTCCGGCACGAGCGGGAGAGTGAAGAACAGGATGGATGCAGCTGTGTAGGTCGAGACTGCGACCAGGTCCCAGAACACCGGCGCGGACAGGTTGGGGTGGGCCAGCAGCTCCCAGACGCGCTCGGGTCGACCGAGGTGCGGGAGGATGAGGGCGGTACCGATCAGCACGGTGATGACCGCCGTACCCTCTGCCAGACGCACCAGTGGCGCCCGCCAGGTCGCTCCGGTCAGTCGCAGGATCGCTGAGACCACGGCACCGCCGTAGCTGACACCGATGAAGGTGATGACGTCGGCGATGTAGATGGCCCAGAATGCCTGGTCGCTGTAGCCGGCCACTCCCATCCCGTCCCGGAGCTGGATGACCCAGGCGGCGATACCGCCCACGACCATCGCGCCGAGAACCACGATGGCAAGCCACCACAGGCGGCTGGGTTTGCCGAAGGGGCGCAGTGCCGCCTCGCGCACGTTGGTGGCCATGGGGTTGGTGGTCATCGCGTTGGTGGTCATGACCCGGCCCCCAGGCTCTGGCCGTGGCCCGCGATGTAGTAGCAGCGGGGATTGGTCCCGAGCTCCTCCTTGTAGCGCACGGCGTCGTTCTTGTGGAGGAACTCGGAGAGCACCACGGTCTCGCCCAACCCGTTGACGGCGACGTCGGTGACGAGGTCGCCGATGTAGATCACACCCATCGGGCATCCGGAGACGCAGGCAGGTAGCTCCCCGTTTGGCAGCCGGTCGGCGCAGTACACGCACTTTCCGACGGTGCCCTTCTGCTGCGGCACCGGCATCTGCGGTGTCGGGGGCAGGGGCATCTTCTTGACCGGGGGTGGTTCCTTCCAGTTGAAGTAGCGAGCCTCGTATGGGCACGCCGCCATGCATGCACGGGACCCGATGCACGTGTCCTGGTCGACCAGGACGAGTCCCTCGTCGGTGCGGAACGTTGAGCCGACCGGACAGACGTACATGCAGGGAGGGTCCTCGCACATCATGCAGGGGACCGGCATGGGGAACGTCTGACCTTCATGCTCCATGGGATAGACCTTGATCCAGGTCTGCTCCTTCGGGAGCTGGTGGCGCTGCTGGCAGGAGAGGGTGCACAGCTTGCACCCGTCACAGACCCGCAGGTCGATGACCATGCACCACGCGTGTTTGGCAGCCTTCGCGTCCGCGATCGCGGACGCCGTCCGCGACATGGTCGCAGCCTGCGCGTCGTCCCTGTAGTTGACCATCGCCAAGGCGCCGCCAGCCGCCGTGACGCCTAGCGTGGCGAGAAGATTTCGCCGGCTGAAGGCTTGGGGTTTGTCCGGGTCGTTTCCCGGAGGAGGGCCTGCCGGCTGCTCCTCCGGGTGCGTCGTACGGTCCTGCATGGCGTCGTTACCTTCCCGATCGCTCCTCGTGTCTACGTCAGGTGACGATCACGTTGCCCTGCATCCAGCCCTTGGTTGCCATGGAGCCGCCCATGCCCTTGGGGTCGCCACCACAGGGAGTGAAGCAACGCCAGGTGTAGCTGCCGGCCTTGTCCTTGGCGACGGTGAAGGTGAACACGGTGGTGGAGAACCCGCCGTCGGGAGCCTTCGAG
>JABBOX010000254.1 GCA_012927555.1 Phycicoccus sp.
GTGCTCGTGGCGCCCGGTCAGGCGCTTGCCCCGAGCGTGTCAGGCGTCGATCGTCGTCGGCATGTATGACGGCCGCTTCGCTTCGAAAGCAGTCACCTCGGACTCCTGGCGCAAGGTCAGGCCGATGTCGTCCAGCCCCTCGAGCAACCTCCATCGCGTGTAGTCATCGACCTCGAAGGTTGCCGTGATGCCCTTGGCCGTAACGGTCTTGGACTGAAGGTCAACCGTGACCTCGGCGCCAGGTTCGCTTTCGAGGAGCTTCCAGATGAGCTCGACGTCGCCTTGGCTCACCTGAGCCGTGAGCAGCCCAGCCTTGCTGCTGTTGCCACAGAATATGTCGGCAAACCTCGACGAGATCACGACCCGGAACCCGTAGTTCATCAAGGCCCACACCGCGTGTTCGCGAGAGGACCCCGTCCCGAAGTCAGGGCCGGCGACCAGGACCGACCCCGCGGAATACAGCGGGTTGTTGAGGACAAACTCTGTGTCCTTGCGCCACGCGGCGAAGAGACCGTCCTCGAACCCGCTGCGGGTCACCCGTTTGAGGTACTCGGCGGGGATGATCTGGTCGGTGTCGACGTTGCCGCGGCGCAGCGGCACACCAACACCTGTGTGGGTCGTGAACGTGTCCATCGCGATGACTCCTCAGTTCTGGGTCGGTGCCTGGGTTTGCTGACTGGGTCCTGTTGGCTGGCCTGTAACGCGGTTCAGAGGTCGGCCGGGCTGGACAGCGTTCCGCGCAGGGCAGTGGCCGCCGCCACCAGCGGGCTCACCAGGTGGGTGCGCCCACCCTTGCCCTGGCGACCTTCGAAGTTGCGGTTGGAGGTCGAGGCGCTGCGCTCCCCCGGTGCGAGCTGGTCGGGGTTCATGCCCAGGCACATCGAGCATCCGGCGAGGCGCCACTCGGCCCCCGCCTCACTGAAGACCTTGTCGAGGCCCTCGGCCTCGGCCTGCAGCCGCACCTTGGCCGAGCCGGGAACGACGAGCATCCGAACGCCGCTGGCGACCGTGTGGCCCTTGAGGACAGCAGCCGCGGCGCGCAGATCCTCGATCCGGCCGTTGGTGCAGGAACCGACAAAGACGGTGTCGACCCGAATCTCCTTGAGAGGGGTGCCGGCGGTCAGGCCCATGTACTCCAGGGCCCGTCTGGCGTTGGCCCTGTCGGACTCGTTGTCGAAGGACTCGGGGTCGGGGACGCTGGCCGAAAGAGGCAGGCCCTGACCCGGGTTGGTGCCCCAGGTGACGAATGGCGTCAGCTCGTTGGCATCGAGGTGGATCTCGGCGTCAAAGATCGCGTCGTCGTCGCTGCGCAGCTCAGACCAGCTCGCGACCGCCGCGTCCCAGTCGGCGCCACGTGGAGCGTGGGGACGACCCTGGAGGTAGTCGAAGGTCGTCTGGTCGGGAGCGATCATGCCGGCACGCGCGCCGGCCTCGATCGACATGTTGCACACCGTCATCCGCGACTCCATCGAGAGCGTCTGGATCGCCGTGCCGCGAAACTCGATCACGTAGCCCTGGCCGCCTGCCGTGCCGATCTTGGCAATGACCGCAAGGACGATGTCCTTTGCTGTCACGCCCTCGGCCAGCTCGCCATCGACTGTGACGGCAAGAGTCTGAAAGGGCTTCAGGGGCAACGACTGTGTGGCCAGAACATGCTCGACCTCGCTGGTGCCGATGCCGAACGCCAGTGCCCCGAAGGCGCCGTGGGTGGACGTATGGCTGTCGCCGCAGACGATCGTCATGCCCGGCTGGGTCAGGCCAAGCTGGGGGCTGACGACGTGCACGATGCCCTGGTCGACGTCACCCATCGGGAAGAGCTTGACGCCGAACTCGGAGCAGTTGCGACGGAGGGTATCCACCTGGGTCCTGCTCACCGGGTCTGTAATCGGCCCAGGAGTGGTCGGGACGTTGTGATCTTCAGTGGCCAGGGTCAGGTCGGGGCGGCGAACTTTGCGGCCGGCCAGCCGCAAGCCGTCGAACGCCTGGGGGCTGGTCACCTCGTGAAGCAGGTGCAGGTCGATGTACAGAAGGTCGGGCTCGCCTTCAGCCCGACGCACCACATGTGCGTCCCAAACCTTCTCGGCCAGCGTGCCTGCCATGAGTGACTCCTTCGTGATGACGTACGACCCGACCCTGCTGACCCTGCTGTTGTGCCCGGTTCCGGGTGCCACAGTCTCGAGGTTCGCCCAGATTTATCGGGCATGAACTTGCGTCTCAGGCTCTGAGACGGCAATATCATGTGATGGACAACTCTAGCGGAGTCGGCGTTCTGGACAAGGCCGCCATCGTTCTGGGCGCGCTCGAAGCCGGGCCCTCGACCTTGGCCCAGCTCGTCGGAGCCACCGGGCTGGCCCGCCCGACGGCACATCGCCTCGCGGTAGCCCTCGAGCACCACCGCCTTGTGGCGCGTGACATGCAGGGTCGATTCGTGCTTGGTCCCCGTCTCGCCGAGCTGGCCTCAGCCGCCGGCGAGGACCGTCTCCTTGCCGCCGCTGGTCCCGTCCTGGGTGCCCTGCGGGATCACACCCACGAGAGCGCGCAGCTCTTCCGTCGCCAGGGCGACCAGCGCATCTGTGTGGCGGCAGCCGAGCGCCCCATGGGACTGCGCGACTCGATCCCGGTCGGCGCCAGCCTGTCCATGCTCGCTGGTTCTGCGGCTCAGGTCCTGCTCGCCTGGGAAGAGCCTGACCGGATGCACCGCGGGCTCCAGGGTGCGAAGTTCAACCCGACCACCCTGTCCGGCGTGCGCAGACGCGGCTGGGCCCAGAGCGTCAGCGAGCGCGAGTTCGGAGTCGCCTCCGTGTCGGCACCGGTTCGCAGCCCATCGGGTCGGGTCGTGGCCGCGGTGTCCATCTCCGGTGCGATCGAGCGCGTCTCCCGTCAGCCGGGTCGCCTGCACGCGGCGACGGTGGTCGCCGGCGCCAACAAGCTCACCGAGATCCTGCAGCGGGCCCAGCAGCAGCAAGGCTGATACCTGACATGAGAAAGATCCCCGCCCTATGAACAGGACGGGGATCTGATTGGTAGCCCCGACGGGATTCGAACCCGCGCTACCGCCTTGAGAGGGCGGCGTGCTAGGCCGCTACACAACGGGGCCCTAGCTGATGCTTCAGAGTTGTTCAATGCTCCTCGGCAGCGGAGGAAACCCTACCGGTAAGGGCGGTTTGTCTCCGAATCGCGCCCCACTTCAACGAGTAGGACGATCAACGCTGGGGTACAAGGACTCGAACCTAGACTAACTGAACCAGAATCAGTCGTGCTGCCAATTACACCATACCCCATGGGGGTATCACGTGTTCGCGTGCCTCGCGGCGCTCGGACGGTGACCCGAGGATGAACCTTACCGGCCCGATCACTGGTCCCCCAAATCGGTCACGCCACGCCGAAGCTATGCCAACAACGCGACCACTTCCGTGAGGGACCCCACCACCCGTATGCCGTGTGCGTCCGCCAGGCGCGCGCCCTCCCGGTCGCCCTGATCGCGCCGCAACCACACGGCATACAGTCCTGCGTCCTTGGCTGCGATGGCGTCGATCTCGACGTGGTCACCAACGTAGAGCGTCTCGTTCGGGTCTGCCCCGAGCAGGTCACAGGCGTGGCGAAAGGCCCTGGGATCTGGCTTCCCGAATCCGAGGGTGTCTCTCGTCGCGACGACTTCGAAGACACCCTCGAGGCCGGCGCTCTCGAGCTTTCGTTGGGTGTAGTCCGATGCCGAGTTGGTCAGCAGGCCAAGCCGGATCCCGGACTCGGTGGCCGCCGAGACGAGCGGCAGGACGTCATCAAAAAGGCGAACGTTCGCGAAGAATGCCGGAGCATAGACATCCTCGAACCGCGCGATGTCGTCGTCGATCGCCCTGAAGGAGAACGCCTCCACCAGATCGGCGACGCGCGCCTCTCGCATCTCCGCGAAGCTCAGCTCGCCGGTGGTGAACCGCTCGAAGAAGCCGGCCGGGTCACCGTGAAACCGAACGCCTGCAGCGCGGTGCACCTTCTCCCCGGCTTCGGGCCACACACGAGCCACGGCAACCGCCCCGGCTGTCACCATCGCCGCTTTGGTGTCGATCAGGGTGTCATCCAGGTCGAGCAGCAGCGCAGCCGTCACCGGTCTCATCGCGCTCTGGTCACCAGTCCCATCGCGTCAGCAGTCCCATCGCGCTCAGAGCGAAGCGTGCAGCGACCGCAACCGCGTCAGCGAGGACTCGCGGCCGAGGATCTCCATCGACTCGAACAGAGGCGGCGAGATCCGGCGACCAGTCACACCGACGCGCAATGGCGTGAAGGCGAACTTGGGCTTGAGACCCAGGCCCTCGACCAAGCTCGCACGAAGAGCTGCCTCGATGTCGGCAGCAGCCCAGCTGGACAAGCCCTCGAGCGTCTCGATCGCCACGTCCAGCACCACATCGGCGTTGTCCTTCAGCTGGGCCCTGGCGTCGTCCTCGACCACGAGGTCGGCGTCGCTGACGAGGAGGAAGGCCAGCATCCCCTCGGACTCAGAGAGCAGCTGCATCCGTTCCTGGATCAGTGGCGTAGCAGCCCTGATCAGCTCGATCTGCGCCGGCGGGGGCTCCTGGTCCAGCACGCCGGTGAGCTTGAGGTGGCCGACGATGCGGGCGGCAAGCTCGTCGCAGTCCAGCGACCGGATGTAGTGACCGTTGAGCCAGCCCAGCTTGTCGAGGTCGAAGATCGGGCCGACGGGATTGACCTTGGCCCAGTCGAAGTCGGCGACGAACTCATCGAAGGTGAAGACCTCGCGTCCGTCCTCCTTCGGCGGATAGGCAAGCAGCGCAAGGAAGTTCACCAGAGCCTCAGGCAGGTAGCCCTGCTCGCGGAACCAGGTGAGGCGGGCCGCGGGATTCTTGCGCTTGCTGATCTTGGACTTGTCGGGGTTTCGCAGCAACGGCATGTGCGCGTAGGCGGGCAGGTCCATCCCGAGCCACTGGTGGAGCAGGATGTGCTTGGGAGTGGAGCTGATCCACTCCTCGCCGCGGACGACGTGGGTGATCCCCATCTCGAAGTCGTCGACGACAACCGCGAGGTGGTAGGTCGGGAAGCCATCCGCCTTGACGATGACCTGGTCGTCAGGGTGAGGGGCGTTGAGCTCGCCGCGGATCAGGTCCGTGAACCGGGTGTCGAAGTCAGCGGGGATGAGCATGCGCACGACCGGGATCTCGGAGAAGCCAGGAAGCGCGGCACGCTCGTCGCGGGTCTTGCCGACGCAAAGCCGGTCGTAGCCGGTCGGTCGTTTGGCCTTCTGCTGTGCCTCTCGCATCTCCGCCAAACGCTCCGTCGAGCACCAGCAGTGGTACGCGTGCCCGCTCTCCAGCAACCGGTCGACATAGGGGGTGTAGCGGTCAAGACGCTCCGACTGACGATACGGCGCGTACGGTCCCCCGATGTCCGGGCCCTCGTCCCAGTTGAGGCCCAGCCAGTGCAGCGTGTCGAAGATCTGCCGCTCGCTGTCCTCGCGGAACCGTGCCTGGTCGGTGTCCTCGATCCTCAGGATGAACGTCCCACCCTGCTGCCGGACGAAGGCCAGGTCGAACAGCGAGACGTATGCCGTGCCGACGTGCGGATCGCCCGTGGGCGAGGGTGCAACGCGGAGGCGAACAGGACGAGGAGCGCTAGATGCAGTCATGATGACCCAATTCTAGTGAACCGGTTTGGGGCGAACGGACTGCCCCGAACGGCCGGTCAGTCGCGACGGACAAACGGGTTCGAGAGGATGCCGATGCCCTCGATCTCGACCTCGACGCGTTGCCCTGGCTGCACCGGCCCGACGCCGGCGGGTGTGCCGGTGAGAATGACGTCACCCGGCAGCAACGTGAAGGTCTGTGAGACGTAGGCGACCAGGGTGGCCACGTCGTGGATCATGTCGGCGGTCGTGCCCTGCTGGACGACCTC
>JABBOX010000258.1 GCA_012927555.1 Phycicoccus sp.
CGCCTCGCGACGGAAGGCCGGTGTGTAACTCGTGCGCTTGCGCTTGCCCGACATGAAGACATCCTGCCTGCGGGATCATGAATCCCGCTATCAAGGTGTCCGCCATCCGGGGTGAACCCCAAGACCCAGGACGACATCACCGCCTCGACGGTCGTCTCGGGCGGCCAGCTGGGGATGGATGCAGCGCGTTCGTACAAGCTCGTGGAGAACTGCGAGGACCTGCTGTTCCAGCGCCCCGACGACGCCATCCACAGGGGGTACGACAAGCAGGCCGAGGCCGACATCGCCACCCCCGGGACGTTCCTGTCCAACTTCGAGCCTTTGACCCGGGCCGATGCCATCGCGATGCGCGACGATGCCGTGGCCTTCAGCGCCTTCAGCGAGCCGATGGCGGAGATGATCAGCCGATTCGCCGACACGGCCGAAGGTGACGGCCCGACGTACTTCGTGAGCTCAGCCAACCCGCGGCTGGTGGAGGGCAAGCCGTCGAAGAACCCGCGCTACCTGCAGCAGCGACCGGACCGCACCAATGCCAGAGCCACTGCAGTCGCGGAGCTGTCCTCGCGCCTGGTTCGCCGGCTGCCCTCCGGTGCGCCGCTGCTGCTGCCGGTGGAGGTGGTCGCCGCCGGGCGGCGGAACAACCCTCCCGACGGGCCGGTGCCGCCGCTGTGCTCGTACAGCCCGCTGCACTACATGGAGGTGCCCGAGCTGTTCATGGAGTTCATCTCGTCGATGACCGGTAAGTCCCCCTCCACGACCGGGGCTGGCTCCGAGGGCGCGCTGACCAAGGGCCCCTTCAACGCCCTGCCGGCCATCATCGACCTGAACGCCGCGGTGCTGTCCTACGTGCTCACCGGCTACGACGGCTGGGTGTCCGCAGCCGGATACGTGGGACCCCACGTGCGGGTGGACCACGACTTCTCCCTGCTCGTGCCGGAGCTATTCTCGCGAATGACCCCGGACGAGAGGGACGCCCGCAACCTCGTCGCCGAGGGCGCCCTGGAGAAGCTGACCGACTTCGAGCACGACGGTCGGCGCGTGGCCGCCAGCAGGCTGGGCTACCGGATGACCGACAGGCTGGCCACCAAGTACTTCGGCCGGATATTCCTGCATCCTGATGTGGTCTTCACCCCGGAGATGCTGCGCCCGGAGTTGCAGGACGTGGGCATCTTCGCCGAGTCGATCGCCACGATCGTGGCCACGCACGAGCGGGTGGCGCGCTCGTACTTCCAGGACGGCACGATCGCACTGGCCGTTCCACCGTTACGGGCGCTGTTGCAGATCATGGCTGAAGGGTTCACTGCAGAGGGATGGGGCCTCGACTCGCCTGAGTTCCGGGTCCTGTTCACCCGCGAGGCGGTCCTGGCGTCGGTCTGGTACGCGCAGCGGTTGGATGCCAAGCAGGCCGCCGCCAGCGCCCGAGCCAACGCAGGACTCGCTGCGATCGAGAAGTTCGTCTCCACTCCCGGGAACGAAGAGCCCACGGCCCGGCTGGATATGCCCGCGCGGGTGGAGGCAGCGCGCGTGGGGGCCCTACAACTGGCCAGCCCGGAGTTCCGCGAGCAACTGGTCGGCACCGCGGGCAGCACACCCCTGTAGACCGCGGCCGCCCGGCTGAGAGGGGCGAGCCGGTCACGCCGAACGATCTACTCGAGCGGGTTGGCAGGCTCGTCGACCACGGCGACGCCACACGGATGACGTGCAAGTGCGAGCGTACGGGGACGCCACACGTGAGCAGCACCAGTGTTGACCTTCGCTAGGTGCTTCCTCGAGCCAAAGCACGTCTGTCACGGCACTTCTGAGTGGCACCGATCCAACGTCCTCAGCCGCGATGGTGTGCGTTCTTGTCCGTAGACCGATCCCCGTGCGGTCACAACCGGCGGGTACGGATCGTCCCGTCCGGGGCGAGGCGGTCGGCGCCGGACGCGTCAGCTCAGGCCCAGGGCGGCGCGTAGGCGCGCCGGGCTCATGGTGCCGGGTCGGCCGGTGTTCTCCGGGAAGGAGTCGAGCAGTCGGATCAGGTCGGGGCGGCGGGTGGGGTCGTGCGCGCATTCGCGGGGTGTGTGACCGGCCAGCGCGGGAATCGGCTCGTCGAGCCAGGCTGCCTCGTACTTGCCGGCCATCTCCTCGAGCGCCGCGGCGATCGCCGGATCTGCGGCCGGGTCGAGGAAGGTGGCGGCCGACGCTGCCGCGCTGCGCTCGGCGAGCTGCTGGACGGCTCGGAGGTCGCCGGCAGGGTCGCGGGTCTCGTGAAGCACCGTCGCTGACGGGTCAAGCTTGCCGATCGTGGCCAGGACACGCTCGAAGCGAGCGTCGCTGTTGGCGTGGACGTGCAGCTCGTCACCGCGCAGCTCGATGTTCGCGCGGATCCGCTGTATGCCGTGGGTGATCACGTGCTCGAACCAAGCTAGGGCGCCGTCCGGCTCGTCGTCGTGGCGGTCATATTCGTCATCCAGCACCTGGGCCAGCCGGGCCGGGTCTGCGATCCGCAGCGTCGCATCGCAGAGCACCAACGACTCGCCCTCGGTGTTCTGCAGCACCGGCGGGGCGAATCGGCGGGACAGGAACGCGACGAGCTCGACGGGGTCGGGATCGTCGTCGAGCAGCGCGATGAGCTCGTCGCGTTCGCCAATGGATACCGGTTCGATCCCGCCGAAGATCTGCATCGTGTCGCCCGACGGGACGACCCGGGCGCAGTACAGCTTGCCCACCTTCACCTGCCGGCTGCCGGCTCGCTCGCGCACCTCGTGGACGTCGCCGGTGCGCACGTCGCGCAGTGTCATCTGCTCGCCGCGCCGGACGGCGAGCACCTCGTGCACTGAACGCTGCACGAGCAGCCACTGCTCGGCCAGCAACCGCTCGTCGGTAGGCAGCAGCGAGCCACGCACGGCAAGGAAGTCGGCGAACGCGCCGCCCTCGAACAGCACCGCGTCAGCGGCCAGGCCGTCTTCGATGGCCCGCTCGAGCGCGTCGGGTGAGTCCCAGTACCGTGCACGCGCCTGCGCGGTCTGGATGAGCAGCGGGCCGGACGGGCCGTCGAACAGGTCCGCCCCCGCCTTCTGATACAGCCACGCGGCCCGCTCGGCTAGCGGCAGCTGCTCGCGGTGCAGGTGGCACACCTTGTATTTGCGGCCCGAGCCGCACCAGCACGGCTGTTTGCGCCCGAGACCCGGACGCGGAGCGGGCTGGAAATGTTCGAGCAGCTGCACCAGTTCATGCTCGCGCGGCGCCCCGGCCCGGCGCAGCAGTGCCAGCCCGCGCTCGGCATCGCCGCGGTCGCTGGCGTAGCGGGCCAACGACATCAGAGTCAACGGCCACGACGGGTCCAGCGACTGCGCGGCGCCGTAGGTCTGCTCGGCCTGCTCGAGGTCACCGAGCCCCTCGTACGCCTTGGCCCGCAGCCAACGCAGCGCTGGGCGCGCCGCGCGCGGTGCCAGCGGCTCGACCGACTCGGCGAACAGCCCCAACGCGACGGCGCCACGTTCCTCGTCGGCACTCGTCTCGGCCAGCACGGCAGCGGCGACGGCCGGTTCAGCGAGGAATTTCAGGGTCGCGCGCACCGTCGTGCGATCCGGGGCCAGCTCTAGGTCGCCGTTCGACGGCGCCGGATCGAGCTGCGGCGGGAACAGCTGGGACACGATGCCGACCAGTTCCTCGGCATCGCCGTCTTGCTGGGCACTGGTCACGGCATCGACCAGCGCGGCCGTCTGCTCGTACAGCCGCACCGTTGCCAGCACGGCGAGCGCCTCGTCGTCGTGCAGCTCGTAGCGCGCCGCGATCGTCTCGATCCGGCCATGGACGCGCCACGTGCCGAAATCGAAGCCGCCACGGGCAACCCAGTCACCCTCCTGGGCCAGGCCGCCAGCCGAAAGCAGCTCACCCAACGGTGCCACCGGCTCCCGGAACAGGCCCTCGTCCGCGGCGCACGCCGTCCAGACAGCGACGTCGAGCATCTCGGGCCGATCGGGACGCAAATCCAGCACGGCAGCCAGCGCCGGGCCGATCTCGCACGTCGTCAGCTCCCCGGCCGCGGCGAGCTCGAACCCGGCCGCGGTGACACGCAACCCGACCAGATCACCGGCCCCGACGCCCAGCGTCGCGAACTGACCGGGCTGTAACAACAACACCCCGTCGTCACCCACCACCATCTCCGGCACGCCGCGCTCGGCGAGGATGTCGCCGTCGAGGAACGGGGACACGTCCGCGATCGGCGAGCCGTCCGTGAGCCGCTGGTAGGTCTGGCTCTCGGTCAGCATCGACAGCGGCGCCAGATCGGGACCGAACCCGATCATGTCGTGCTCGGCCTCCAGCGCGCTCAGGCGGTGCGTGAAGATCCGCCCGTCGAGCAAAGCCGGGATCCAGGCCCACCGCTCGTCGGCCAGCGGCATGACCAGCTCGGCGTCCTCATTGAGGATGTCGGTGAGCATGTCTTCCGGATCGGGCCCGAGGTCGATGCCGTCCGCGACCAGCACGGCCAACAGGTCGTTCTCGGCTATCGGGCCGCGCACCGAGAGAACCTGTCGGACAGCAGTGGCGATCGCCTCAAAGGAAGTGCCAGACATTGCCCAAACACTACCCGCCGGCACGTGGGCGATCCTGACAGCCCACCCGGGTTCATGACGCGTGCGGGGGCATGTATAGGAGTCGACAACCTACTCGCCGGTGGCCGTCTCAGCCTGACCGCCGAGCTCGATGTCCATAGCCCAGAGCCAATCGTCGAGGACGTCCTCATCGAGACGGCAGCCCTGACAGTTCAGCGGAGAGCTCCATGCAGCAACGAGGGAACGGGCGGCGTCGCGTAGGTGGATCGGCTATCGGTCGGCCTGGAGGACCGGGCGGTCCCAGTCTGAGTTGTCGATCACGAGGTCGGCGCGTTTGGCCGGCATGCAGCTTTTGAAGTAGGTGCGTTGCGCGTCGACGTAGCGACGCATGCTCGGATGGTGAGGGTCGGGGTTGCTGCCATCGCGGGCGGCCATCCGGGCAGCGGTGATATCGAGGGGCACGTCGAGGAATACCGACAGCTCCCACAGGTCGTGCAGCTCGTCGCGGTGCAGGAACAGCCCATCGAGCACAAGCACGACGCCAGGCGGCCCAACAACCCACGGCAGGTCGAGGTGCTGGTCGGTATCCAGGTCATGAACGGCGGTGCGGTACCGACGCGAACCAGCGGGGCCGAGTGGGTCGAGCAGGTCGTGTCGCAGCCTGTCGTAGTCGAAGGAGTCCAGCCAGAACCCACTCGGTGAGCTCCGGCCACGCCGGTACCGCTCGACGCGGGGGTGGTGGAAGTCATCGACCGAGGCCCGGACCACCGGACGAGCCTGTTCACGCAAGACGCCGGCAAGTTGGTCAGCGAAGACGGACTTGCCCGAGCCGTCGACACCGTCCACGGCCACGCGCACCGCATCCGCACCAGCGGGTGCTGGCACCCGTGCCGCTATGGCAAGCAGGACATCTCTTCGCAGCACTGAGCCCCCAGACACGATCACCATCTCAGTATCGATGACCAGGCCATCAGCGACCGAACCGAGGCCACCGTGTCAGTTGTCGATGGGTAATCGGGCAGCGGCGCTGGTTCGAAGGTGTCACTGAGCCGCTGGTCCTTCGCGCAGATGCCCCCGGTGGTGCAGCGCCGCTTCTGCACCGACGATGCTGCGTGGTGGGGCCTAGGACTGACTCTTACTACACGCTTGAGCGCCCCGCCGCAGACTGAATGGCCCGCGAGAGGGGCGCCGCTGCGTTCGTGGTGGTGGTTTTAGAGCTCGGGGCCTTGGGTCCGGACAGTGTCGACGTCGGCCATGGCTCGGCGCAGATTGGTGAGCCAGTCCTGGGTGTGTTCCCCGACGAGCTTGACCGCCCAGGACAGGGCGTCGGAGCGAGAGCGAGCCACACCGGAGTCGACGAGGGTGTCCAGAACCTGCCGCTCGTGTTGCCGCAGCCGGGTCATCACCGGGACGGCGACGTTGCTGAAGTGCGTCTCGGTGTCGCCGATGCGCGCACCCCACCCGACCGTGCGGCCGTATCGGGCCTGGGCTTCGGTGGCCAAGGCGATGCGCTGTTCGCGGGTCTCCTCGCGGAAGCGGGTAATGCGTCCGGCGACGGCGGCCTCGGTTGAGGCCTCGTCGGCGCCGGGGGGCAGTTCGGGTGCGGTGATCTCACCAATGACGATGATCTCCTCGCGGTCCACGCTCACGCTCGGGGCTTTGACGTAAAGGCCTTCGGGGAGTCGCCCGGCGAACCACGCCGCCGCGTCATCGGCTGAGAGGAGGTCGGCTTGCTGCCAACCACCGGGACGGCCAAAACCGTGGCCCTTGCCGGCGAATGGCCCGTGGCCGTGATGGCCACCTTTGCCGAACGGGCCGGGTCCCTGGGGGCGGCCTTCGGCGTTTCCTGGCCCGCGTCCGCGCCTTCGTTCACCGCGTGGGTGGTCTTCTGCTTGATCTGTCATGCTCTGAGTTTTCGTGTTGGTGCTGTTCAAGGTGTGCCTCCAAAGGCATATCCGATCATGTTGATTACATGATTACACTGTTATAAACCACTGGACGTAAGGAATCATTCCCGGCCCTGGTAGGGACCAACCAAGCCCGGATCCCTGTCTACGGGGCGGATGGCACCACCGTGACCGGCAAGGCCGACGTCAGTCAGCCCTACCGCCGCTGAGCCCACGTGGCGCGAGGCGCCAGAACAGCATCCACAACCGGGCCTCGCGGAGAAACTCCCCGGCTTGACACTCAAATGTGGACCCCACCTCAGCCTCAACCAGGACCATGCTGGGATACGTCGACTGATCGGCATAGATCGCCTCTGTGTCAACGGTCCACCGTCCCTATAGACGAACGGCAAGGGACAAGTCGTGGCTCTTGTCGCGCCGTTGGGTGTCACCCGCAGAAGGATCGCTCATCGATTGCTCATCGATCGGCTGTCGGCCACCCTCCCGACCTGCAGACCGCTCACGGACTGTTCGTGGGCTCCCGGTGCGGAGCAAGGACAGCGATCGTGATGGCGCCGCCCGCCGTCGGTCGAACAGCCTGTGCCTCGAGCCCGGCTTCGTCGACCAGCGCGGGTAGGCCGCCGCGGCGCAGGTAGTCGAACGAGTTGGCCGCATGGCGCGGTCCGGCAGCGAGCTCAGCGAGCACCGTGATCCCGCGCCCCAGCCATCCTCGAGGGAAGCGCAGTCCCGACGTACCGAAGTCGACCACGAGCACCCGCCCGTCGCCGACGAGCACGCGGGCCGCCTCCCGCAGGATCCCGACAGCCTCGTCCCGCCCGACGGAATGAAGCACCAGCGACACCAGCACCAAGTCGGCAGATGCATCGTCAACCGGCAACCTAGAACCGTCGATGAGTCGCAGGTCTGCTGCACCGCCCAACCGGTCACGCGCCTGCGCGATCATCGCGGGAGACGGATCGGCACCGATCACGTGGCAACCTGCTGCTGCGTACTCCGCTAGCGCCGATCCAGTGCCGCAGCCGACATCAAGGACGGTCCACCCCGGACGAGGTGGGCACAGTCGGTGGGCTGCTGCGCGAAGTGGCCCGTTGAGCGGCTCGACGACGAGGTCATAGAGCCGCGCCTGGATCGCATAGGCGTCAGTCACTGCGATCACCTCCGTCGACATCGTTCAGCCAGTCCGTCATATCACGGGGCGGGCGGGCGCCCCCGCTACGAGAGTGGGTCCCGACAGCGGAACGGTCTGCGGGGCACGTGAGAGCGCCGTCAACGGCACCTTGGTCATCCCGTAGCGGGATCGGCTTACGGTGATGGTCCGGGTGGCGTGCCAGGTGATTGCCAAGCTCCGCCAATGAGGCCTTCGCCGATGACCCGCTGTTCGCGGTCGTGGACGTCCGCTTCGACGAAGGTCCGCCACTGGTCCTGATCAGTTAGCCAAGTGCGCAGGGGGTCGGGGCGGTGCTCGTTGACCGAGCACTGGGTCCGCGCGCAAGCCTCCACCAGTCGGTGCTCGATCTCGCGCAGGGCGCGAAACCAGTCGACTGCGCCCGTCGGGGAAGCATTGGGAGCAAAGCAGATTCGCTCGTGGTCGCGCAGCGCCGTCAGTGCCTCGACGAGCGTGTTGTGCCGGTACCAGCACGGCGGAACGATTCGGGTCTCAAGTCCGAAACGGTCCACCAGACGCTCGACCCAGTCGCGCAGATCAGCCCAAGCCTGGGGGGCGTCATCCGGAAGCAAGGACGGCCAGTGTGTCGGGCCACGGACGTCGCCGAAATCGACCGCGAACGGGCCCTGCCTCGTCGTCATCGAAGTCGCCTATGGCACCAGTAGCGGGTGCGCCTCGGAGCTCGCACGTTCGATCACCCCTTCCAGCCGGCGACGAGAGAGCTGCAGCTCGGCCGCGTCCGGCCGCTGCGTCCACGACTTCATGCTCAACACGATCGGCCGGGCCGCGCGCAGCATCAGGACAGCGGTTCCGAAGGGCAGCATTCGCAGTCGGGACGTATCCATGACGGGGGTCTCGTGCAGGGACGACGAGCGGGACCGGTGGCCGTCGGCGCCGATGGATTCGGTGTACTTCCGCTCGTCCCGTTGCCCGATCAGCTTGGACAGATCCTGCAGGTCCCGGGCGTTCGACCCGCCGCCCAGGATGAGCTTGACGCTGGCCGCGTCCCAGATCGCCGAGGCCTGATGCTCACCCCAGACCGCGCGAGCCTGCGCCAGCGACTGCAGGACGACCATCGTCGTGATGCCGGTGCCGCCGCCCTCGGACATCAGCGACGTCAGCGACGGCAGTGGGTAGTTCGCTGCCTCGTCCAAGATCATCGACAAGGGTGGGTCCATCCGGGCGCCGGGCGAGGCTGCGGCCATCCGTCGAGCGGCCTCGGCCACGTCCTCGACAAAGGCACCGACCAGTCCAGCCGTTGCTGATGCGCCCGTTGAGGTGCCCACCAGGAACACCGTGCCGCGCTGCCGCAAGAAGGTCTCCGGATCGAACTGCTCGCCGGGGGCGGGTGATACGGCGTCCAGCACTTTGGGGTCGGCGAGGGAGGCGAACGCAATGGCGACCATGGCCCATACCGAGTCCCGCTGTTTCTGATCAGCGCCCACGATCGCCTCCAGCCCCTGATGCCAGGACAGCGCCGCCAACGGGTGGGTGGCCAGGATCATCACCGCCTCGCGGGCTTGGGCGGCGGACAGCGACCACCGGTACAGGTCGGCGGACGTCCGACCGCCCAGGGCTGCGGCATGTAGAAGGCAGCGCACCGCCTGCTCGGCAGAGGACTGCCAGAAGTTGGAGTCGTTGGTTCCCGATGCCGCGCCCGCGGTGAGCGCCTTGGCGCGGATCATGGCGGTCTGCGGGCTCTCACATCCCCGGATCGGTGACCAACGAGTGGCAGAGGGTATGCCGGGTGCGAGCCTTTGTGGGTCGAAGACGGCCACGGGGCCCACCTTCGAACGCGCGTCAAGTGCTGCGGTCAGGTTGTCAGGGCGGGTGGAGGTGGTGATGACGGCACCGGGCGCGTCCAGGATGGCGTTGATGACGATGTGCACGCCCTTGCCCGAGCGAGGAGGGCCAAGCAGGATTACAGAGTCCTCGACGCTGGCGTAACAGTCCACTCCATGCGCGATGCCGAGCCGATGACCGAGTTCCCCGACCTGAGGGTGGACCAGGCTTGGTCGCAGCTCGCCGGCTCGGGCGGTCAATGCCTTGGCACCGGCGACCTTGGCAACCTCGCCTCGTGAAGCGAGCCCGTCGATGCGTCGGGGATCTTGTGCGCGCGCCGTCTTGTTCCTGGCAGTCGCCCACCAGAAGGCGGCCACGGCAGTGACGAGCACCACCAGCAGCGACACGGTCGAGGTCCAGTACAACCAAGCTGGTCCAACCGGCTGACCCCATGCCGCCGAAGGGTCTTCCCTGTGTTGGGCGAGGGCGAGGACACCCGCCACAAGGTTGACCTTGGGCACTTGGTGACCGGACAGAACCGCCGCGATCACGGCCCCGGCCCAGAGAACGACCGAGCCCAACACGCAGCTGAACACGGTGGTGGGCAGCAACATGTCCGTGGAGTTCAGACCGCCCGGGCGAGTAGATGAGGGTGACATGCCTCGTCTAGCCGAGAGGTGGTACATCCATTGGTCAGGGCCTGTGCCACGAGCCACACCCTCTCGAACTGGCCGCTGAGTTGCAGACGCGCAAGTCCCGTGTGCCCGACGTGAACTTCATTCTCCTGCAATGGATTGCGCAGAAATGCATCCGTCTGTCCGTAGCATCAAAGCGGGCTGCTGGGGCTCGACTCACGGATCATCAGGTCAGGTTTGAATACTCGCCTGGCGTTACGGGGAGCGACGCCGTGACCGGCTATATCCCCTAGCACAATGTCCACAATGGTGTTGGTCATCTGGTCGACGGGCTGCCTGACCGAGGTCAAGGCTGGGTGGGCGAGGAAGGAAACGCCGATGTCGTCGAAGCCGATCACGCGGAAGTCCTCGGGGATGCGGTATCCGCGTGCTTGGACGCCTGCGATCACTCCCAACGCTATGACATCGGCTGCCGTGACTATCGAGCCTGCGGTGACTCCTTGGTCGATCAGGTCAGAAGCGGCCTGCTGGCCCCATTCGAAGCTGAAGGAGCCCAGGAGGCGCTTGGCGTTGGGCAGAGATCTCGCGAACGCGTCCAGCCGTTCGTGCGCCGAGGATGAGGTGGCCCTAGCGCCGACGAAGATGGGTGGCTGTCGATTGAGGTCAACGTCCCGGTGGAGGTGCTCGACAACGAGTTTCATGCCATGTCGGTTGTCGCAGCCGACGTAGCGGGTTTGCGGGGACCGGACGAGACGGTCGAGCTGGATGGTTATGACGGAGCTGTCAGCGAGGAGGACGTTCGCTTGGCTGTCGATCTCGTGACAGGGGATGAGGACCAATCCGTCGACCTGGCGACCGAGGAATGACTGGATGGCCCGATGCTCCAGCTTGATGTCGTTGTCCGCGCTGTAGATGAACACGTCGATGTTGGATTTGCTGAACGAGCGGCTGACCTGTTGGGCGAGGGCGGAGAAGAAGGGGTTTTCCAAGTCGGGTACGACGAGTCCGAGGGAGAACGTGCGTTGTAGGCGTAGGGCGCGACCGAGCAGGTTGACTCGGTAGCCCAGTTTGTCGGCGGCTGCAAGCACCTGATCACGCAGTTCCTGGGACATGGGGCGGTTGCCGCTGAGGGCCCGGGACACCGTCGCGATGGACACGCCGACGTGCGCCGCGACGTCGTGCATGGTCACGGCCGAGCGCTTGTTGGTTGAACCTGCCGAGGTCTCCACCTCCCCTCGTTACCGAATCGTGACTTCCAGTTTTGCTCCGTCAATGTCTACTCTAAGGTACTCGGTAAACCTTTACCAAGTCCGTGCGGCAACTCCTGGGAGGCGCAATGAAGCGTTTAACGTCATGGTCCGGTCGCAGTGCAGGAGTCGTTGCGGTGGCAACCACACTGGTGCGGGCGGCCTGCAGCAGCGGAGGAGGAGCCTCGTCCTCCAATACAAGCGGGGCATCGGCCGGCGCGAAGTGCAACATCGGCATGACCCAGATCAACCAGACGGCAGTCTTCTTCACGCAGATGAACGACGGCGCAACCAAGGCAGCGGCCGACGCCGGCTGTCAGCTATCCATCGCTAACGCCAACAATGATGCGGCCAAGCAGAACAGCGACATCGAAAGCTTCGTGTCCCAGGGTGTGACCGGGCTGATCGTCGTGGCCATTGACGTCAATGGCGTTCTGCCCGCAGTGAAGGCGGCCCGGGCCAAGGGCATCAAGGTGGTGGCCATCGACGCAAAGACCACCGACGGAACCGTGGACACCTTCGTCGGCGTGGACAACGCGAAGGCCGGCACCGCCATCGGCCAATGGGTGATTGACAACGGGAAAGCCAAGGGCACCTCCTACGGCGTGGTGGACGCAAAGAACTCGTTCATTCAGAACCAGCGCGAAGATGGCTTCCGTAAGGTTGTGGATGCGGCTGGAGCCAAGTACACCCAGAGTGTCAATGGCGACAACGTCCAGGAGAAGGCCGCGACCGCCGCCCAGAACCTGGTAACCGCTCAGAGTGGACTCAGCTTCATCTACACCACCGGCGAGCCCGCGACGGTTGGCGCGGTCGCAGCGCTAAAGGGGAACACCAAGACCAAAATCATCGGGTGGGACCTCACCAAGGAGGTCATCGGCGGAATCGACTCGGGTCTGGTGGACGCGATCGTCCAGCAGAACCCCAAGCAGGAAGGCGTCGAGGCCGTCGGAGAGTTGAAGAGCCTGATCGGCGGCGGGACGGCCAAGAGCTTCATTGACGTCCCGATCACCATCGTGACGAAGGCCAACGTCGAGCCATTCCGAGCCATCTTCCCCTGACCGGTCGCGTACGGAGGTTGACCCATGACGGTGAGTGAAAGCTCCCACCGCGTAGAGATGGTGGACATCCACAAGAGCTTCGGCGCCATTGAGGCTCTTCGGGGAGTCAACCTCCGTATCGCTCCGGGGGAAGTGGTTGGACTTGTCGGCGACAACGGCGCTGGCAAGTCGGTCTTGATGAAGATATTGGCCGGTGCCGAGATCCCGGACTCCGGCAAGATGTCGGTCGACGGGGTCGAGTTGCCGTGGGCCGGACCGCGCTCCGCCAGGGCGCACGGAATCGAGATGGTCTATCAGGACCTGGCACTGTGCAACGACTTGGACGTCGCGGCGAACTTATTCCTGGGACGCGAGTTGTACCACCCGTTGACCCGGCGCCTTGATCACGGGTCAATGCACGATCAGGCGTTGGACCATCTCCAGCGGCTGCATATCCGCGTCAAGAAGACCCGGCAAGGCGTCGGAACCCTCTCTGGCGGCCAGCGTCAAGCCATCGCCATTGCCCGGGCGGTGACCTTCGACCCCAAGGTGCTCGTTCTGGACGAGCCGACGGCCGCCCTTGCTGCCAAAGAGGTCGAGACGGTTCTGCAACTCGTGCGAGACATCTCGTCCCGAGGGGTCAGCGTCATTCTTATTACGCACCGCCTTCAGGACCTCTTCGAGGTGGCCGATCGGTTCATCGTTCTCTACGAAGGCGTGGTCTGGCGGGAGATGCCTCCCTCAGAGACGGACCTCGCGGGCCTTGTCACATCCATGATGGGAAAGTAGATGCCTCCCGCCGCAGAAGCCGAGGTTCGCAGCGACAACCGGCGCACTCATGGCAGCCCGTTGTACGAGTTTGTCACCGCGCAGTTCAATGTCCTGTCAATCCTCGTCGTCTTCGTCATTCTTTTCATCTTCTTCAGCGTCCGAGCCGACGCCTTCCTGACGGGCGAGAACCTGGTTAACGTTGGGCGCCAGATCGCTCCTACCGTGGTCGTCGCCACGATGATGACCTTTGTCATCACCACTGGCGCCATTGATCTTTCCGTCGGATCCATCGTGGGCCTCACCGCTTCAGTTCTGGCGCTCATGGCCAAGACCGGCAACCCGCTGCTGGCCCTTGCGGCAACCCTGGCGGTCGGCGCGGCAATCGGGTTGGTCAACGGCTATCTGACTGCGTACAGCAAGCTTCAGTCGTTCATCGTGACACTCGCGGCCTTAACAACCGTGCGTGGTTTGGCGTTGCTGATCACGCAGGGATATAGCACGCCCATCCAGGTTGACTGGCTGCTCAGCATCGGCCAGGGTCAATTCCTCGGCCTGTACGCACCGACGTGGATCGCCATTGCAACGGTGATTTGTGGTTGGTACGTCTTTACCCAGACCCGGTTCGGCCGCTACATCGTGGCGGATGGGTCCAACGACGAGTCTTTGCGCCGGTCCGGCGTCGACATCCGGCGAGTGCAGCTGTGGGCCTTGGCCTTGACTGGCGTCTTCTCGGCTGTGGCAGGGGTCCTGGTCGCGACCCGCTTGGCCAGCGGCTCCTCAAACTCGGGGACGGGGTTCGAGTTGGAGGTGATCACGGCGGTGGTGCTCGGCGGCACCAGCCTGATGGGCGGGAGGGGATCCATCACCGGCAGCATGATCGGGGCGATGACCCTGGGGATCCTGGCCAACGGATTGGTCCTGCTGCATGTTGACGTCTACTGGGTGCCAATCACCCAGGGCATCATCCTCATCGTCGCGATCTTCCTGAACAGCAAGCTCTTCACTCGGATCGTGGGTCGTCTCCGATGACGGCGGTCACCACGGTCCGAGGACCCGTGGACAGTGCAGATCTCGGTGTCTGCGCGACCCACGAGCACGTCCTGAATGACGTCAGCTCATGGTGGCAACCCACCACCTCCACCGGGCTCGACCCCGACGCCTTCGCCCGTGAGAATGTTCGGATCGACAACCTCTGGGACCTGAAGTATGACCCCTTCGGGAACCGCGACAACTGCCGTCTGGACGACGCAGAACTAGCCGTGGGGGAGATCCGACGGTTTGGCGATCTTGGCGGAAAGACCATCATCGACGCCACTGGGTTGGGGATCGGGCGGGACCTCCACCGGCTGAAACAGATCAGCATTAGCGCCGACATCAACATCGTGGCAGGGACCGGGTTCTACCTGGAAGGCTCGCACCCCGAGAGCATTCGCATGGCTTCCGTCGCAGAGATGGCCGATATCATCATCGCCGACATCCGCGATGGCCAGGACGGGATCAGGCCGGGAATCATTGGTGAGATCGGGGTGAGCGAACAGTTCACCAAGGCCGAACGAACCAGCCTCACCGCCGCCTGCTGGGCCCAGCGTGCCACCGGTCTGCCGATGCAGGTACACCTGCCGGCATGGTTCCGACTCGGCGATGAAGTCCTCGATCTCGTTGAGCAGCAAGGCGTTGACCCGCATGCCGTGGTCCTTTGCCATATGGGGCCATCTGGTCACGACCAGGACTACCAGCAGCGGCTGGCCGCACGGGGCGCCTGGATCCAGTACGACATGATCGGAGCCGAGCTGTTCTACGCCGACCAGGGCGTCCAATGCCCCTCCGATGAGGACAACGCCAGAAACATCGTCTCCCTGCTGGAAGCGGGGTTCGGCGACCGCGTACTGATCTCATCCGACATCTTCCTCAAGAGCCTTCTGCGTCGCTACGGCGGTCCCGGGTACGGGCACATCCTGCAGTACTTTGTCCCCCGGCTGAAGCGACTGGGGGTTTCAGCCGGTGTGGTCGAGCAACTTCTGGTGAGCAACCCCAGGGCCCTTTTCGACAACTGTGAGGAGAAGTAGATGGCTCGCGTACTTCTGGCCGGCGAGTCCTGGGTGTCCCAGGCCACGCACTACAAAGGCTTCGACAGCTTCACCAGCGTCACGTTCCACTCCGGAGCCGTCGAGTACATCGCTGCGCTCGGGCGGGAGGGCATCACAGTCGAGCACATGTATGCCCACGACGTGCCGGAAAGGTTCCCCGCCGACGTAGAGGCGCTCAACGCCTACGATGTCATCGTCCTCTCGGACATCGGGGCCAACTCCTTTCTGCTGCCGCAGGCAACGTGGCTGCACGGCAGGCCGAGCAGCAACCGGCTGAAGAACCTTAGCGACTGGGTCCGAGGAGGGGGCGCCCTGATGATGGCCGGTGGTTACCTGAGTTTTCAGGGCTTCCAGGCCAGAGCCAACTTCGCCCGCAGCCCCCTGGCCGAAGTGCTCCCCGTGACGATGCTCGACTACGACGACCGGGTTGAGGTCCCTGAGGGCGCGGTGCCCACCCTTGACGCACCGGACCACCCAGTCGGGCGGGCTTGGCAGCAGGGGGCACCCGTTCTTTTGGGCTATAACCGGGTCGTGGCCAAGCCGGAAGCTCAGGTCGTTGCCAGCGTCAACGGAGACGTCCTCATCGCCACGGCCGAGTACGGGTCCGGAAGGTCGCTGGTCTGGACCAGTGACATCGGTCCGCACTGGTGTCCCGTCGAATTCATTCAATGGGTTGGCTTCGATGGTCTCATGGCCTCCATGGTTCGATGGCTGAACAAGGACGAGTGAGACAGGGACATGAGCGACACCCCCGCGCCGATCCCCATCATTCTCGACTGTGATCCCGGCCATGACGACGCCATCGCGATCCTCCTGGCCGTGCAGTCGCCCCGCATCGACCTGCGGGCGGTCACGACCACATTCGGGAACTGCTCCGTTGTCGACGCAACCCGGAATGCGCTGAGAATCCTGACATTGGCCGGCGCCACCACCACGCCTGTGGCCCGTGGTGCCGCGGGATCGTTGGCCGGTGCCAGCGAGTTGGGCAACTATGTCCATGGGGTCAGCGGTCTCGACGGACCCGAGATGCCTGAGCCGGCCTTTGCTTCCTCTGCACTGTCGGCGGTCGCGTTGATGCGCCAGGTACTCGACGCGTCGGCCCACCCGGTCACCATTGTGGCCACCGGGCCGATCACCAACGTGGCCACGCTGCTTCAACGCCATCCCGACATGCTTGACAAGATCGCCGAGATCATCTTTATGGGAGGGTCGACTGGACGCGGGAACCACACCCCCACCGCTGAGTTCAACACTTGCGCCGATCCCGAGGCTCTCGACGTTGTGCTTGGCTCCGGGCTACCAGTCAGCATGGTCGGGCTGAACCTGACACATCAGGCACTGGCTACCCCGGAAGTCGTCGCCCGGATGCAAGCGATGAACCACCCGCTCGGACGCACCTGCGGAGAGTGGATGGGATTCTTTGGTTCCTCATACCGGGCAGTCTGGAGCTTTGAGTCACCGCCGGTCCACGACCCTTGCACGGTCGCTGCCTTGATCGACCCGGACCTGATCACCTGGCAGGAGTGTTTTGTCGCCGTCGAAACCAAGGGTGACTGGACCCGCGGCACCACTGTGGTCGACCTTCACGACAGGTACGAGCGGCCGCCCAACGCCCGGGTAGCGATGAAGCTGGATCCAGGAAGGTACTGGGACCTCGTCTTGGACTCCATCGACCAGCTAGGCAACCGGTGAGCCATCCGCATAGCCACACTGGCATCTGCGTCGTGGGCTCGATAAATCTTGACACCACCTTCGGGGTGCCCCACGTGCCCAGACCGGGTGAGACCGTCCTGACACTCCGAAAGAGCGTCGGCTCGGGAGGCAAAGGAGCCAACCAGGCCGTGGCCGCGGCCAGCCTAGGCAGCAAGGTCGCGTTTCTCGCGTGTGTCGGAGAAGACCCAGAGGGGGCATTCGTCCTTGACGCCCTCATGAGACGTGGGGTCGAGGTAAAGAATGTGCGTACCGTGGCAGGTGCTGCGACCGGCACCGCGATGGTCTTGGTCGCACCCGATGGGGAGAACGTCATCGTCGTCGACCGGGGCGCAAACAGTGAGCTGGATGGCGCTCACGTTGAGGCTTATCTGCGTTCGCACAGCCCGGCCGTGGTGATGGCCCAACTCGAGACCAACCTCGATGCCGTGCTCGCGGCAGCCAAGAGCACTCACGGGACGTTCATCCTCAACCCTGCGCCGATGACCGCGCATCCCTCGGCTCTGGCCGAGATCCTGCGGTACACCGACGTTCTGGTTCCCAACCGGACCGAGTTGGGACGCCTGGCCAGAACTGCGACCCCCGCGACGATGCCAGAAATCGACGGCTGCGTTGCTGGGCTGGACTTCGGCGGGCACGTCATCGTCACCCTCGGCAGTGAAGGCGTCGCGCTCTACGAGGCTGGCAAGGCCAACCGAGCCGTCCTGTTCGACCCGGTCGAAGTTGAGACTGTCGACACCAGTGGCGCCGGTGACGCATTCTGCGGCGCGCTTGGCCACGAACTGGCCGCTGGGCGGGACTTGCGCGCCGCGGTGTCCCGAGCCAACCAAGTCGCGGCGTGGAGCACCACGCTCCACGGGGCGCAGATTGCTGAGGGTCCCTACGCTGCCGTCATCGCTGACGAGAAACCAAAATGAGCGTCGAGCCTCTTCCTGCGGTACTTGACCTTCTCGCCGAACTCGTGCGCGGTCGATCGGTGGCGACCGGCGAAGGTTTCCTCGCCCGGCGCGCCGGCGCGGTGCTGGACGGAGCCGGCTTCAAGCTCACGACCGTGGGGTGGGAGCCCGGCCGCGAACAGCTCATCGCCCGCGCAGGATCGCCGTCCGCCCCGCTGACCCTGACCGGCCACCTCGACACCGTGCCGGTGGACGCGAGCCAGTGGGCAGTCGACCCGTGGGGCGCTGAGAGGGACGGCGACCGGATGATCGGTAGAGGCACGAGCGACATGAAGTCGGGCGTCGCTGCGCTCCTCGTCGCTGCGGCCCAGCACGCTGGGAGGCCCCACGAATGCCGCGGCATCCAGATCGTGCTGACGGCAGGGGAGGAGACCGGTTGCACGGGTTCGGCGATGCTCCAACGCTCCGACCTCGCGGTCGGTGGCCCACTGGTCGTTGCCGAGCCGACCGCCAACCGGCTGGTGCCCGGGCACAAGGGTGCGCAATGGATGCGACTTATCGCCAAGGGCCGCGCCGCCCACGGCTCCGCACCGGAACTGGGTGACAACGCCGTGGTCAGGCTCGCACGAGCGGCCGTCGCGCTGCATGATCACGCCGCCTGGCCGACAGACGAGCGTTTCGGGTCGGTCACCGCCAACGTCGGACTGTTCATGGGCGGGGTGCAGGTCAACGTCGTTCCCGACGCCGCCCACATGCTGCTTGACCTGCGTACTGTCCCCGGCGCGGACGGCAGCGCGCTGCGCGGCACCGTCACGACACTCGCGGGCGAAGGTGTCACCGTCGAGGATTACGTCGTGCTGCCTGTCGTGGACACCCAGCTGGACCACCCCTTCGTCGACTTGGTGCGGCAGGCGCTGGTGTTGGCTGGCCAGGACGCCGAGCCGCAGCCGCCAGCTCGATTCTTCACTGACGCCTCGGTCCTAGCCGCGCTCCTCGCCGAGGATGGCGGCGCGCCCGCACCGACTGTCATCCTCGGCCCCGGCGAGCCAAACCAGTGCCACGTTGTCGACGAGTGGTGCTCGATGACCAAAGTGAAGGCGGCGGTGGAGATCTACGCTGTCCTGATTAACCGCTGGTGCGCCACAGGCGAGTGATGCAGAGGTTCGGCATAGGCCCATCCGATTCTCGCGGCCGCGACAGGCTTGCCTCATTCGTCGTCTTTCGGCTGCGTTCGGCGACTGTCGCGGCCAGCCATGTTGCGCACGAGACGGACCCCGACCGCCGTGCCTGAACGTGGGTTCGCAGAACTCGAAGCTCGTAACGGGGTAACCCGCTTGTGGGTTCAAATCCCACCAACACCACCGCTCGTGGTCGTCCCTGACCGTTCGTGGCAGGGACGGTCCCGGACGGCATCACACACACATGGCAGTTCGCCCCTGTCACGGTCACCGGTGCAAAGTGCCGCATCCGTTGTGTCAGAGGCCGATCCACCATTGGAACAGCCACCTCGACGGGGCGTTGCTCACCGGAGCTACTCTGGGTCAGTGAGGCCGTTTGCGCCTGTCAGTACAACCTTTTGCATTTTCTCGCGCATTCTCGTCGGCCCTCGCACAAGGGGCTGTGCGCAGACTTGTTCCACAACCGGTTGCCGGTGAAGATCTTGCCGCGCGCACATCGCTTCGAGGTCGAGCCGCTTGTGAGGTTGCCCGTTGAGGCAGCCGTGGTAGAGGTTGAACCCGTCCACGTCGACATTCGTGATCACGCGGCGAGCGAACTTCCAGGACACAGTTGGAAATTCATCCACCAACGCGAGGTTGCTGACCTGAACAGAGAGAGGCTGCGACTCAGGGAGTTCACCTGCCCACGGCCTTTTTGAACATTCGGAAGTTGGTGTCGAACATCTGCAACTCGCCGTCGGTGACCAGGTGACGAACAACGAAGGCGCGCTGCCCCACTCGCCAAAGCCCTTCTCCGCGTTGAAGATCGGGCAGTTCGCCCCGTTCGGTCACCGAGAGTCCGAGGACCTGCGCGGTGTGCGGGGCTTCGGATGACTCTTGTTGGTAGATGATCTTGGTTGAGCAGTCGGCCAGCAGGCCCAAGGCCAGAGCCCTGGCTTCGGAGTCAGCGTTGCCGACCGCCTCGAGGTCAGAGAGGCGATGGATGATCATCAGGTTGGCAATCCCCAGGCCTCGGGAGAGTTTCCACTGCGACTGCATGCGCGCGAGCAGCGCTGGTTGTCGAAGGAGACGCCAGGCCTCGTCGTAGATGACCCAGCGCGGCCCACCGTCAGGGTCGGATAGGGCGGCCTCCATCCACGCCGATGCGCAGGCCATCACCATCGCGATGAGCTGGTCCGACCCGGAGATGCGCGACAGATCCAGGGAGATCATGGGCAGGGACGGGTCGAAGGTCACGGTCGACTCGCCATCGAAGAGGCCCGCCAGGTCGCCGGACACCAAGCGCCGCAACGCATGTCCGACGTCGCGGCCGTCCGTCACGAGCTCGCGGATCGTCGCTCCGGCTTCGGGCAGGCTGGGGTTGAACAGGGCATCGACCACCTTGGGCAGGGTTGGCGTTGCCTCCCCAGCGTCGGTTCTTGCCGCTGCGACCACGGCGCGAAGGGCCTGGTCCAACGCGGTGTGTTCCACGGCCGACATTGGACGGTTTAGGGCGGACTCGACCAGTGAGCCCAGCAGAGCCCGACGCCGGCTCGCTACGAGTTTGGCCCACTCGTCGTCCGCGATGGCCGCCGGCCGTGGCCCTTCATCGAGGGGGTTGAGGCGGTTGGGTGAGCCGCCTCCCAGTTCGATCGCGGCGCCGCCGACGGCGCGGGGCAAGACCCACCAATCGCCCATGGGATCCCCACGAACGTAGACCATGAGTCCCAGGGCGATGGACCTGGTGGCCATCGCCTTGGCCAGCATGGATTTGCCTCGCCCTACGACGCCGGCGAGCAGGCAGTTGGGGTTGGTGATGGTCCCGTTCGCATAGAGAACCCAGGGGTCGAAGCAGAATCCTCCGCCTGACCACGCGTCCTGGCCGATGAAGGTGCCCTCGCTACCGAGGCCGCCTTCGGCCAGGAAAGGGTAGGCGCCGGCCAGCACCTCAGAGGTCGCCCGATGGGGCGGGACGCGGAACCGCCTGGCGGAGCGAAGCGCCGACGGACCGCTCTCACCGCCGCGAGGCAGGTAATGCGCGCCCTCGCGCTCATCGGCGAGAGCCTTTGCGCGGGAATGTTTTTCGTCCTTGGCGCGTCGACGCGCAGCCACGACGACCGCGCTGGCCGCCTTGGACCGGACGTGTCGCTCCCGCCTGGTGTGGCGTGCCGGTGTGAAGAGGGTGGTCGCGTATGTGCGATAGCGCTTGCTCATTGGTCAGTGCACCTTTCGTGCCAGTGGGAGCGCGGCCGCGGTGAAGGATCGTGCCTGTTGGCCGAGCAGCAGCCTGGTCTCGCAGCCGGACTGTGTGGCCGCGCGCTGCAGCTGCGAGACCGCAGCGTCGAGATCGTCCTTGTTGGGGGCAGTGACCGCGATAAGGCCGGTGAAACGCAGGTCCGCATGGCCGCTGATGAGGGCCCGCTCCCTGGTCATCACGTCCGAGAGTTCCTGGGCGTCGGCCAGGTCCGTGATCACGCCAAGGCGTGCCTTCTGCGCGGCATCGGTGACGTACTCCACCTTGGCCTTGCGGATGTCTCGCATCGCCGCCGCGGTGGACAGCGGGGTTGCGGTGATCGAGATCGTCTTGCGCACCCCGGGTGCGAACTCGAGCGCGTGCAGGAAGTGCGGCGGGACGTCGATGCGCGGCCACTCGCTGATCCACAGCACGGCGGAGAAGCCGCTGTCGTGACGCAGGTGATCCCAATGCTCCTCGAGGGCGACCGGCCCCGCCGTTCCCAGGTCCTGACCCACACCGGTTCCGTCGAGCTGCGCCCACCCGGCCGGGTCGTAGGCACTGCGGATCACGCCGGCAAGGTCGGGTGGGCCCAGCCATGACACCAGCTTCAGCTCGGCTGCGCGGAGGCCGGACTCGAACGCGGCCATATCTTGGGCCAGAACGGTCGCTGAGCCGGTCATGCCTCGCCCGGCTTCCCTGATCGCCTTGCCGGCCGCCTTCAGATCGAGCGACAGGGCGACCAGGGTGCGATGGGTGCAGGCCGCGGGAGCTTGGGTCTCCATGAGCTTCTCGTACTGCTGCACAGCCCATTGCGCGCCGTGGAGCTCGCGGTGTTCCTGCCACCAGTCGATGATGCCGCGGCCGCTGTCGGGTTGGGCGGTCTCCAGGATCTGCACTCTGGCGCAGGTGCCCGAGGCCGCCAGGCCCGCCAACGCTCGTCCCCAGCCTTGGACGCGTCGGGACTGTTCGTCAGGGGAGAGGAGCACGTATGCCGGGTGCCTCACGTGCGCGACCGCGGTCAGGGTCTGCTGGTGAGGGTCGTGCACCATCACGGCACGGGTTCCAGGGTGCCAGAGCCAGCGCAGCGCCGCTGCGTCTCCGGGCAACGCCAGGGTCCCGGCCGGGCGCGGCTCGCTGGGTCGGACGGCATACGTCGTCTGTCTTTGGAGGCGACGCACCAAGAAGTGCGCCGCGGTCGGCGCGGTCTCAATCAGGGGTCGCCCGGCCCACGGGACGAAAGCTGCGGCCAAAAAGCTGACCCAGATCACTGCGGTGGTGGCTGTGCCGACGATGCCCGCGAACAGCAGGGACGGGATGAACACTGCGGCAGCGGTGGCCATGCAGGCGACCCGCGCGGCGGAGAAGCCAAGCAGCAGTCCGCGAGAGGTTCGACGGCCGAATCGGACGAGGTTCGGGGATGTTGCGGGGGCGGTGTCGGTCATGTGTTTGCTCTCTGCAACTCGTGGGAGGTCAAGGACATCAAGGCTTTTCAGCTGGTCCGGCCGCGGTGGGGCCATTCCTGGACTGGCGACGTCGGAGGCTCGGGTGCCGACTGGGATGCAGCGTTCGCCGCCGAGGTGCCCGCCTTCTTGGCGGCCGTGACCGTTGCCGCGGCGACAACCACGGGAGTGACAACTGCTGCGGCTGCAACGGATCCGCCTGCTACAACCGCTCCGCCAGATCCACCGGCCGCTGCCGAGGAGCCGGTCCCTGCGGCGAGTGGCTTAGCGGTTGCCGCCGTTTGTTGTCCCTTGTCGCCAAGGGCAGGGCTGACGCGTCCACCTGGGTTGCCCCCTTGTCCGGGCTTCTCCTTGAGGAGTTCAGCGCTGTCCTTGGGAGGTTGATTGCCATCGGGCATACCACCACCCACGCCCTTGAACTTGGCCGCCGCGTGAGAAGCCTGGGAGTGCATCGCGTTGACCTTCTGTGGCGCGGCCAGGACCGTTCGCGCGCCGCTCGGAGCTAGCACGGCGGTGGCGTGTGCGGAGTGCAGGGCATCGCCGGTGAAGTGGAACATCTTGATCGCGGCCCAGGGGGCGAACCCCCCCAGCAGGAGGATGAGCGAGCCCGTGGCTAGTTGGGTGAGCTGCTGTCCCGGTCCTGGTTGCGCGCTGAGCCCGGCGCCTTCCATGACGGACACCCCGATCATGAAGATGATGACCAGAAGCAGTTTGGAGGCGATCATCGCGGCCATGAACTCGATCCACTTGCGGACCCAACCGCGGGTGAAATCGGCGGTCGCGCCCGAGAAGGCCAGCGGGGTGAGCACTGCGGCGATGATGATCATCATCTTGCGGATCATCATCGCGGCCCAGACCACGACCACGGCCGCGAGGATGATGATCGAGAACAGCAGGACGATCGCCGGGTTGTTGACCCCTTCGATGTTCACGATCGCGAGTTGGGTGCCCAAACCGGCGATGTTGGTGCCCATGGCATAGCTGACAACGCCTTCACTGAGTGAATCCACAACACCCAGAAGGATTCTCGTGACGGCGAGGGCGAAGACCGACGCCACGAGGGCGACGACCAGCCCCTTGACGGCCCGGCCCAGCCCGCCGGGTTCTCGGCGCAGAACCGACGTGATGACCTGCACCAGGAACAACGCGAGGCTCAGGACGACCGCGATGGCCGAGGTTGCGAGCAGATCTGAGGTCAGCTGGGGAGACTCGAGGTTCACCGATGTTGCTGAGCCGATCTCTTGCCAGAGCCACGTCGTCGCTTGCGATGCGGCCTTGCCGAACCAGCCGGCGATGTTCGAGAAGGCGTCATTGGCAGCCGAGGCGGCAATGTCACCGATGCGACAGATCGGGTTCAAGGCGTTGGGTCCGGTGCAGCTCATCTTCAGCCCACTGCGGCGACGTTGTAGGTGATTGCCGTAACGAAGCCGTATCCGCCCCGGACCGGGGGCCCCTCAAGGTTGACCACCAAAGCGACGCTGTAGTGCACCGCGGTGGCTTTGCCTTGGTCAGTGGTCTGCAAAGTGACGTCTGCGTCGACCTGACGGGCGGTGACTCCCGGGTCGGTGATTTGACCGTTCGCGACCGCACTTGCCCAGGGCTCCGGTTCGATGACGCGCTGAATCTGAACTGTCGTATGGCCTTGGCGTCGAGCCAGATCCGCCCAGTCGCTTTGAGTTGGCACCGGTGCAGGCCCGTTGACACCGTCCTGCACTGAGGCGACCGCCATCCTGCCTCGCAGATCGACGGGGGTCAGCCCGACGACCAGTGGGTCGGTGGACTGAGCCGACTCCGACTGCACCCAGGCCAGCAGTTGCTTGCGGTCTGTGCGGTAGTCCTGGGTCATCAGCTGCCGCACGAAGGCGGCTGCATAGAGGTCGGGCTGCTGCCGTGCCTGGGCGCTCACAGCTGCGTAGCGGGCGGAAGTTGCTGGTTGGACCGGCGGGACGGCGCGCAGTCGGTTGATGCTCTGCTCCAGCTCCGACTGCTGTTCCGCTGCCAGCGACCCCGGGCTTGATGTCGGAGGGATCGTCGCAGCCGTCGGGCTTGAACCATTTACTGCCACGTGGCCGGCAGATGTCGGCGCCGCATGCCCGGTGACGATGACCGCAAGGACGATGAGAGCCAGCAATGCCAGCACCGTACTGCCGACGCCCCACTTCCTCCCGGCAGACATCCCAGTCAGCGCGTTCATGCGAGGTGGCCGCCCTGGGCGTTGAAGAAGTTGACAAGGAAGGTGGCGCCGCCGATCAGGAAGGCCGCCGCCAGCGCGACCAGCACTCCGGACTTGCCCTTGCCTGCGACATGCGGGTTTCCAGAATGCGAGCCGATAGCCCAAGCAATGGCCGAGATGGCGATACCCGCGACAGAGGCTACGAGCCCAAAGGTGAGCAGAGCCCCCACGATGGACTCCAGGGAGGCAATGCCCGGGAGGCCCGTGCGGTTCGGCGGGATGTTGACGTCGATGACGAACATGTTGATTGCCCCTCGCGTCCACTAGGCGGGCTGTTCCCGCCGACGCTGCGACTACTGGTTGGGCGATACACCATGCGATCGGGTGCCGTGTCCGGCGAACACGTCGCCGAGCGCGGTGAGGAGGTTCGCTGCCGACGGTCCGCAGCCTTGACTCAGTGGGACATCCCGCGTCTCCGGCAACCCCCAACAAGTCACGAGCTCTGCGCCTCGTCACCAGCTCACAGCGCGCATATCTCCTCGGGTGAACCGCTTGCACACCAGGAACGGTTCAGAATCGGACGACGGATCCGACTCGCGCCGCCAGGGGCGAAGAATTCCATGAACCCACGCGGCCGCCAAGCGGGTGGCACGATAGTCACAGGTCTCAGATGTCGGTACCGTCGGCCATCATCGTTCGCAAGGAGGTGGGGACAGTGGTTGTGGAGGACAATCTCCGCTACGCGTGGGGTGGGTGCTACGACGCGTCCCGCGCGGCTGCTCTGTCCGGCGTCCCCAAGACCACCGTGTACTGGTGGGCGCGACACGGGATCGTCGTCCCCAGCGTGTCGCCGGTCCAAGAGAAACTGTGGTCCTACAGCGACCTCATGTGCTTGCGCATTGTGTCGTGGCTCCGACGACCCAAGGTCTCGCACGACGATGGAAGTCCGCTCCCCTCGAGCCCCATGCCCAGAGTGCGGGCCGCCTTGAACCTTTTGACCCAGCATGGAGTTGACCTGTGGAGCTCTACTGATGAGCACCCGTACCCCTTGCTTGTGGATGTTCGCGGTCAGATTTGGGTGCGGCTGGGGAACGAGATCCAGGGCCCCAACGGAGAGACAACCTTTCCAACCCTGAAGACATTCGGCCTGACGGCACCTTACGAATACGCCGGACAGAGCGCCCCTGACCTCATCAGGCCACGGCCCAACTTCCGGATCGTTCCAGGGAAACTGGCGGGCGAACCGCATGTGCAGGGCACACGTTTGACGAGCACCGCTCTGGCTGCTCTTGCCGCCCAGGGGTTTTCAGTAGAGCGTATCGGGGACATGTACGAGATCGACCCCGTCATCGTGGCCGAGGCCGTCGACCTTGAGACGCAACTGCGGACCTTCTCACCAGCCGCATGACGGGACTGCGCTTCGCCCTGGATCAGAACTTTCCCACGAAACTGATTGAAGCCTTTAGTCCATTCCTGCCCATAAACGTGACGCTCACGCACGTGCACAAGATCGACCCGCGATTGTCCTCCCTTAGCGACCGGGCATTGATCATCGCCATCTCGCAGATGGGCTTTGACGGCCTCATCACGACCAATCACCACATGCTCGACGCGCCCACCGAAGTGGCCGCCATGGTGGCCACTAAATCGACCATGATCATCATGAAGAGCATGGGGCACGACATGCTTCGGGCATCTGGTGCCCTCTTTCTTGAGCTGCCCGGTATCGAACACCGCATCAGGCCCAAGTCATCCAATGTCTTTGTGTTGAGCTATGAGCGACGAAAGCCGCATGACGCTTGGCGAAACATCCAGATGCTGGCTCAACGTCAGGGCGTCGGGGCGGATGCCCTCTGGGACGAGGTCAAGCCCACAGAGGACGAGCTCACGCATCCTGTCCTTGGCTGAGTGGATTAGGTCCGGTAGTTGAGTCCAGCAGAGTGGTGTACGACGTGGTGACGGCCCGGGTGTAGACGTGGGCGCGGTCACCGCGTGATTCTTCGAGAGATCTACCAAAACCCACTCGAAGGAAGGCACTGCGATGACCGCGAACTCCAGTATTGACCCGTCCGAGTTCTTGCACGAGCACTTGGCCCAAGCCAGCCCGGATCTGCTGCGACAGCTGATGGGCGGCTTCTTGAACACGTTGCTGTCCGCCGAGGCTGACAGCGTGTGTGGTGCCGCGTACGGCACCCGTGATCCGGAGCGGACCAACCGGCGCAACGGGTATCGACACCGCGACCTGGACACCAGGGTCGGGACCATGGATGTGGCCCTGCCCAAGCTGCGGGAGGGCTCCTACTTCCCGGACTGGCTGCTCGAGCGACGTCGCCGGGCCGAGGCGGCGCTGACCTCGGTGGTCGCGACCTGCTACCTGCTCGGGGTGAGCACCCGGCGGATGGACCGGCTGGTGCAGTCGCTGGGAATCACCGGCTTGTCCAAGTCCCAGGTCTCCGTGATGGCCCCAGACCCGGACGCCCAGGTCCGGGACTTCCGTGAGCGGCCGTTGGACGCCGGCCCGTACACGTTCCTGGCTGCGGACGCGTTGACGATGAAGGTCCGCGAAGGCGGGCGGGTGGTCAAGATCGCGGTCATGGTCGCTACCGGGGTCAACGCCGACGGGTACCGCGAGGTCCTGGGCGTGGCCACCTCCACGAGCGAGTCCGGGACCGGGTGGAACACCTTCTTCAAGGACCTGGTGGCCCGCGGCCTGAACGGTGTCGCACTGGTGACCTCCGACGCGCACACCGGCCTGGTCGAGGCGATCGGGGCGAACCTGCCCGGCGCGTCCTGGCAGAGGTGCCGAACCCACTACACGGTCAACTTGATGAGCACCTGCCCCAAACATGCCTGGGGTGGGGTCAAAGCCATGCTGCACAGCGTGTTCGACCAGATCGACGCCGACTCGGTCCACGCCCAGTACGACAAGCTCCTGGACTCCGTCCAGAGCCTGCCCGAGGTCCACGCCCACCTCGACGCGGCACGAGATGAGGTCCTGGCCTTCACGAACTTCCCCCGCGGCCTGTGGCGACAGATCTGGTCGAACAACCCCATCGTTATCTTCAGCTCCGCTGATGATCATGCTCTTGACCTGCGGCGTTGCGTTGAGGACGGCGTCCACGACGCGCTGGCGAGGTCGTGGCAGAGGGGCCTCAGCACGGGTGGATCGTTGCTGAGTTGTGACCGTCTTCCCTGCGGTCGCGGCTGTCGCCGTGGTGTTCGACGGCGCGCTGGTCGCCGAGGGCGCGGGCGAGTTGACGACGGAGTCGTTGGTTGTCTTCGTTGAGCTGACGGTTGCGTTCCTGAGCGGCATGTAGCCGGCGCAGCAGTGATGCGTCTGAGCTGCGCTGGGCGGCTGGGACCGGCGGTGTCGGGGCTCGCCCTGTGGCTTCGCGTAGTCGCTCGATCTCGCCGCGCAGGTCCGGTTCGGTGTAGAGCCAGGATCTGGAGACGCCGGCGTGGCGGGCGACGGCCTCGAACGTGATGGGGGTGCCTGCGCGGTCCAGTTCACGCAAGGAACGGATCGCCTTGGCCCGGGTCAGCTCGTGGCGGTTTCGGGCGGCGGCGATCAGGTGGCTGCTGTTGTCAGCACGCATCTGCTGCGGTGTCCTGGTTGTCGATGTCGCTCTGCAGGGCGGTGATGATCGTGTCGAGGTTGCGGGCGACGTGCTGGTTCATCTCGACCAACCGGGTCTGTCCGCGCGCTTCGGCGGCAGTGATGATCTCGATGACCTGACGCTGGTGGTCGCGGTGTTGGGGTAGGAACTCCGCGGTGGTGATGAACATCGGGCAGGTCAGGCAGGCGTTGGCGTGCGGGCAGGTCTTCTGCACGGGCAGTCCGCAGAACCCGTTGGGCAGGGCTTGGGTGGCGCGGCCGAGGCGTTGCTTGGCCCAGGCTGCTTCGGCCAGCGGCCCACCGGGGTCCATGACGACGGCGTGGCCGGCTATGTCGACCTTGCGGGCGGCTTCCCAGTGCCTGCGGACGGTGCTGTCGTGTAGCCGGGCGTAATGGGCGGTCATCTGCGGTGAGTCGTGATCGAGGATTCGGCGGACGACCTCCTGGGGGACGTCACGGTTGATCAGCCGCGTCCCGAGGGTGTGGCGCCATTGGTGCGGGGTGAGCCGGACCGGAAGGCCATGGGCGTCGCGGACCTCGCAACGCGCCAGCCAGCGATAGAGCGCCAGCCGGTAGGTCGAGGAAGCGGTCGGGAGTTGCCCGTCGAGGTTCTTCGTGGGCCGCGGGAACAGCCACGGACTGCTGCTGCTGGCGTTGTTGGCCCGCTCGGTGATGATCAGCGCTTGCAGTTCCTCGTCGATCGGGACCAGCGCCTGACGTTTCATCTTGTGGTTGTCATAGCGCAGGTAGGGCGCCCCGTCGGCGTCGGTGACCAGGCAGTCGGCGGGCAGGCGCAGCGCGTCGGTGACCCGCAGGCCGCAGCGGATCAAGATCAGCGTGACGAGCCGGTAGGCCGGGTTGGTCCACCGGGCGAGGGCTTCAGGATCCTCGATCTGGGTCATCACCTGCTCGGCGAGGGCACGAGGGAGCGCTTCGCTGCGTTTGGGGAAGTCCGCGGTGAAGAACAGTGCGGACGTTGGCAATGTGTCGTCCCAGCGGTGTTGGCGGATCGCCTGGAGGAAGGCGTTGAGCTGCCCGATGTAGACGCCATAGCGCTGCGGGTCATGCCCGTCAGCGCGCAGGTCAGCGAGATAGCGTTCGAGCACGTCCCGGTCGATCCCGTTCAGGGCGGTGACCCCGATGCGTTGGCAAAACTCGGAGAAGCGGTTCAACGCCCCGAGGCCTCTGCGGACGGTCGTTGGGTGCAACCCGGTGCTCAGTCGCCAGCGCAGCCACCGCTTCGCCAGCTCGACCAGCCACGGTTGGCTGATCACGTCGAAGACCAGGGTTTCGTTGCCCTCGAACCCGAGTCGACGTAGCCGCCAGACCGGGCGCGGATACTCGCCCTCCCAGCCGCAACCGTGGGCGAGGTCGTCGACTTTGCGACGAGCGAAGCTCAACAGCGCCCGGGCGCTGGGGTCTCTCGGTGCTGGGTGGTCACTGCCTGCGCGCCAGGTGTCCTCAGGTCGATCCAGCAGCGAACTCGTTTGGGTCGCGATCAGGAAACGCACGACCCGGTTCACGATGGCCGGTGAAGTCTTGGCGGTACGGTCGTCGTGGCGGCACTGCAACGCGTACTGCATCTCCAACCTCAGCTGCGTCCCCAGCTGCCCCAACGGGATGGACTCATCCGCGGGCAGCGCGATCTCGCTGAACGATCGTGCGAACGCTTCGACATCGCCTCGACCGGCCCCCCTCCAGCTGTTCGCGTGGCTATGACAGAACGCCAGCTGTGCCTGGGGCCAGAGCTCGCAGTTGCTGATCCGGCAGGTCGCACCCTTGACGGGGGCCTTGATCGGTAGCGGGTTACCCAGCCATGCCGTCAGGTCACCTTCTCCGCTGCGCGTCCAGCGTTGAAAGTGCAGCTGACACACCCCCGAGCGGGCGACGCCGTAGCCGCAGCCGGCGGCACGGCACCCGCCGTTGGGGAGCTCACGCTGCCAACGCGGGTCCGTCGACGCAGCGAACTCAGTCACCTCCGGGCGGCCGGCCCCCAGCCACCGGGTGTGGTGGCCTGGACACAACCCGGTGCTGCTGCGGGCCGTCCGTGCACAACACCGGACGCTGCACGCAGTGCCGCCGAAGACAGCATCGTCCACGGCGAACGTCAGCGGCTCGGCGCGGAACTCGGGTCGGACTGCGGCCAGCAACTTGGCCAGCAGCACCGGGCGGCCGACGCCCTCACCCGGTTGGTTCGCGGCGTTCACAGCGCCACCTGACCCTCGGTGAACCAACCTGCCTTTTCCAGCACCCGACGGGCGTCCTCGGCGGTCAAGTGGCCGTAGGTGTCTAACGTGGTGGTCACCGATGCGTGTCCGAGCAACATGGAGACGACCTCGATCGGGACCCCGTCGCGCAGCATCCGAGTCGCAGCCGAGTGGCGCAGCCAATGCGGGTCGAAGTCGATGCCCGTGCGGCGCCGCAACCGCAGCACCAGGTCATAGACCGACCGGTAGGACAACGCCTGCCCCCACGGCTGGCCCCCCAGGGTAACGAAGACGTAGTCGCTGTCGAGGTCGTGGTACTCCTCGTGCAAGTAGTCGGCATACAACCGCATCAGGTTCGCTCCCACCGGGATGGTGCGGGGACGACCAGACTTCGACCGAGCCCCGTTGTCGTTGACCCGCGGGGTGATCGTGATCTCACGCTCAGCCGCGGCGAGGTCCTCGTGGCGCAGCCCAAGGGCCTCCCCGATGCGCATCCCGGTGTCGTGGAGCAAAGCGAACAGCAACCGGTCGCGCAGCCGCGTGCAAGCATCGAGGATGGCTTGGGTTTCAGCACGGGTCAGCACCCGTGGGAGCTTGCGTGGGGCTCGCAACGAGATCGCTCGACGCGGTTGTGGTGAGTCCTTGCTGATGTGGTGCAGGAACGGCTTCCAGCCTCCCCTGCCGCCGGGCTGCCAGACGACCAGCAGCTCACCCACCTCGACACCGTGGCGGACTTGGTACTGATAGAACGAGCTGACCGCGGACAGCTTGCGGTTCACTGTCGCCGCACCGACCTGGGCAACCACTGAGGGCAGCACGGCGACCGTGCCCGCCCGCCCTGCCGCAGGAAGCCGCAGCCACGCCACGAACTCTCCGACGTCCTCGAGCCGGACCCTGCGCCAGTCCAAGGACCGCAACGTGAGGAACACGAAGAAATCCTTCAGATCATGCGCATAGGCCTTCACAGTATTCGGCGATCGCTCGATCGCGCTGAGGTAGGACAAATACCTCTCGATCGGTTCGACCGGCAGGTCGTCGTCGCCGAGCACCGTCCAGGACTCGACCCGCGACCCGGGAGGGGCAACCCGCTGTACCAACATCAAACCTCCGGCTCATCCCGTTATGGACAGACCGGAGATAACCACATCCAGCACGGGACGAACGGCCAAGGACCCCAGCGTGGTGCACGTCAAAGACAGACCAACTCCGGCTGGAGATAACCAACGAGCGCCTCAACCGCGAGATCCGCCGCCGCACCGACGTCGTCGGGATCTTCCCCGACCGCGGATCAGTCATCCGCCTGGTCGGCGCCGTCCTGGCCGAGCAGAACGACGAATGGGCCGACGGGCGCCGCTACCTCGGACTCGACGTCCTATCCCGCTCCCGACTCGCCCTGATCACCAGCACCACCAACCAGAACCAGGAGGCACCCATGACCATCGGCGCGATCAGCGCCTAACCAACAACGACGAATCACCGTCGTACACCACTCCCGTGGACTTGACCGCGGCAGGGGAGAGGGCTTGCACAGTCTGAGACGTAAGTCGGGGTGCTCATAACCCGGAGGCCGCAACCCGTTTGCAGCCACTGCCAGATCGGCCTGGTGTCTGGCAAGTGGCCCCGGTGCTCGGCCTGGATCGGCGGCTCTGACCTCTGAGGAGCCCTGGCACAGGACCCGGGCGTTGGCGGGTTGTAGTGGTCTCAGGACCTCTTGGTGCACATCTGCAAGCATGCGCCGGCGGAACCTTAGGATTTCGCCCTCCAGAGCTCTTGGATCGAAGTTCCGTGCGATAACTCGTGCGCTAACTCATGGCCATCCGGGGGGATTCACGGTCACTCGGGGTCGGTCAACGGATTTGGAAACGGCCTACAGAGAGACAAAACCGCAGGTCAGAAGGGGTATGACCTGCGGTGATGGTGGTGGCCAGGGGCGGGGTTGAACCGCCGACCTTCCGATTTTCAGGCATAGACATACGTGCAGGTCAGGCGGGTTGAGACAGCGTTCGTGCCCCCAGTCGTGACCCCAACCAAGTCTGTCACCCGTTCAGATCGAGCGGCAGGCGAGCGCTGTTGGTGTCGCCAGCCATCCTCGAAAGCGCCTGCGCGACCTCCGCGTCGCGTCCTTCGATGGCATGCATATACCGCAGGGCCGCCACTGACGAAGAGTGACCTAGCCGCCTCTTCAGATCAGCCAGCGAGGCGCCGGCAGCTGCTGCCAGGCTCTGCCCGGTGTGCCTCAGGTCGTGGAAGGTGATGGACAGCCCGACGAGCTTTCGGGCACGCACGAACGCCTGGTAGACGGCATTGCCGGTCATCCGCTGTCCATCACGACCGACGCAGAAGAACTCTGGACCGGCCCACTCGGCGGCATGTGTAGCGAGAATGTTCAGGACGTGTGGTGGCACCGCGACCGTTCTCTTGCCCGCCTCGCTCTTGGGCTCTTTCTCGTACTTGTCGGGCGACTCCAGCAGCTCGACCCAGTTTGTCCTCACCCTGACGGTGGCCGCGTCCAGGTTCACGTCGGCAGTTCGTAGCCCACACACTTCACCTCGGCGCAGCCCGCACCATGCAGCCATTACGACCGGGGCTCGGTACCGCGGCGTGATGCAGTCGATCAGTTCTTGCACCTGCGCCGCAGTGGCGATCGAACGTTCCGGCGCGTTCCTCCCCCCCGCGCTCGGAATCTGGCAGGGATTCCGCGGTATCGCCTCATCCTGGACAGCGACGCTCATCACCGATCGCAAGAACCGGTAGGACTGTGCGATGGATGTTCGACCACCTTTGCCCCGTAACGCCTTTGCGTGCCAAGCCCGGACCAGTGGCGGGGTGATCGACGCAATGGGGACATCGAGCAGGCTCACCATGTGCAGTCGCATGTTGCGTCGACAGGTCTCAGCCCATCGGCGGCCGATCCTGGGGTTCTCGTCGAGGTAGGCATCCGCACACTGCTTGAACGTGCGCTGGCCGAGCTGGTCATCAACCCACCGTCCGCGGCGCAGATCGTCCTCGACTCGGTTCAACCACCGCTGGGCATCCTGACGCGTGCGGAACGTGTCTGGCGCACTCTGTCGGCGTCCATCCGGACCTATGAATGACGCTTGAAACCGGGCTGACGGGAGCGCCCGGATCTTTCCGAACCGTCGCGTACCAGCCATCAGGCCACGCGCCCAGCGCGCCAGGTCAAGACGATTGGCTCCACCGTGCCCTCGAGCACGAATTCATCCACGGCCGAGGCGGGGATACGCACATGTCGTCCGACGCGCACGAACCTGATCCGACGCTCGGCGATCAGCCGTCGCGGGAACCTGCTACTCGTACCCAGCATCGTGGCGGCCTCGTCGACGTTCAGTAGCTTCTCCACTTGTGTTCCCCTGCCGGTCAGGCCGCGTCGGGCGCGGTGTCGTTGGTGGTTGCCGAACGGTTGTCCACAGGTGGGCCGTCGCGTTCGAGGGCTGCTTGTTTGGCGGTGTCGTACTGGGCGCGCCAGCGGCGGCGCTCCATGACCGAGGCGACGAGTACTTCGGTGTAGTCGGCTCCGGTCACGGGGAGGTCGTCCCAGACGAAGCGGGGCTGGCCGTCCTCGTGCAGCACGTCGACGGAGAGCCGGTCCGCTTCAGGGGCGTCGATCCCGGCGGCTTGCAGGACCTGGCGGACGACGGCGGCCCGGTCGGCGCGGTGTTCGGTCAGGGTCTTTCCGGACCACTTCCGAGACACGAGCACGCGGCGCCCGCCCAGGCCGAGGTGGTCGCGGTCGTGGGCCTTGCTCGCGCAGTAGCCGGGAACCAGGCCAGGGCCAGGGTTCTTGGGTTGCACGCCGAAGCGCAGCCAGTTCGCGCACTCCGGGGAACAGGGCAGGTAGGCCAGCTCGTGGTGCAGCCGGTCGATGTGCGCCTCATACGCCGCGTCGACGTGCTCGCCCTCGGGGTCGGTGTAGGTCTCACCCACGGCCTTGGTCAGGTACTTGGTCAGGTAGCGCACGGCCCGGTCCGCGTCGGGGCTGCCGCCGTCGATGCCTTTGATGTCGACCTGGGTCCCGAAGCGCATCGCGTGTGCCGGCTGGGCGTCTGGGTCTTCGTCGAGCCGGTCGAGGGCTTGGCGCCAGGTCTGCAGCGGCAGGCCGGTGTCCGGGTCCCGGTAAGTGTTCTCGTCGCGGTCCCAGATCGGCAGGCGGTCGACGTACACGTCCAGGTCGAAGGGCGGCCACCACAGGTGCAGGTAGGTGCCCTTGGTGACCGCCTTGACGGTGGCCCTGGGGATGGCACCGCGCAGGGCGGCATGCAGGTGCGGGGCGAGGCGGCGTTGCGGCTCGACGGCCGAGAAGTGCTGGACTTTGTAGCCGGCGCCCCGGCGCAGGTTCTGCACCCACCGGTCTACGAGCTTGGGGAAGTGCAGCGCGTCGAGTGCGGCTCGCCGGTAGTCATACCGGTCCGGGTGTACGGGGACGCCGCGTCCGGGGATGACCTTGCCGTAGGACGGCAGGGTGAGGGTGACGAACATTGAGGGCCGGTACTTCACCCCGGAGGGTGCGGTGAAGGTGCGCCCCACGGTGTGGTTCTGGACCGGGACCCGTGGCAGGTCGGACACGTCCTGGCGGTGACGGGTCGAGCGCACCCGACGCTGCTTCTCATCAGAGTCGGCATCGTCGTCGCCCTCCTCGTCGTCGTCGTCCTCGCCGTCTGCCTGGTCCTCGTTGTCGTCGACGCTTTCCTCGAGGTCGGACTCGAGGTCGGCGGGTTCTTCGGGTTCGTCGTCGCGGTGCCAGCCTTCGGCGCACTGGGTCATCCGCAACCACCTGGCTTTGGTCGCACAGGCCGGGCAGCGGGACTCACGGGTGGACCCGCACGGGATCGCCACTGTCGTGGTGGCGCCGGTGGCTCGGTCGGTGACCCGGCGCAGTACCGGTCGTACGCATACGGATTCGTTGACCGCGAGGGTGCGGACCATGTCGGTGGTGATGGTCGGCGGAACCCGGGTCGTCATGCCGCACCACCCAGACCGCCCAGACCGCCGAGGCCGGGGAGTGGGTCGATGGCCCACCCAGGACCAGTGAGGTTGGGTGCGTCGGCGTCGTGGTGCTGCCCTGCCCAGAACCCCGCAGTCACCTTCTGTCTGGTGGCGTACCCGGCGCAGTCGGTCAGCACGGGGCAGCCCTGGCACAGCGTGCTCATGGCCAGCCGATCCCAGGTCGTGGTCTGTTCGGCGTCGGCGATCCAGGGCAGGTCGGCCCGGTCGAGGCACGCCCCGTCACGCATCCAGTTGATGTCGCTGGCTCGGGAGCGTCGCGTCGTGGTGGTGGTCATCAGGCCACGTCCTGGACGGAAGCGGCCGCAGCTTCGACCACAGCGACCAGCGGGCGTGGCGCGAACCGCTGGGTCAACGCGGTGATGTGGTGGTCGGTGACGTGGGTGAACCGGACCCGGACCGGTTCGGCCATTCCGTCCTGGCCGATGTAGGCCACACCGGGGGTGGCTTCGTCGATGAGGTCGGCTCGGGCTCCTCGGTCCCGCGCTCCTTGGCCGAGGGTGAGGGCGACGTGTTCGGGTTCGGTCACGCGCAGCAGGATCCGGGTCGGGAACAGGTCCCGCATGCTGATCACGTCCTTGCGGGGGTCCTGGACCGCACCGACGACCGAGACCCCGACCGCCCGGCCTTGGGAGAGGAGGAGGGAGAGGGCGGCTGTGATCCGCCGTTTGGCGTCCCGGTCGACGACGTAGGCGGTCAGCGACGCCAGCTCGTCGATGACGACCACGACCAGAGGTTCGGCCACGGTGGGTGTGTGTAGCCGTGTGTGGCCGCGCAGGGTGGCTTGGCGGCGGCGCATCACGAAGACCGCGTCTTCTAGGACGTGGGCGAAGTCCAGCTCGTACAGGGTGTTGTCGTCGGGGTCGCCGTAGACGAACCGGGTGAACAGGGCCCGGCCGGGGGCGAGTTCCATCCCGCCTTTGGGGTCGACCGCCCAGACCTGGACCAGCCCATCTCTGATGCCCGGTGCCAGCGCGGCGATGAGGGACCAGATAACGGAACCCTTGCCTGAGCCGGTCGCGCCGACCACGAGTAGGTGCGCGCCCAACAGTCGGAGCCGGTGGACTAGCCCGTCCTCCCCCACTGCGACGGGCAGTGCGGCCAGGTCGGGGGTGTTCGCCGGGTTGAACGGGGCCACCGGGGCGGTGAGTGGGTCGGTGCTCAGGAACCACAGCGCCAGGTCGTGCGTGCGTTTCGGTACGGAGCGGACCCGGCAGTCGACCACCCCGAAGGTCTGCGCGAGACGTGGGGCGTTGGTTGCCCAGTCGGCCAGGGTCTGACCGGGCAGCATCCGGACCCGGACCACGTCGAGGCACCCCGTCGAGCGGACGGACACGAGCCGGGGCAGGTACTCGGTGCCTTCGACCCGGACCGCCAGGGTGGTGGTGACCATGGCTGGCTGCCACAGGTACCGGTACACCGTTGCGGCCCGCCACGTTCCGCGTACCCGCCATGTCACGAGCCGGGTGAATGAGGAGCCGTGGAACCGTCGCCAGACCAGCAGCACCGCTGCGATCACGCTCACCACGGCGAGGATGGGCAGCGGGCCATGGGTGACCGTGACCCGCCACGCCACCAGGACCACCACGGCTGTGACCACGGCGAAGGGGTGACGCAGCAGCCACCACCCGCCAGCGCCCAACCGTCGACCGGCCCACGCCGCCAGGACCGCCGACAGGGGCACGTGGACCTTGGCCACGTTCAACCGCACCGGGGTCTGCCCGCGGGAGGTCCCGCCGAGGCGGTTCACAGCGCGCTCACTTTCGCCCAGACCCAGGACCCGCCCGAGGTCAGGCCCTGATTGACCGCGGGACCGGCCGAGGTCGCGCCGAGCACCAGCCCGAGGATGACGCAGACCAGCCCGGAGCCAGCCTTCAGCTGCTTGGTCCGGACCAGCAGCACCACCAGGGCGGACAGCACGACGGCGACCGCGACCACGCTCACGACCCCACCCCCGCCACACTCGCGCCCAGATGTGCCCGGCCGTACAGGCTGACGTGGACCCCGGGCAGCCATGCCCCGGCCCGGTGATAGATGGCCGCGTCGGAGTTGACCCGGTCCTGGTCCAAGCCGAGCAGGTCCCCCACCTGGTCAATCTCCCGGGCGCTGTCCAGATGCACCGAAACCGTGATCACCGCCGACGTCGACTCGTGCGGGTACGTGTTCCGGCCGTCCAGACCCAGGACCGGCACCTGCTGCCCGTCCAGGATCAGCGCGACGGCCTGCACGGCTGCGGCAAGGTCCAGCGGCCCAACCATCACGCCGCCTTCGAAGACGAGGCGTCGGGCTTGCCCGGCGCGGTCGTGGCGTCAGACTTGCCCGGCGCGGTCATCGCCTCGGCCTTGAACGACCACACGATCCGGGAGAACTTCCCCGCGTCATCGATGTACGGCAACGCCGACAACCCCTGGAACACCACCGGACGAAACGGCAACCCCGGCAACGCCTCCGGAGGGACCGGCTGCACCCTAGCCGCGATCTTGACCGTCACCGTCTTGGACTTCTTGCCCGCCTCCGGGTCCGCGTCCAGAACCTCCACCGACCACAATGGCAACCCGTTGTCCTTGTCGACCTGCTGGACCTTCGCGTCCTTGCTCGACTTGTCGTAGTCGAACACCGGACCCACCTCAGCCACCAGATACGCCCCGAACGGGAACACCTCGTCGTGACCGATCTTGAACCGCCGCGCAATAGCCATTTCAAACCCCTCCTGAGTGGATGACTAGCCTGCCTAGCCAGGTTAGAACCTACACAACCTGACTAGTCAGGTCAACACATGGCTAGGCAGGCTGTGCCGGTTGGGCAATAATGCGTGCATGACGTTGGACCCTGACGACCCCCGCCCGCCCTACCTTCAGGTGGCGTCGTCCCTGCGCGCCGGAATCCTGACGAGGCAATTCACGTCCGGAGAGAAGCTGCCGTCCGGTACCTCGCTGGCGGCGCACTATGGCGTCGCGCGAATGACCGTCCAACAGGCAGTCCGACTGCTGCGAGACGAAGGCCTGGTCGTATCACGCACCGGCAGCGGAGTTTTCGTGCGAGAGCGGACCGAACGACCAATCGGCCTTCGCCCCCACATCGAGCGAGCATTCGACGCCGAAGACGTCACCCTCGACTTCTTCGGCTTCTCGGGGGAAACCCTGCAAGGCGCCATGCAGGAGCCCTTGGACAAGATCCGCGGCGGACGGCACACCCCACGCAGCATCAGGGTTCGCGCTCTCGTCCCGAACGGTGAGAAGCCCTGGACCCTGCCCTGTGACGTCAAAACACGGGAGGACGACCCTGCCTTCCGAGCAAGAGTCCACGGGATCATGCGCCGACACATGGAGCCGCTGGTGCATTCCATCACCGAGCTCGGTGAACTCGGACTCGTGGAGTCGGCTGCCGCTGAGGTGCGATCACAGCCAGCCGCGCCCCTGTTCAAGCTCTACATCATCAACGGACGAGAGGCCTTCCACGGCTTCTATCCAGTACGCAAGCACGCAGTCAAAATCGACGGAAGCACCCACAACGTGTTCGACCTCATGGGCAAGGACACGACCTTGTTTCACCAAGAAGCATCGGATGACCCCGAAGCCCTCGGCTCTCAATTCGTCAGCCAGGCAACCACTTGGTTTGAGTCCATGTGGACGAACATCAGCACCGAAGTCAACTTGTGAACGCAGGTGCGGACCTCGTCGCTCAAGCACGGCTGGTCCTTTTCGACTTCGACGGACCCATCTGCTCAGTCTTCGCCGGCTATCCCGCCGTACGTGCCGTAACAGCGATACTCCGAGCGCTGGAAGCCGCCGGATTCGTCCTTCGTCCGGAGTGGTTGAACCTTGAAGACCCGCACGAACTTCTGCGTGAAGTTGCGGCTCAATTGCCAGAGGCGGTGGAACTCGTCGAAGACGCCTTGACCCGCTCAGAGGTTCACGCCGTCGATTCTGCGCAGATCACGGCGGGCGTGACAGTCCTGATCGACCAGGTCACCGACATGGGCCAGCAATGGGCCGTGGTCAGCAACAATTCAGCCGAGTCGATCGCGCGATTCTGCGTCCGGAAAGACTTCGCCCGGACCCCCAGCCTCACCGTCGGCCGCCCAAGGGGTGAGCCACACCGGATGAAGCCCAATCCCTTCCTGCTCCGTCACGCGCTAGAGATCCTGAGGACGCCGGCTCGGGACGCGGTCTTCATCGGCGATTCGGTCTCCGACATCCAGGCAGGCAAAGCTGTTGGCATACCAACCATTGGATACGCCAACAAGCCCGCCAAACCGAAGTTGCTTGAGGCAGCCCTGGCTGACGTGGTCATTACCAGCATGGATGACCTACTCAGCGAAGGCGATTGACGCGCACCCTGCTCGTGTCGCTCGGCCCCCGGGCTGCGCGCTGACCTCAACGCCCTCAATTGCCGATGAGGGCGCGTCTCCTGACGGCATAGATCCTCGTGAGCGTGAATAGTCAACCGTTCTTGCGCCAGCCAGTGCATCGTGGATCTCCCCGGTTGCACGCCAAGCGCACCTCCTTCGCAGGCAGGCCCGTGCAGGGATACCTGAGGGCCGTTCGAGACCTGGGTCCTCTGTGCGTGCTTCATAAGGGGTGCAAGCGGGAATCTTCACTGGACGAGTCCTACGGGACGCACCTTCGCGTGCACGGTCCGGACCTGGGCCGCTGCAGGATCAGGTTCCCCTCGAGGTTCGGCGAGTTCAATCGGTCGTCGCAACACCGTTCTGATCTGAGGTGTTGCAACATGTCGTTGAAGCAGGAACTGATTGATAAGCAGGCGCGGTCCCACCTCAACGACTCACCCACCCGGCGCGTCCCACGACCTGCCACCCCATGTACCAAGAGCCTTCAGCAGTCCCTATGGGCCCGTCGCGAATGTGATCTGGTAAGGCGCCGACGCCGACGATCGCACGAAAGTGACGAATCGAGTGTTGACGCCGTTACCCCACGCAGTGGCGTCCTCCTTCGAGAATCGAAGGTCGAGGTCGGCGAGCACCGTGAAGTGGTCGGCGGACACCCACTCGCCAGGCTGCGTGGGGGTCACGGTCCCCGCGATGAGCACGAGGTTCCCCTCCGTCTGGTTTGCCCTCTGGGAGGGGTCCACGTACTTCTGGCCGGCGGCATACAAACCGTTCTTCTGCCATGAGGTCAAGAATGACTGGAGGTACGCAGCCGCCTCCTTGTAGACGGCGCTACGGTCGAACGACGCGGTTGAGGTGACCGTCGCCGTTGATGACGCAGTTACCTGGGGTATCGACGCCCCGCTGCATCCCGAACTGAGAAGGAGCGCGGCAGCAGCAAACGGGACACCCCATCCAGCCCTCATCATGGAATGTTCACCGTGTCCTTGAACGTGCAATAGGTCACCACGTTATTGTAAGAGTTTCCGATGTCGTATCGGACGTGGTAGCGATTCGGATTATGCGCATCGATCGGCGTTGAGTTATCGAGTGGATCACTTCGAGAATCTTGCGAGCCCGGCCCGTGACTACTTTAGGACTTGGGCGAGGGGTCGGGGCTTGGCACTAGTGGACCTCGCCCCAAACAGTTGGCACTGACGTATTGGCTGATCATGGTTGTGGTGCCGACTCGGGTTTCTGCCACGATCGTGTTCAATATTTCAAGGCCAGAGTTGTGACCAGTGGTGTCGTCAATCGCGAAGTGCCAGTACTTCCACGTCGGCATGGCATCGATGATGGGCTGGTCTGCTGCCCGCCGCCCCGAATCGCCCTTGAGCCAATCCTGATACCACTCGCACTGGGCGTAAATGGACACACTCTGAGCGAGGGTGGTCCGTTGCTCCAGGGTGTTCACTATCGACGGATAGCTTTTGAGGAGGGGCGCATAGCTAGAGCCAGCCGGCAGCGGGAATTCACCCGTCAGGTCCCGAACGAGGCTGCGGATCTCTGGGTCTTTCGAATTCAAAAACTCTTCCCCGACGGCATTCTCGCTGGAAGTCCCGTCGGGCGGGCTTGGCGCGAAGATGCCGGTGTGGATGCCGCCCACGACCGCACCCGCCGCGGTGGGGACAACGATGAGGCCCGCAAACAGTCCCACCACCCAGCGGTGTCGCCGGCGTCGTGGACGCACTGCAGGGATCTCGTCGGTGTTGTGCTTTGTCACTGCTTCGTCGGCCTGTGCCGCGTCGGACAGGATCATCGACACCGTGGCGGTGACCTGTTCGCGCGTGTAGCACCGCAGGTCGGGAACAGGGTTCGCCGCAGCGAGGCGGTCACGGAGCTGGTTCATGAGGCACACTCCTGGGTCGAAACGCTTGGGTTGCGTTGGTTCTGAGTCGGCTTGAGGAGAATGGATTCGAGCCGTCGACGAGCCCGATGCAGCCGAACCCTTGAGGCAACTGAGGAGATGCCCAGTACGGTCGCGATCTCCGCTGGTTCGAGGTGTTCCCACGCCCACAGGCGTAGGACCTCCGCATCAGGCTCGGGCAACAGGGCCAAGGCGCGGGTCACCGGCACTTGGGCGTCCAGCCTTCCAGCGATCTGCTCTGCGGGATCGGGGTGTACGAGTGAGGTTGTGACTTGCAGCCGAGCGCTCAATCGATCTCGTCGGTCGTGAGCGCGGAATGTGTGCAGCATCTCTCGGGCCGCGACCGCGTACAACCAGGGCAGCGCACTGTCGGGCACGTCCTGGCGCTTCCTCCACGCGACGGCGAACACTTCCGCGACGATGTCATCGGCGTCTTGAGGCGCTCTGCGCGAGGCGTAGGCGCGCACCTGTCCGTGGAATCTGGTGAAGAGGGCTTCAAACCACCGAGCGTCCCTGTCTAACACGCTGCCCCCCGAGGTGATCTTCCACTGTGCTCCATGACTACATACGCCCACTTAGGAGCACATCGTTACAGCCAAACACCCGCTATGCCGTATGTGGTGCGCGTTTGTGTCAGTGGCGGATCCTTTGCGGACACCCGTGGACCGGGCTGGGCCCGATTCCTCAATCTGGCCCTCGGCCCCGCGTGCCCTGCCACGCGCGAGACCCTCCACTGTTGCCGCGTGCATAACCATGCACAGACGGAGCGCGGCCAAACGTCCTCAACTGCCGCGATGCGTGCGATCGGCGTCAAGCATCAGCCGCCCAGGCCAGTCATCGATCGATCCGCGAACGAGCGGCCATCACCACGGCCGACAGTTGTAGCAGCTCACGAAGCTCACGAAGCGGCCCTGCCGAATTGACCTCTATGAGATCAAGACGCGCCTTCGGCGCGCGAACGGCCTGCGGGCGGCGCTAGCGCGCCGTCCTCGCCCATTCGACTTCCGAGGGCGGCCAACCATCTCTCGTGATCGAATGGCCGCATGTTGCCTTCGGACCTGACCGTCGTCGGAGGCGTTGCGCTGTTTCTTGCGCCGCTGGTTGCCCTCGTGGCGGCGTTGGTGTTGCGTCGCCGATTCCCGCGTTCGTGGCCTTTGGCGCCCCTGGTGTTGATTCCAGCACTGACCGTGGGGGTCTTCCTCGCCATAACCCAGAGGATGGTGGACGACTTCTGGCGATGGCTCTACCCCGATGCCTGGCAGGTTCCGGCATTCCTTGGAGTGCTTGCCATCCTCATCTGCCCGTCCCTCCGGCGACGGGGATTCACCTGGCCGGAGGCCACCTGGACGGCGATTGCCTTGTTCACCATCGGTCTTGCGACCATTCCGGAGCGGCTGCTCACCCAACATTCTGGTCCCCATGACGCCGGCCGCGCCCTCGTCGCGTGCGTTGGCGGTGGATTCGAACGCTATCTGCCCATGAACCTCAGCGATATTGCCAATGACATGGCCCCCAACGTCATTCTTTATGCCCCGCTGGGATTCATCTTGGCCGTTCGAGGGCTTTCGCTGCGACGAACAATGTCCACAGCCCTCGCGCTCTCAGCCGCGGTTGAGATCTACCAAGCCCTGTTCACCTCAAGGATCTGCGCCCCGCGCGACGTCCTCGCGAATGTCCTCGGCACCCTGGTCGGTGCCGTCACGGTCTACCTCCTTACCCGGCGCGCCAAAGGCGGGACGACACAGCCAGCTCCTGTTCACGCGGCCAGCCTCCCGAGATGAACTAGGCACCACACATGCGCTGGGGACGAGGGGGAGGGGTCCGCGCCGCCAGGTTCCGCATGGCCTCCTGGCCCTCGGCCCAGGCGAATCACCGGACTAGGACCCGCTCCCTGGCCATGGCCACGCAGAAGACGGCGTGTGGCCGCTCACCTCTAGAGATGCTGGGCAACGACCAGCCCGGGGAGTCCCACGTTCACGGCGTACCTCATGTGCCCCGTCGTGCCCCCAACGTGCCCCCAACTACCGTCAATAGGGGCCTCTGGCGGTCAGTCGCGGTCACGGTCAACGAACATCGCGGGTTGGCCCGGAAACGCGAAACCGCAGGTCAGAGGGTGTCTGACCTGCGGTTACGGTGGTGGCCAGGGGCGGGGTCGAACCGCCGACCTTCCGATTTTCAGTCGGACGCTCGTACCAACTGAGCTACCTGGCCTTGGGTGAAGCCTTGCATGTTGCTAAGTGGAACGGGCACGAATGAGCGACCCCGACCGGGCTCGAACCGGCGACCTCCGCCGTGACAGGGCGGCGCGCTAACCAACTGCGCTACGGGGCCTTGGGTAAGGCCTTACTGCGTATCCCCAACGGGATTCGAACCCGTGCTGCCGCCGTGAAAGGGCGGAGTCCTGGGCCGCTAGACGATGGGGACCCGGATCATCTGTGCTCACCCGAACCCCTCGCCGCTAGCGAGCAGCAGCTCGAATCCGTCGAGGACTAGGGAAGCATAGGGGAGAGTGTGTGGAATCTCCAAAGCCAGCACAGCCTCATGCCCCGTTTGCCCAAGCGAGCAGCCGATCCACCTCCCAGGTGTTCACGATTCGCTCGATCGGCACGTCGAGCCGCGCGGCGCGGGCGCATCCGTAGATCTGGAAGTCCAGCTGCCCGGGCGCGTGCGCGTCGCTGTCGATCGAGAACAGGCAACCCGCCTCCAGCGCCAGGGTGACCAGCTCGTCAGGTGGGTCGCAGCGTTCGGGACGCGCGTTGATCTCCACCGCGACCCCGTGTGTGGCGCAGGCCTCGAACACCGCCGTCGCGTCGAAGGAGCTCTGGCCCCGGGTGCCCCGTGAGCCTTCGACGAGCCGGCCGGTGCAGTGCCCGAGCACGTTCGTCTGCGGGTTCTCGACGGCGGCCACCATCCGGCGGGTCATGGGCGCCGCCGACATCGCCAGCTTGGAGTGGACCGACGCCACACGCAGGTCCAGCTTCGCGAGCATCTCCGTGCTTTGGTCCAACGAGCCGTCGTCGAGGATGTCGACCTCGATGCCTTTGAGGAGACGGAAGTCCCCGACTGCCGAGTTGATGGTGTCGATGACGTCCAACTGCTGTGAAAGCCGTTCTGTTGAAAGGCCGTTCGCGATCTTCAGACGCGGTGAATGATCAGTCAGCACCATGTAGTCGTGCCCCAGGTCCATCGCCGTCTCGACCATCTCCTGGATCGAGGAGCCGCCGTCGGACCAGTCCGAGTGCGCGTGCAGGTCGCCACGCAGCGCCGAACGCACTGTGAGCCCGCCAACCACGAGGGGCTGGGTTGCGTTGTCCTCCAACGACTTCAGGTATGCCGGGATCTCACCGTCCAGGGCCTCACGGATCACCGCTTCCGTGGCCGGGCCGATGCCCGCCAGGTCCGTCAGCGTGCCGGCGGCCGCGCGTGCCCTCAGCTCGGCCGGACCGGTGGCGAGCACCGTGGCCGCTGCGCTGCGGAACGCCTGGACGCGATACGTCCCGGCACGCGAACGTTCGAGCAGGTACGTGATCCGGCGCAGCGCGTCATACGGTCCGAGCGTCATCTGCCCTCCAACCGTCGCACGGTTACTACGAGTTCGGCGCTATTCGCGGGTCAGAGGTCGTACTGCTTCCGCATCGCCGC